>NZ_JBWJPF010000038.1:0-22786 GCF_056393265.1 Stenotrophomonas sp. Steno-C15
CCCCCCCCCCCCCCCCCCCCCCCCCCCCCCCCCCCCCCCCCCCCCCCCCCCCCCGCTACCCGCGCATGCTGCGGCTTCAGCCCTGCCCGGCGAACACCCGCTCCAGCACCTCGGACAGCTCATCTTCCGAGAACGGTTTGGTGATGTAGGCCTTGGCGCCCTGGCGCATGCCCCACATACGGTCGGTGTCCTGGTCCTTGGTGGTCACCAGGATCACCGGGATGTGCCGGGTCGCCTCGTCGCGGGCGAGGGTGCGGGTCGCCTGGAAACCGTTGAGGTTGGGCATGACCACGTCCATCAGCACCAGATCGGGCAGCTCGGCACGGGCGGCTTCCACCCCGGCGGCGCCATCTGTGGCGGTCAGGATCTGGTGCCCGAGCTTCTCGACGATGCGCTGTATCCCCAACAGCTGCGACGGTGAGTCGTCGACGATCAGAATGCGTGCCATGTTGTTCCCCAGGTAATGCCCGCAGTGTAGTGCGGGCGGATTACCGGCGGGAGGGCGGCGCCTGCCGTCCGTCGCCTGCCTGCAACGTTCAGTCGATCCGTACCACCGTGCGTCCCAGCGAGCCGCCGGCCAGCATGCGCTCGAACACCTCCGGCAGCGCCTCCAGGCCGACTTCCGCCGTACAGATCTGCTGCAGATGCTGCGGCTTCCAGTCGTCGCCCAACCGCGCCCAGACGGTTTCGCGCAGGGCGCGTGGCGCGTTGGCCGAAGAAACGCCCAACAGCGATACGCCACGCAGGATGAAGGGCATCACCGTCATGTCCAGCTTCGGGCTGGCGGCGAGGCCCGCGCTGACCACGCTGCCGTAGGGCACGGTCTGCGCCAGCAGGCTGGCCAGCATGTCGCCGCCGGCATTGTCCAGGCCCCCGCCGAAGCGCCCGGTCTGCAACGGGCCGGTATCGGCCAACGCCTCGCGTGGCAGAACCTCGCTGGCGCCGATGTCGCGCAGGAAGCGGGCCTGCTCCGGCTTGCCGCTGACGGCGTGCACGGTATAGCCGGCGCGGCTGAAGATCGACAGCGCCAGGGCACCCACGCCACCGCTGGCGCCGGTCACCGCCAGCGGGCCCAGATCCGGGGTCTGCCGATTGTCCTGCAGGCGCAGCAGCGCCAACGCGGCGGTGAAACCGGCCGTGCCCAGCACCATCGCCTCGCGCGGGCTGAGCCCGGGCGGCTGCGCGATCACCGCACTCGACTCCAGCCGCACGTACTGGCTGTAGCCGCCGTCGCGGGTTTCGCTCAGGCCGCAGCCGGTGGCCAGCACGGCGTCGCCCTCGCGCCAGGCCGGGTCGGTGGAGGCCACGACCGTACCGGCCACATCGATGCCGCCCACCAGCGGGAAGCGGCGCAGGATCCGGCCCTTGCCGGTGCCGGCCAGGGCGTCCTTGTAATTGACCGAGGACCACCGGGCGCGGATCAGCACCTGCCCGGGGTTGAGGTCGTCGACCCCCAGCCGGGTCAGTCCGCTGCGGTAGCCGGCGTCGTCGCTTTCGATGCGGAAGGCGGTGAACGGGGTGGTGGGGACCATCGGCGTGCCTGACTTCGAGGAAAACGCCACCTTACCCCGTTCGCCCCCTTTCGATCCTGCCGATCCGCCCCATCTTGTATGATCGGTGATGGTTCACGGCTGGCGCCGCGGGAAGGGCCCGCGCCGCAGCCCATATCTTGATGGAGCGTGCATGGCCTGGAATACACCCGGCGGCAACAAGGGCGGACAAGGCCCCGAGGACAATCGACGCGGGCCGTTCGGGTCGCGCGGCGGTGGCAATGGTGGTGGCTGGGGCGGGCTGCCCGGGCCGTTGAAGGATCTGTTCGATGGCGGCATCGTCCGCTGGGTGGTGGCAGCCCTGGTGCTGCTGGTGCTGTTCTCCAGCTTCCAGCTGATCGGCGAGCAGCAGCGTGGCGTGGTGCTGCGCTTCGGCCAGTTCTCGCGCATCCTGCAGCCCGGACCGAACTTCAAGCTGCCGTGGCCGATCGAGTCGGTCACCAAGGTCAACGCGACCGAGATCAAGACCTTCTCGATCCAGGTTCCGGTGCTGACCCGCGACGAGAACATCGTCAACGTGTCGTTGAACGTCCAGTACCGCATCGATGATCCGCAGCAGTACCTGTTCGGCACGGTCGATGCCAACCAGGTGCTGGAACAGTCGGCCCAGAGTGCCGTGCGCGAGGAAGTCGGCCGTGCCGATCTCAACGCCGTGCTGAACAACCGTGGCCCGCTGGCCGCGGCTGCCGAGGAGCGCCTGCAGGCGCTGCTGCGCGCGTTCAAGACCGGCCTGACCGTCACCGGCCTGACCCTGCAGGACGCCCGTCCGCCGGAGGAAGTGAAGCCGGCCTTCGACGAGGTCAACGGTGCGCAGCAGGTCAAGGAACGCCTGATCAACGAAGCCCAGGCCTACGCTGCCAAGGTCGTGCCGGAAGCACGAGGCCAGGCCTCGCGCGCCCGTACCACTGCCGAAGGCTACAAGCAGGCCGTGGTGTCCAAGGCCGAGGGTGATGCACAGCGCTTCAGCCTGCTGCAGGCCCAGTACAAGGATGCGCCGGACGTGACCCGCAAGCGCCTGTGGCTGGAAACGGTGCAGCAGGTGCTGAGCGAGAACCGCAAGGTGATCGGCGGCGATGGCCGCCAGCTGATCTATGTGCCGATGACCGGCGATACCCGTCCTGCGACGTCGGCCTCTGGCGTGCCGAATCCGGAGGTGGTGATGCCTTCGTTGCCGGGTACCACGGCGGCGGAACCTTCCCGTGATCCGGGCCGGCCCACGGGCCGCCCGACCGGGCGACCGAGCGGCCGTGAGGAGGGCAGCCGATGAAGAGTCCAATCTGGATCGCCGTGATCGTGGCGGTGGTGCTGGGCCTGCTGGGCTCGGTGTACGTGGTCCGCGAGGACCAGACCGCCATGGTCCTGAACCTGGGCAAGGTAGTGCGCTCGGACATCAAGCCGGGCCTGCACTTCAAGCTGCCGATCGTGGAAACGGTGAAGGTCTTCGACCGCCGCTTCCAGGTGCTTGATACCGCCCCTGCGCGTTACTTCACCGCCGAGCAGAAGGACGTCAGCGTCGACTTCTTCGCGATCGGCTACATCTCCAACGTGGGTGACTACTTCCGTGCCACCGGCGGCGATCCGCGCATCGCCAATGCCCGCCTGGCACCGATCATCACCGACTCGCTGCGCAACCAGATCAACTCGCGCACCCTGCAGCAGCTGGTGTCCGGCGACCGCAGCGAGCTGATCGCCGAGCAGCTGAAGGGGATCAACGAGGCGGTGGCGGGGCTGGGCATGCAGATGATCGATCTGCGCATCAAGCAGGTCGATCTGCCGACCGACAGCCAGGTCATCAACGACGTGTATGAGCGCATGCGCGCCCAGCGCAAGCAGGAGGCCGCCAAGCTGCGCGCCGAAGGCGAGGAACAGTCGCTGACGATCCGCGCCCAGGCCGACCGCGACAGCACCGTGCTGATCGCCGAAGCCGAGCGTGATGCCCAGCGCCTGCGCGGTGAAGGTGATGCCGATGCCGCGCGCATCTATGGCAAGGCCGGTTCTGCCGATCCGGCGTTCTACGCCTTCTACCGCAGCCTGGAGGCCTACCGTGGCTCCATGACCGACGGCAACGGCGTGATCGTGCTCGACAAGAACGACCCGTTCCTGCAGTACCTCAAGAGCGATCGCTGAGGTCGCACGCACTACCCACGGGGCCCGGCCAGATGCCGGGCCCCGTGCCATTTCTGGAGTTCCCGATGAAAGACCTGTTCGCGGCCGTGTGCCTGGTCGCGGTGCTGGAAGGCCTGTTCCTGTTCGCGGCCCCGCTGGCCTGGAAGCGCATGGCCGAGCGCCTGCTGGACCTGCCTGGACCGGCCCTGCGCAGCTTTGGCGGCCTGATCCTGCTGGCCGGCCTGAGCCTGCTGTGGTGGGCACGGCATTAGCAGCGGGTCATATTCCTTTCCGCAGGAAAGGGATCTGACCCCGTTTCGGGCCCCTGACCGCTGGGTGAAGCCGTCCGTCGGAAAGGTGGCACCCGACCCCGGAAACCCGGATAATGCACAAAAGCCGGACGGGCCTCCCCCGTTCGGCTTTTTCCGTGTCTGGGCCATCCATCGCCGGCCGCTCCCCGTTTGGAGCCGCCATGACCGCGCTGGCCACCCCCGCCACGGTTTACCCGTCCGCGGCCCCGATGGCCGCAACAAATCGAGGAGCCCGTCATGGGTCAGTCTGTCGTAGTGTTGGGTGCCCAGTGGGGCGATGAAGGCAAGGGCAAGATCGTCGATCTGCTCACTGAGGAAATCGGCGCGGTCGTGCGCTTCCAGGGCGGCCACAATGCCGGCCACACGCTGGTCATCAACGGCAAGAAGACCGTCCTGCACCTGATCCCGTCCGGCATCCTGCGCGACGACGCACTGTGCCTGATCGGCAACGGCGTGGTGATCTCGCCGGCCGCGCTGCAGAAGGAAATCGCCGAGCTGGAAACCTCCGGCGTGGAAGTGCGTTCGCGCCTGAAGATCTCCCCGGCCGCGCCGCTGATCATGCCGTACCACATCGCCCTGGACCAGGCGCGCGAACGCGCTGCCGGCGGCAAGGCGATCGGCACCACCGGGCGTGGCATCGGCCCGGCCTACGAAGACAAGGTGGCACGTCGCGGCATCCGCATCGCCGACCTGCATTACCCCAAGCAGCTGGAAGAACTCCTGCGCACCGCGCTGGATTACCACAACTTCGTGCTGACCAAGTACCTCAACACCGACGCGATCGACTTCCAGAAGACCTACGACGAGGCACTTGCCTTCGGCGAGTACGTCGAGCCGATGAAGTCCGACGTCGCCGGCATCCTGCACGACCTGCGCAAGCAGGGTAAGCGCGTGCTGTTCGAAGGCGCGCAGGGCGCGCTGCTGGACATCGACCACGGCACCTATCCGTACGTCACCAGCTCCAACACCACCGTCGGCGGCGCACTGGCCGGCGCCGGCGTGGGTGCCGATGCGATCGACTACGTGCTGGGCATCGCCAAGGCCTATGCCACCCGCGTCGGCGGCGGTCCGTTCCCGACCGAACTGGACGATGAGATCGGCCAGGGCATCCGCGACCGCGGTGCCGAGTACGGCGCCTCGACCGGCCGTCCGCGTCGCTGCGGCTGGATGGATATCGTCGCGCTCAAGCGCGCCGTGGCCATCAACGGCATCAGCGGCCTGTGCATCACCAAGCTGGACGTGCTGGACGGCATGGAGAAGCTGAAGGTCTGCATCGCCTACGAATACCGCGGCAAGCGTACCGAGTACGCACCGCTGGACGCGCAGGGCTGGGAAGAGTGCACCCCGGTGTACCTGGAGTTCCCGGGCTGGAGCGAGAACACCCACGGCATCACCCAATGGGATGACCTGCCGCCGGCCGCACGCGCCTACCTGCGTTCGCTGGAGGAGCTGGCGGGCTGCCCGATCAGCATCGTCTCGACCGGCCCCGATCGCGACCACACCATGGTCCTGCAGGATCCGTTCGCCTGAGGTAGCGCCGGGCCATGTCCGGCGTGGTGGTAACGCTGTTCAATTGAAAAAAGAGCGCCGCGACTCCGTGTGGGGTCGCGGCGCTTCAGTTTGGGCCGGTTTCATCTGTCGGCGGTTGCGCTGTCAAGTGCAGCCACGGAAGCCGACACCATGGCCGCTCGCAAGACCCCGCCGTTCCATGTTGTTGAGCCCATCAACGACGACGCCAATCCCGCCGACGATCTCAGCACGTTCCAGGGCTGCCTCACCCGCATCCGTGACGGCGAGGGCTCCGATGGCATGTTGTGGCCGGAGGAGAACCTGTCCGACGGACGACGTCAGTCCTTGGCGCGGATCGACCGTGCGGCCGTGGGCATCCTCACCGCGGTGGAGATGCTGCATGCGGCCAACCGTTGCGCCACCATGGCGACGCCGCGCAGGCACCTGGACGAAGGTGGGGTGGAAGGGCTGTTCTTCGCCTGCCGCGAACTTGCCGAGCCGGTCTGCAGAGAAGTCAGGCCGGCCTGACGCCCTTCCGCATGTGCGATGCCTGGCCTCGCCATCTGGCGAGGTATCGGGTGGGTTCACGCGCTTCAGACTGACTTCCACGCTGGCGCGCGTTCGGACGTGCCGGGCTCCGGCATCACCCGCGCGCTGGAATCGGTTGAGTCCGCTGGAATTGCCGCCTCGTACTTCGGCTATAGGCGCGGCGACGCACGTCCGCGCGGGCGTTCCTGGCTGCGGCTGACCGTGCTGGAGGTCTGTGGCCGTTCTTCTTCTGGCAGCCCCTGGCACTGCTGTTACTGCTTGCTGGTGGCGGGCTGGCGACCGCCAGCATCGCGCTGCGGCGGTGGCGACGCCGGCAGCGCCGGGCCATGCCCGGCGGGGTACTTGTCAGATACCCAATACGGCTAGGATCGTGCCCAAATCGGGCATCACTGCGACTGGCTCTGCCACGCGGCACACGCGCTACCCTCCCGCCTGCAACAGCGGGTACGGATTGATCGATTCCCCCTTCCACCACTGCTTCTCCGGCCCCAGCACGTGCACTTCGAAATGCAGGTGCGGGGCCTCGGCGCTGGCGTTGCCGGTGCTGCCTACGTAGCCAATCACCTCGCCACGCTTGATCACCTGCTTTTCGGCCAGGCCATCGGCATAGCGTTGCAGGTGGGCGTAGTAGTAGCACCAGTGCCCGCTCGGCTCGAACTGGTAGATCGTCAGCCCCCCACGCTTGCTGTCGAACAGCTTTTCCACCGTCCCATCGGCCACTGCCAGTACCGGAGTTCCTGCGTCGGCCATGATGTCGATTGCATCATGCACGCGCCCTTCGCTGCGGGCATCGGTGAAGGTATCGCGCAGCTGCGAAGGCAGTACGCCCTGCACCGGCAGCAGCAGGCCGCTTGCCGCATCGGTGGCGCTGGACGGCGGCACCGCCGTGGGAGCCGCAGCGCCCACACGCGGCGTCGCAGCCGCAACCTCCGGCGCCGCAGCCACCGCAGGTGGTGCTGCAGGCCGGGCAACCGCTACTGGCTCACCCGCATCGCGGCGCAGCCACCAGCCCATTCCCACACCCACCAGCACGCCCAGCACGATCAACTGCGAAAGTCGCATCGGCTCACTCCTGCATAACCACGGGGACGGAGGTATCCACCGCATCGGCCACGCGCAGTGCATCCCAGTTGGTCATGCGCACGCAGCCATGCGATTCAGTCTTGCCGACATGCCCGGGTACCGGCGTTCCGTGCAGGCCATAGTGGGGTTTGGACAGATCGATCCAGACCCGGCCGACCGGATTGTTCGGACCGGGCGGCAGCGTGGCCTTCTTCTCGCCTTTGCGCGCATCCCAGAACAGCTTGGGGTTGTAGTGGAACGGCGGGTCGCGATGGACGCCGAGAATCTTCCATTCACCGATCGGCAGCGGATCGTGCTGGCTGCCGGACGAAACCGGCACCTGTGCGATCACCTTGCCCTGCGCATCCAGCAACTGAAGAGTGGAATCGGACTTGTCGACCACCATCTTCGCCGCCTTCGGCAATGTCGCGGGGGCGATGTTGGGCACCTGGATACGGCTGCCGGCCTTGGCCAGATCGACGCCGGGGTTGAGCAACTTCAGAAGGGCAGGGGACGCGTGGAAGCGTTCACCGAGCGCTTCCTCGACGCTGCTGTAACCCAGCGACTTCAGCTTTGCCTGTGCGGCGGGTTTCTTGGGAATGGACTGGAACGGACCGGCAACATCCTCGGCCGTCAGCGTGTAGCTGGCCAGCGGCGCGATCGTCTCGGCCTGGAGAGCCTCCCAGGTGCTGTCGTCCAGCTCTCCGCTCACCGTCAGGCCGTGTGCCGCCTGGAAGCCGGCCACGGCCCGATGCTGGTTGCTGCCGACTTCACCGTCGATCTCGCCCGGGGAGAAATTGGCGCGATCCAGCAACACTTGGGCGTGCAGCGGCGAGCGGGCTGCTGTATCGGGTACGGCCTTCTCGGCAATGGGCTCCGGCAGCTGGGCCGGCGGCGGTACCTGCGCGAAGGCGGGCGAGACCAGCAAGGACAGGGCGAGCAGGGCGGGGCGGTACACGGGCATGAAGATCTCCGGCAGATGGCAACTCCACCCTGCCCGCAGAGGCTGCGCAGCCTCCGTGAAAGCAACCTGATGCCGGCATGAGCAGGGCAGCCCCGGCGTGGCTCAGGCCCTTGTCGCAGAAGTACGGGGCGGGGCCTCACCAAGGTGAACGGCTGCCGACGCCCGTGCTTGTTGCCGATCAAGATTGCCGGTGGCGCGGCCGATACGGGCGCATCCCCCCGTTTTGGATGTACCCATGGATTACTTGAGGAATGTCAGGGTTGCCTGGCGTCTTGGGCTGGGCTTTGGCCTGTTGCTGCTGCTGGTCGCGGCCGTGGTGGCCACCGGCGCCACCGCCAGTGTCGTGCAGAAGCGCGCGATGCAGCAGGTGGTCGACGTCAGTGTGGCCAAGGTACGCCTGCTGTCGCAGATGCTCGATGCCAACAACCAGATGATGGTAGTGCGCCGCGAAATGCTGATCCGCCAGGGCGAAGACCGCGGCAGCGACGAGAAGCGCATTGCCGAACTGGTCAAGCGCTACGAGGCGGATTGGTCCGCCTATCAGGCACTGCCGGGCGATGCAGAGGGCAAGGCCATCGCTGAAACCATCGCGGCCAAGCGCGCCCTTGCGCGCCCGCTCAACAAGCAGACCAGCGAACTGATGGAGCAGGGCGACTACCCCGCTGCCGTGGCACTGACCCTGGGGCCGGTGCAGGAAGCGGCCAACGGCTGGAACAAGGCGTTGTCCGAGGGAGTCGACTTCGAAGAGAAGGAAAGCCGCGAGGCCGCCGCCGAGGCGATCCGCCTGGGTGAACGCAGTCTGCTGCAGTTGCTGGTGCTGGGAGGCGTGGCCCTGCTGGTCGGCATTGCCGCCTCGGTGATGATCGGTCGCAGCCTGACCGGTCCGCTGGCACGCGCGGTGAACCTGGCCGAGCGCCTGTCCAAGGGCCAGCTGGACCAGGAATTCCGCCTCGGCGGCCGTGACGAGTTGACCCGGCTGGGTGAGGCGATGGCCAGCGTGCGGCAGAGCGTGCAGGCCGCCATCGGGGCGCAGATGCACATGGCCGAGCAGCACGAGGCGGGTGCGATCCGCTACCGCATGGACGCCAGTGCGTTTCCGGGCGATTTCGGGCGCATGGTGCAGGCCACCAACAGCCTGGTGGAATCACACGTGCAGGTGGAACTGCTGATGGCCGAGGTCATGCAGCGCTATGCCATCGGCGACCTCAGCCGCGACCTTCCGGACTATCTCGGCGAGAAGGGTACGCTGACCCGCACCCTGGCCGCAGTGAAACAGAGCCTGCTGGCAGTCAACACCCAGATTGACGACCTGGTCCGCGCGGCGCGCGCCGGAGATTTCAGCGTGCGTGGGGATGCCAGTGCGTTCCAGTATCAGTTCAGGGCGATGGTCGAGCAGCTCAACGGCATGATGGCCAGTTCGCAGGCCAGCATCGCCGACGTCTCCGATGTGCTGCGCGCGGTCTCCGGGGGCGACCTCACTGCGCGCATGGACGGTCACTACGACGGTGTGTTCGCCCGCATGCGCGACGATGCCAACACCACCACGGCCCAGCTGACCGGCATCGTGCGCGGCATCCAGGACGCTGCCGACAGCATCAACACTGCCGCGCAGGAGCTCGCCGCCGGCAACAGCGACCTGTCCCGCCGTACCGAACAGCAGGCCGCCAACCTGGAAGAAGCGGCGGCATCGATGGAAGAACTCACCTCGACCGTCCGCCAGAATGCCGAGCTGGCCCGCCAGGCCGACAGCGAGGCACACGCTGCCGGCGCGGCGGTGCGGGCCACCGAACAGGCAATGGCACAGATGGCGTCTGTGATGGGAGAGATCGATCAGTCCTCGGCGCGCATCTCGGAAATCTCCACGGTCATCGATGGCATCGCCTTCCAGACCAACATCCTGGCCTTGAACGCTGCGGTGGAAGCTGCCCGCGCGGGTGAGCAGGGCCGCGGCTTTGCCGTGGTCGCCAGTGAAGTGCGCACGCTGGCGCAGCGTGCGGGCATCGCCGCCAAGGAGATCAAGGAACTCATCGAAGAGGCGGCAGGCAAGGTTCAGAGCGGTCTGGCGGTCACGGTCGAGTCGGAAGCGGCCATTGCCCGCTTGGCACAGGCCAGCGCACGCACCAACCAGCTGATGAGTGACATCGCTGCGGCGAGCAAGGAACAGGCGGCCGGCATCGAACAGGTCAATCAGGTGGTGGTGCAGATGGATCAGGTGACCCAGCAGAATGCCGCACTGGTGGAAGAAGCCACTGCCGCCAGCCGCGCGCTGGAAGAGCAGGCCAATGCGCTGACCGCGTCGGTCGCGGTGTTCCATATCGAGCAGAGCGGTGCAGTCCGCCCGGTGGCAGCACGCGCGGCCTGACCGTCGGCAGCCACCTGAAGGCACGGGCCGCCACGTGTTCGCGCGTGGTGGCCGGTCAGTCCTGCATGCGGCGGATGCGGCCGTCCTCGATCTTCCAGATCACGTCCTTACCCGTGGAGACGTACAGCGGCGAGCGGGCCCACAGGCTCCAGAACACATGGATCTCGGTCGGTGTCGGGTCCTGCAGATGGGTGATGAACATCGCCGCACCGGGTGGCGCACGCTTCAGCTGGATGCAGCTGTGGGTGAAGGCGCGGCGGGAGACGATCCGACCGTGGGCGATGTCGAGACGATGCGTGCCGCCCAGCGGAACTACGGCAGGATCGGTGGTGGCGGGCAGCAGGTAGACCGTCCACGCATCGGCGGCCGTACCGGGCGCCGGAAGAACCACGCTGTTGTAGGTCTGCGCGCAGGCGTCGAAGGCGCTGTTCAACGCCAGCGCCCGTGCGGCGGCAGCGCCGGCCTGGTAGGTCGTTGGCGCCGCTGGAACATCCAGAGTCTCGGTTGCGCCGGTCATCCTTCCCTGCGCGTCGGTGGCGGCCCTATACAGGACCACTGCGCCGTCGCCGATCATGCTGACTTCGTAGTGGCTGCCGCGCTGTTCGGTTATCCAGCCCCTTACCCGGGTGTCGCCGCGCATGCCCTGTTCGAGCAGGGCGTCGGTTGCGCGCTCGGCCGCCAGGTCGTGCTCGAACATCTGCCGGCCACGCGCTTCAGCCTGTGCGACGGCCTGCGCGGTACCCACATCGTCCGCTGGGGCGGCGGGAGCCCGCGCATTGCCGGAAACGGCCGGTGACGCGGCGCACAGCCACGCCAGCAGCCCCAACATGCCAGTCCATCGTTTCATGGCCCTTTCCTCCGCTCTGCGCCCTGCGGCACCGTGGAGTATGCCGCAGGCCGGTGGTCTACCGCGCGCCACCTTTTTCGGCGATGCTCGCTGAAAAGGGGAGCGGGCATGGACAACAGGGAACCGGAAGGGACCTATGGCGATGTGCCGCGGGTGCAGGGCATCGAGGTGGCTGCGGCGCCACCGGAGCCGGAAGCAGCGACCGACTGGTCGATGCTGCCGCTGACCCGTGGTGATGATGACTCGGCGGTGATGCAGGCGCTGTCCCGCATGCGCCGTGAGCCGGCACTGCTGTTCACCACTGCCTATCTGCTGGTGTCGCTGCTGGGGCTGTGGTGCAGCTTCTGGTTCTACCGGGGATTCGAGCTGTCGATTCTGGATTACCTGCAGCCCAGCGATTTCCTGGTGGCCGGCATCCGTGACCCGGCCTATGCACTGCTGCTGGCTGCGGGCGTGCTGCTGGTGCTGCTGGTGAGCTGGCCGGAAACGCTACGGATGCGCAATGCGGCCAAGCTCGAGCAACTGCGCGCACGCAACTGGGCATGGCGGGCGGTGCTCATGCGCTCGGTACTGACCAGCTGGGAGGGCGTAGGTCTGCGGCCGCTGACGGCGATGACCCTGGCCGTGGCCGCTTTCATGGCCATCGGCGCGGCCAACTACGTGCAGGTGCGGGGGCAGCAGATCCGCAACGAGGGACGTGGGGAAGTGATCCGCCTGCAGTTGAACGGCGACGCGGCGCCCTTGCCCGGCACCGCGCGCCTGCTGGGCTCCAGCAGCGCATTCCTGTTCGTCTGGTGGCCGCAGCAGCGACGGGCCGAAGCGATTCCGATCGCTGCGGTGCGCAAGCTGCAGGCGGTGGCCGTGGCGGCACCCGCGCCCAAGGGCCGGGCCGCCGATTGACTGAGCCGTGGCGCCGCCGGGTGCTGATGCTGCCCGGCGTGCGCCACGTCACCGTGCAGGGCCGCAGGCATCGTGTGCCCGCTGCGCTGCCGGGTGCATCTCAACCGCCTGCGCGGGTGCGCGCCGCCTTCTTCGCGGCGGTCGAGCGTGCCGCCTTCTTTGCCGCCCGGGTTGCCGCTGCCTTCTTTGCGGCTGCACTGCGCGTGCTGGCGGTGGACTTCTTCGCGGGCGCTTTCTTCGCGGCAGTCTTCTTTGCGGCCTTCTTCGCCGGTGCTTTTCCCGCAGTGCTCTTCGTTGCGGCCTTCTTTGCCGGTGCCTTCTTCGCCGCCTTCTTCGCAGTCTTCTTGGCGCCCTTGCGGGCACTGCCACTGCGCTTGCCTCCGCCATCCTGCTTGTTCACGGTGGCCCACGCGATGCGCTCGGCGGTGCTCTCACTGGCACCACGCTCGCGCTCGCTTTCCTCGATGTGTTCGGCCTGGCGCTTTTGCTTGTCGGTATAGGCGGATTTGTCTCCACGGGGCATGACACGTCTCCTTGCAGGCGATGGGGGTGAGGCCGTCAGGCCAGTTGCCGCAGCTTCGGTTCGCGGGCCCACTGGCGGGTGGCGGCGACGGCGAGGAAAGCGCCGGCATCGCCCGCGTCGACGATGCCTGCATCCTTGCCCACGCGCGCCGCCTTGAGCAGCACCCGGCCTCCTTCATCGCTGCCGATGGCCTTCAGGTGTGCCCACGCGGTGCTGGCAAATTCCAGCCCCGCACTGTCGCTGGACAGCCGCTTGCCGGCCTCCTCGCTGAGCACGATCGCGACCGCATCGAACACCGCCGATGGAGTCCCCGCCAGTTGCCCGTCGGCCGCTTGCAGCTTGCCGTTGCTCAGGGTGGCGCCGCCCACCTTGGGAGCCACCAGCTTCACCGCGGCGCCGGCCTTCTCTGCGGCCTTGCGCAGGCTGCTGATGACACCGGCATCGGAGCCTTCATCAAACAGGATGCCGATGCAGCGCCCTTGCAGGGTGGGTTTGTTGCGGCCGATCACGCGGACTTCCGGTGCGGGGGGCATGTCCTGTGCCGGCGTAGCAGTGGGCGCCGGGTCGGGCAGGGCGGGCAGCGCCAGTCCTTCCGCCACCCGCTGCGCGAGGGTTTCGTCGATGTTGCGCAGGTGGCTGACGGTACGCACCCGCACCTTCAGCGTTTCCACCTTGGACAGCTCGAACACCAGCGCCGAGGCCAGATGGGCCTGCTCGGGTGCTTCCAGGCTGCGGAAGAACATCCGTGCCTGGCTGTAATGGTCGGCGAAGCTCTCGGCACGCGTGCGCCCCTTGCGGCCGTCATCCGCGCTGGCATGGCTGCGGAATCCGGCCGGTGTCTCGCGCGGGCTGTCGTCCTCCAGCGAACTGGGGTCGTAGGCCACGCGGCCCTTGGGCACCTGCATCTGCATATGCCCATCGCGCTGGTGGTTGGCAAACGGGCACTTTGGCGCATTCACCGGGATCTGGTGGAAGTTGGGCCCGCCCAGGCGGATCAGCTGGGTATCCAGGTAGGAGAACAACCGGCCCTGCAGCAGCGGGTCGTTGCTGAAGTCGATGCCGGGCGGCACGTTGGCCGGGCAGAAGGCCACCTGCTCGGTTTCGGCGAAGAAGTTGTCCGGCCAGCGATCCAGCACCATGCGCCCGATCACCTTCAGCGGCACCAGCGATTCGGGAATGATCTTGGTCGGGTCCAGGTGATCGAACGGAAATGCGTCGGCCTCCTCTTCCGTGAACAGCTGCACGGCCAGTTCCCATTCGGGGAAGTCGCCACGCTCGATCGCCTCGAACAGGTCGCGCCGATGGAAATCGTTGTCCGCGGCCTGCAGCTTCAACGCCTCGTCCCACACCGTGGACTGGATGCCCAGCTTCGGCCGCCAGTGGAATTTGACGAAGGTGGAGTCGCCGGCCTCGTTCAACAGGCGGAAGCTGTGCACGCCGAAGCCTTCGATCATGCGCAGCGAGCGTGGAATGGCGCGGTCGCTCATCGCCCACATGATCATGTGCATCGATTCGGGCATCAACGAAATGAAGTCCCAGAACGTGTCGTGCGCGCTCGCTGCCTGCGGGAACGCGCGGTCCGGTTCCATCTTCACCGCATGCACCAGGTCGGGAAACTTCATTGCGTCCTGGATGAAGAACACCGGGATGTTGTTGCCCACCAGGTCCCAGTTGCCTTCAGGGGTGTAGAACTTCACCGCGAAACCCCGCACGTCGCGGGGGGTGTCGACCGACCCGGCACCGCCGGCCACGGTGGAAAAGCGGGTGAACACCGGAGTCTTCTTTCCGACTTCGCCAAGGATGCGTGCACGGGTGTACTTGGCCAGCGAGTGAGTGAGTTCGAAATAGCCGTGGGCGGCGCTGCCGCGGGCATGCACGATGCGCTCCGGGATGCGCTCATGGTCGAAGTGGGTGATCTTCTCGCGGAGGATGAAATCCTCCAGCAGGGTGGGGCCTCGTGGGCCCTGGCGCAGCGAGTTCTGGTTGTCGGCGACGGGGATGCCCTGGGCCGTGGTCATCGGGGGGTGCGTGCCGCTGGCGTGCAGGTGCAGTTCGTCGCCGTCGCCACGGCGATGGTCGGGGGAGGGGGCGGGTGCGCGCTTGCCGGTGGGCTTGCTGGCGGCCATGGGTCCAGGTCCTGTAGCGGGGAAGTCAACCTCTACCCTCGCGCGCCAGACGTTAAGCCCCGGTCCCGCGCAGGTGATCGCGCGGACAAGGGCGCCTCGGCTATGCTTGGCGCATGCGAGTCGAGCCTGCCGACATCGAAGCCCTGTTCGACGCCATCCCGGACGTGCTGTTCTTCATAAAGGACCGCCAGGGCCGTTACACCCACGTCAACCAGACCATGCTGCGGCGGCTGGGCCTGCGCGCGCGCAAGGACGTGATCGGGCGTACCGCGGCCGAGATCTACCCGACCGGCCTCAGTGCGGACTACGTCGACCAGGACGCACGCGTGCTGTCCGGCGAGGTGATCGAGAACCTGATGGAGCTGCACCTGTTCGCCAACCGCGAGCCGGGCTGGTGCCTGACCTGCAAGCGGCCGCTGGTGGTCGACGGCAGCATCGAGGGCCTGATCGGCATCTCGCGCGACCTGGGCCAGAAGGACAGCCTGGGCACCCAGTACGAGCAGCTGCGGCTGGCCCTGGCCCATCTCAACGCGCACTACGCCGAGAACGTGCGCATGCAGACGTTGCTGGACATCACCGGGTTCTCGCTGTCCAAGCTGGAGCGCAGCTTCCGCAAGGTGTTCCAGATGACCCCGCAGCAGGTGCTGACGCGGCTGCGGATCCAGATGGCCATGCATCTGCTGCATGGCGACGACAGCATCGCCTGCATCGGCCAGGCCTGCGGGTTCAGTGACCAGAGCGCGTTCACCCGCAAGTTCAAGGCCGAAACCGGTTTCTCGCCGCGCGCCTACCGCGCCCGCATCGGCGAGCCGGCGCTGGCCTGAGCGGCCTGCTGCACTGTGCCTATCCCCACAGGTGCGGGACAGGGTAAGGTGACGCCCCTGTAGCCGCCGCCCACTCCTGCCGATGCCCGCCAGCCCCGTTACGCCTGCCTCGCCCTCCCGCCTGGGCCATTCGCTCAAGCCACGCCAGCTGATCATGATGGGGTTGGGCAGCGCCATCGGCGCGGGCCTGTTCCTGGGGTCCGGTGTGGGCGTACAGGCGGCCGGCCCGGCGGTGCTGGTGTCGTACCTGGTGGCCGGCGCACTGGTGATCATCGTGATGAACGCACTGGGCGAAATGGCGGCGGCCAAGCCGACCAGCGGCGCGTTCTCGGTCTATGCCGCCGACGCCATGGGCGCCACGGCAGGGGCCACTGTCGGCTGGCTCTGGTGGGTACAGCTGGTGATCGTGATCGCCGCCGAGGCCGTGGGAGCGGCGGGCCTGCTGGCCACGGTCTGGCCTGCCATTCCGGTGCCGATGGCCGCCCTGGCGTTCATGCTGTTCTTCACCGCGATCAACCTGCTGGGGGTCAGGAATTTCGGTGAGTTCGAGTTCTGGTTCGCCATTCTCAAGGTGGTGGCGATCCTGGCGTTCATCGCCATCGGTTTCGCGCTGCTGATGGGCTGGCTACCGCAGGTGTCCTCTCCGGGACTGAGCAACTTCACCGCACACGGCGGTTTTGCACCGCAGGGCCTGGCCGGTATCGGCGCAGCCCTGCTGGTGGTGGTGTTCGCCTTCGGCGGCACCGAGATCGTGGCCGTTGCCGCGGCCGAGACCGAGGATCCCGAGCGCAGCATCGCCCGCGCCATCCGCACCGTGGCCTGGCGCATCCTGGTGTTCTACATCGGCTCGCTGAGCGTGATCATCGCCGTGGTGCCGTGGACCAGCGAAGCGCTGAAGTCGCCGTTCGCCGCGGTGCTGGATGCGGCCCGCATTCCGGGGGCGGGCACGGCCATCACGCTGATCGCAGTGATCGCCCTGCTGTCGGCCCTCAACGCCAACCTCTACGGCGCGTCGCGGATGATGTATTCGCTGGCGCAGCGCCGCGAGGCACCGGCCGTGCTGGGCTGGACCGACCCGCGGCAGGTGCCGGTGATCGCCGTTCTGGCCAGCGTGCTGTTCGGGTTTGCCGCGACGGTGATGGAACTGCTGTTCCCGGACAAGGTGCTGCCGGTACTGCTGAACATCGTTGGCTCGACCTGCCTGCTGGTGTGGACGCTGTCGCTGCTTTCTCAACTGGTGCTGCGCCGCCGTGCGGACCGCCTCGGCTCGCGCCTGCCGTTCCGCATGGCCGGTTTCCCGTGGCTGACCTGCTGCGCCCTGGCGATCCTGGCACTGATCTTCGGCCTGCTGCTGAGCGAGGCGCATACGCGCCTGCAGTTCCTGTCGATGGTGGCCCTGACCGCCACGATCGCGGCCGGCAGTGCCATCGCGCGCCGCATGCGCGAGGCCTGATCCGTACAGCCGAGCGTGGGCTCGGCTCTACAGCGGGCATACATCCCGCGTGCCATCCTGTTCGCGGGGCCGTCATCGGCCCGCTGAACTGGAGCACCCCATGCTGCGCAGTCGTCCGTTCCTGATGTTCACCGGCCAGGCCGAGGCGGCCCTGGCCCTGTACGCCGAGGCGTTCGCCGATTTCCGGCTGCTTGCCCTGCAACGCCATCCCGACGGCGCAGGGGCGGGAGTGCCCGGCCAGGTGCGGCAGGCGACCTTCATGCTCGGCGGCACCAACTATCTGTGCTTCGACAGCCTGGATGTGCACGACTTCACCTTCAGTCCGTCGATCTCGCTGTTCGTCGAGTGCGGTGGCGCCGAACAGTTCGAGCGCGCGGCGCGCGTGCTGGGCGAGGGCGGGCACTGGCTGATGCCGGTGGGCGACTACGATTTCAGCAATCGCTACGGCTGGGTGCAGGACCGGTTCGGTGTGTCCTGGCAGTTGAGCCTGGGGCAGATGCCGGATCCGTGATCGGTTCAGCCGCTGCGCTCGTCGGGCATGGCCCGGCGCTACCGTAAACGAAAACGGCCCGCTTGCGCGGGCCGTTCCGTCAATCACGCTTCGACTTCATCGTCCTTGTAGGCGTCGACCGGGATGCAGGCGCACATCACGTTCTTGTCGCCGTAGACGTTGTCGACGCGGGCCACCGGCGGCCAGTACTTCTGCAGCTTCAGGCTGGGCAGCGGGAAGGCGGCCAGCTCGCGCGGGTAGACGTGGGTCCACTCGCTGGCCGTCACCGCGGTGGCGGTGTGCGGCGCGTTCTTCAGCGGATTGTCCTCGCGGTCCAGGCGGCCATCCTCGATCGCACGGATTTCCTCGCGGATCTGGATCATGGCGTCGATGAAGCGGTCCAGCTCATGCAGCGACTCGCTTTCGGTGGGCTCGACCATCAGCGTGCCGGCCACCGGGAAGCTCAGCGTCGGCGCGTGGAAGCCGAAGTCGATCAGGCGCTTGGCCACGTCCTCGGCGCCGATGCCGCTGCTCTTCTCCAGCGGGCGCACATCGAGGATGCACTCATGCGCCACCAGGCCGTTGCGGCCGGTGTACAGCGTCCTGAAGTGCGGCGCCAGGCGCTTGGCGATGTAGTTGGCATTGAGCTGCGCGACCTGGGTCGCCTTGCGCAGGCCTTCGCGGCCCATCATCGCGATGTACATCCAGCTGATCGGCAGGATCGAGGCGCTGCCGAAGCTGGCG
Organism: Stenotrophomonas sp. Steno-C15; assembly: GCF_056393265.1. NCBI lineage: Bacteria > Pseudomonadati > Pseudomonadota > Gammaproteobacteria > Lysobacterales > Lysobacteraceae > Stenotrophomonas > Stenotrophomonas sp. Steno-C15. The sequence continues at coordinate 18,321 of NZ_JBWJPF010000038.1, forward strand.
GCGCTGACCATGCCGACGGGGCCGTTGTCACCCAGCTTGCCCGGCAGGAACGGGGCCAGGTGCGCCTTGACCGCGCACGGGCCGACGCCCGGGCCGCCGCCGCCGTGCGGGATGCAGAAGGTCTTGTGCAGGTTCAGGTGGGAAACGTCCGAACCCCACTTGCCCGGCTTGGCCACGCCGACCAGGGCGTTCATGTTGGCACCGTCGGTGTACACCTGGCCGCCGTGCTTGTGGATGATCTCGCAGATCTCGACCACCTCCTCCTCGAACACGCCGTGCGTGGACGGGTAGGTCATCATGATCGCGGCCAGGCGGTCGCTGTACTTCTCGGCGTTGAGGCGGATGTCCTCGACATCGACGTTGCCGTTGGCATCGGTCTTGGTGACCACCACCTTCATGCCGCACATCTGTGCCGAGGCCGGGTTGGTACCGTGGGCCGAATCCGGAATCAGGCAGATGTCGCGATGCTCCTCACCACGCGAGCGGTGGTAGGCGCGGATCGCCAGCAGGCCGGCGTACTCGCCCTGTGCACCCGAGTTCGGCTGCAGGCTGACCGCATCGTAGCCGGTGCATTCGACCAGCATCGCTTCCAGCGACTCGATCAGTTCCTTGTAGCCCAGTGCCTGGTCGGCCGGCACCAGCGGATGGATCTGCGAGAACTCCGGCCAGGTCACCGGGATCATCTCGGCGGTGGCGTTGAGCTTCATGGTGCACGAGCCCAGCGGGATCATCGTGCGGTCCATCGCCAGGTCCTTGTCGGCCAGTGAACGCAGGTAGCGCAGCAGTTCGTGCTCGCTGTGGTGCGTGTTGAACACCGGATGGGTCAGGAACGCGGACTGGCGCAGCAGCCCGGCCGGCAGCGCGTCGGCGGTGCTGGCATCCAGCGCATCCACATCGGCTTGGGCACCGAAGACGGCGGCCAGCGCAACCACATCGGCGCGGGTGGCGGTCTCGTCCAGGCTGATGCCGACCGAGTCGCTGTCGATCGCGCGCAGGTTGTAGCCGGCGGCGCGCGCCTTGGCGTGGATCTCATCGGCGCGCACACCGGTGACGTGCAGGGTGTCGAAGAAGTCGCCAGCAACCTGCACGCCGGCCTTGCGCAGTGCGGCGGCCAGGATCGCGGCCAGGCGGTGCGTGCGGCGGGCGATGCGGGTCAGGCCTTCCGGACCGTGGTAGACGGCGTACATCGAGGCCATCACCGCCAGCAGGACCTGTGCGGTACAGATGTTGGAGGTGGCCTTCTCGCGGCGGATATGCTGCTCGCGGGTTTGCAGGGTCAGGCGGTAGGCCGGGTTGCCCTGCGCATCGATCGAGACGCCGATCAGGCGGCCGGGCATCGAGCGCTTGTAGGCATCGCGGCAGGCCATGAACGCCGCGTGCGGGCCACCGAAGCCGAACGGCACGCCGAAACGCTGGCTGTTGCCGACCACGATGTCCGCGCCCCATTCGCCCGGTGCGGCGAGCAGGGTCAGCGCCAGCAGATCGGTGGCCACGGCGACCAGGCCGCCGCGTGCATGCACGGCCTCGACCAGTGCCCGGTAGTCGGCCACCTGGCCGAACGTATCCGGGTACTGCAGCAGCACGCCGAAGCTGTCCGCTTCCAGCGCTTCGGCCGGGGTGCCGACGCGCAGCACGATGCCCATGGGCTCGGCGCGGGTGCGCAGCAGCTCCAGGGTCTGCGGGTGCACGGCATCATGCACGAAGAAGGTGTCCGACTTCGACTTGGCCGAACGCTTGGCCAGGGTCATCGCTTCGGCCGCTGCGGTGGCTTCGTCCAGCAGCGAGGCGTTGGCGATCTCCATGCCGGTCAGGTCGGCGCACAGGGTCTGGAAGTTGATCAGCGCTTCCATGCGGCCCTGCGAGATCTCTGCCTGGTACGGGGTGTAGGCGGTGTACCAGGCCGGGTTTTCCAGGATGTTGCGCAGGATCACGTTCGGCGTGTGGGTGCCGTAATACCCCTGGCCGATGAAGCTGCGCAGCACGGTGTTCTTGTCGGCGATCGCGCGGATCTTCGCCAGCGCCTCCACTTCGGTGATCGACTCCGGCAGCGCCAGCGCTGCCGGCGACTTGATCTTGGCCGGCACGATGGCATCGGTCATCGCATCCAGCGACGCGTGGCCGACGACGTCGAGCATCTGCGCGATCTCGGCGTCGTTGGGGCCGATATGGCGCTCGACGAACGCACTGTGGTGCTCGAGCTCACGCAGGGAAGGGGTGTTCTGGGACATGGCGAAGGATCCGTCAGGAAAGGGCACACGCACGGGCACAAGCCGCCGGATGGCGGGCTGCGGGGCGCCCCTCTGTCCTTTTGCCTGAGAGTTTGGAAGCGCGGCTGGCCGCAGCTTCGTGCCCCTTCGGCGCCGGATCGAACCGGTCTCTCCAGAGTTGTGTTGCGGGTGGTATCGGGCCTGAGCGATTACGGGCGTTGCGCCTTCGGCAGCGGTGTTCCGCTTCTCCCACCGTGTTGCCCGCCGATTATAGCCGGTTATGGCCTGCTGCCGGGGCCGCCCGGGCAGGGCCGGCGCCTGAATGGCCGATGGCCCGGGGCGTGCGTTTTGTGCGGTGCTGCATGGCATCGGGCGCATTCCCCGCCTATGATGGGCGGATACCCGAATTCATCTGGCGCCGTCCCTGCTGCAGCGGGACCGGCGCCCGCCGTGCGTGCCGCGCATGGCCTTGCCGGACACCGTTCACATGACCGCCGCTGTTGCTCCGTCCACCCGTCGCATGGCCCTGCTGCTCGCGGGCCTGGCCATGTTCGGCCCGTTCTCCATCGACACCATTTTCCCGGCCTTCCCGCAGCTGGCCCAGCGCCTGTCGGTGGATGAGGTGGCCGTCCAGCAGACCATCAGCGTCTACCTGCTGTTCTATGGCCTGATGAGCCTGGCGCACGGGCCGCTGTCCGATGCCTGGGGCCGCAAGCGGGTGATTCTCGGCGGCCTGGTGGTGTTTGCCGGGGCCTCGGTCGGCTGCGCGCTGTCCACTGACCTGCCGACCCTGCTGGCGTTCCGCGCGCTGCAGGGCCTGTCGGCGGGCGTGGGCATGATCGTCGGCCGCGCGGTGATCCGTGACCTGTACCACGGCCATGACGCCCAGCGGTTGATGAGCCAGGTCTCGATGCTGTTCGGCATCGCGCCGGCCATCGCCCCGATCATCGGTGGCTGGATTCTGCTCAGCGGTGCCGGCTGGCCGCTGATCTTCTGGTTCCTCGTGGTGTTCTCGCTGGTGCTGCTGGTGGCCACCGCGCGCTTCCTGCCGGAAACGCATCCGCCGGAGGCGCGGGTACCGCTGTCGCCGCGCGCATTGCTGCGTGACTATGTGCGCATCGGCTTCAACCCGCGTTTCCTGCGCCTGGCACTGGCCGGCAGCATCGGCTTCGGCGGCATTTTCCTGTACATCGCGTCCGCGCCGGTGTTCGTGATGCAGCACCTGCATCTGGGCGAAGGCGACTTCGCCTGGCTGTTCATTCCCACCATCGGTGGCATGACGGCCGGCGCGTTCCTGTCCGGGCGCATGGCCGGGCACACCACGCCGACCCGGCAGGTGACCATCGGCTTCTCCCTGTGCGCGCTGTCGACACTGCTCAACGTCGGCTACGTGGTGCTGGCGCCGCAGGTCGCGCTGCCGTGGGCGGTACTGCCCATTTTCCTGGGCGGCATGGGCATGGCGCTGATCTTCCCGATCCTGGCGCTGGCCGTGCTCGACATGTATCCGCACCAGCGCGGCCTGGCCTCGTCGCTGCAGGCCTTCGCGCAGCTGATGGTCAGCACCGTGGTGGCCGGCGTCGTGTCGCCCCTGCTCAGTGCCAGCCCGCTGCATCTGGCGCTGGGCCAGGCCGGCTTCTTCGCCGCCGGGTTTGTGTTCTGGTACTGGGAGCATCTGCGCGAGCGCACCGCCCGGGCGACCTGCACGGAGGCGTGAGCCCACGGCGGCGACGGCTCGCGGGCTGCGTCGCGGCGCGCGCCAGGCGACGTGAAGCGGCGCAACGGCCGGGGTGCGTTATCCTTGCGCCCCCCACGCAGCGGTAGCGCCCATGTCCATCTCCTCCAAGATCCGCCGCGACCAGCGCCGCCGCAAGGAAGCGCAGGCCGCCAGCCGCGCCGCTGCGCAGGCTTCGCCCGTGGAGCCGCACGCCGAGCTGCGCGACCCGCAGCGCACCCTGCTGGCCGGTATCGTCCGTCGCGACGGCGAGTGGGTACTGGGCATGGATGGCCGCATTGCCGGGCAGACCCACAGCGCGGCACACGTGCTGGCGATGATCATGCAGGCGGGCGAGCTGCATGAGCGCAGCGGCACCCCGGTGCGACTGATGTACTCCGACGCGCTGCGCGACGCCGCGCAGGCCGAAGCGCAGGCACAAGGGCAGACGTTCGAGGAATTCAAATCCGCGCTGGCCGCGCAGCTAGCCGCGAAGAAGGGGTAGCGCCGGGCCATGCCCGGCGAACGCAGCGGTGCGATCAAGGCCG
>NZ_JBWJPF010000039.1:0-18265 GCF_056393265.1 Stenotrophomonas sp. Steno-C15
CGACGGCATGCTGGCCGGTGGGTAGCGCCGGGCCATGCCCGGCGGATGCGACGGGGCGCTCATTCGTCCAGGAACAGGCTCACCACATCATTGGTGAAACGGCGGCCCAGTTCGGTCGGGCGGACCTGGCCATCGGCCGTCTCCAGCCAGCCGCGCTGCACGGCCTCGGCTAGCGGTGCGTCGAGCACGCTGCGCGGCAGGCCGGTGCGCGATTCAAAATCACGCAGGCTGAAGCCCTCGTGCAGGCGCAGCAGGTTGAGCATGTACTCGAACGGAAGCCGCGCGGGCGTGATCACGTCATCGCCACCGAACGACGCCGGGGTGCCAGCGCTGTCCAGGTAGGCCTGCGGATGCTTGAGCTTCCAGCGCCGCAGCACGTGCTCTTCGGCGCCGGAACTGATCTTGCCGTGTGCACCGGCGCCGATGCCCAGGTAATCGCCGAAGCGCCAGTAGTTCAGATTGTGCGCGCTCTGCCGGCCGGGGCGCGCGTAGGCGCTGACCTCGTACTGGCCGAAGCCGGCCTGCGCCAGCAGCGCCTGGCAGTGTTCCTGCATGTCCCAGGCGTTGTCTTCATCGGGAATGCCCTGCGGCGGGCGCGCGAAGAACACCGTGTTCGGTTCCAGGGTCAGCTGGTAGTGCGAGATGTGCGCCGGCTGCAGTGCAAAGGCGCGCTCGAGGTCCGATTCGGCACCGGCCAGCGTCTGCTCGGGCAGTGCGTACATCAGGTCGATGTTGAAATTGTCGTACCCCGCATCCTGGGCCATCTTCACCGCACGCTCGGCTTCGCCACTGTCGTGGATGCGGCCCAGCCGCTTCAGCGCTTCGTCGTCGAAGCTCTGGATGCCGAAGCTCAGGCGGTTCACGCCGGCCGCGCGGTAGCGGTCGAAGCGGCCATGCTCGGCGGTGCCGGGATTGGTTTCCAGCGTGATCTCGGCGTTCGGCGCGAAGCGCAGGCGGGCGCTGGCCTGCTGCAGGAAGCGATCGATCGCCTCCGGCGGGAACAGGCTGGGCGTGCCACCGCCGAAGAACACGCTGTGCACCACCCGGCCCCAGACCAGCGGCAGGTCCTGGTCCAGGTCGCGCAGCAGTGCATCGATGTAGGCCTCGAACGGCAGCTCGCCCTTGGCCTGGTGCGAGTTGAAATCGCAGTACGGGCATTTGCGCACGCACCACGGCAGGTGCACGTACAACGACAGCGGCGGTGGCACCAGTCGCGGTGGGCTGTCGTGGTCAGCGGAGCAGGCTTCGCCGGGCAGGTGGTTGCAGTGGTCGTGGGCGTGCGGCATGGGCTTCATCGGTAGTGCCGGCCGTTGGCCGGCTTCCCTGGTTCGATCGGATGGCTTCAGTACAGCGTCGCCAGCTGCTGCTTGAGCTGCTGCAGGGCAATGGCACGGTGGCTGATGGCGTTCTTCAGGGCCGGCTCCATTTCCGCAGCGGTCAGGCCGTGGGTGGTGTCCAGGAATACCGGGTTGTAGCCAAAACCGTTCGTGCCACGCAGTTCGCGGATGATCTGCCCTTCCCAGCGGCCCTCGCAGATCAGCGGTTGCGGGTCGGTGGCGTGGCGCAGGAGCACGATCACCGCATAGAAGCGGGCGCTGCGCTGGCCATCGGGGATGTCGGCCATCGCGTCCAGCAGCTTGGCGTTGTTGGCGGCGGCATTGGTCGGGTGGCCGGCATAGCGCGCGCTGTACAGGCCGGGTGCGCCGCCGAGCGCATCGACGATCAGCCCCGAATCATCGGCCAGCGCCGGCAGGCCGGTCGCTTCGCAGGCCGCGCGCGCCTTCAGCAGCGCGTTCTCGACGAAGGTCAGACCGGTCTCTTCTACGTCGCCCAGGCCCAGTTCGGCGGCCGAGGTGATCTGCAGCGGCAGGTCGGCAAGGATCTCCTGCATCTCCACCAGCTTGCCGGCGTTGTGGCTGGCCAGTACCAGTTTCTTCATTGACGGGGCTCCAGCAGGTCCCAGGTGTTGCCATACAGATCGCGAAACACCGCGACCGTTGCATAGGGTTCTTCGCGCGGCGATTCCAGGAACTCCACCCCGGCGGCCAGCATCGCCGCATGGTCGCGGTGGAAGTCGTCGGTGTTGAGGAAGAACGCAACGCGCCCACCGGTCTGGTTGCCGATGCGGCTGCGCTGTTCCTCGTTGCTGGCGCGCGCCAGCAGCAGGGCAGCGGCGCTGCCGTCTGTCGGTCCGACCACGACCCATCGCTTGTGGCCCTGGTCGATGTCCTCCAGCAGTGCGAAGCCGAGCTTGCCGGTATACCAGGCGATGGCCTCGTCATAGTCGGCCACCACCAGGGTGGTCAGGGCAAGGCGCCGGTTCATGCCGACAGCGCCGCCTGCTGTGCGGCCAGCAGTTCGTTCACGCCCTTATCGGCCAGTCCCAGTAGCGCGTCCAGTTCATCGCGGCGGAAGGCATGGCCTTCGGCAGTGCCCTGCAGCTCGATGAAGCCACCGCCATCGTTCATCACCACGTTCATGTCGGTGTCGCAGTCGCTGTCTTCGGCATAGTCCAGGTCCAGCACCGGAGTGCCGCGGTAAACGCCCACCGACACCGCTGCCACCGCACCCAGGATCGGGTTGCGCTTGATCTCGCCGCGCTTGATGAGCACGTTCACGGCGTCGACCAGGGCCACGTAGGCGCCGGTGATGGCCGCGGTGCGGGTGCCGCCGTCGGCCTGCAGCACGTCGCAGTCCAGGGTGATGGTGCGTTCGCCGAGGGCATTGCGGTCCACGCAGGCGCGCAGGCTGCGGCCGATCAGGCGCTGGATCTCCAGCGTGCGGCCGCCCTGCTTGCCACGCGCCGCTTCACGGTCGCTGCGGGTGTGGGTGGCGCGCGGCAGCATGCCGTACTCGGCGGTCACCCAGCCTTCGCCCTTGCCGCGCAGGAAGCCCGGAACCCGGTTCTCGACGCTGGCCGTGCACAGCACGCGGGTTTCACCGAAGCACACCAGTACCGAGCCTTCGGCGTGGCGGGTGAAGCCGCGTTGGATGACGACCGGACGGAGCTGGTCGGGCTGGCGGCCACTGGGGCGGGAATCGGACATGATGCGGGTTCCGTAAGGGCGGGGAGTACGCCGCCATGCCCGCGACCTTCACGGGGCGGGCAGGGGGGCTCTGGTGAGGGCGCTAGGGTACCATTCCCCCTTTGCACGCACCGGACACATTCCATGATTCGAAGCATGACCGCCTACGCGGGTGGCGAGCGGGTCACCCCGTGGGGCACGCTGGGCTGCGAGCTGCGCTCGGTCAACCACCGCTTCCTGGAGGTCGGCACCCGCCTGCCTGAAGAGCTGCGGGCATTGGAGCCGCAGCTGCGCGAGCGCATCGCCGCGCGCCTGAGCCGCGGCAAGCTGGATCTGGTGCTGCGACTGCGTGCGCCGGACGCGGCGGGGAATCTGCAGGTCGATGAGGCCCTGCTGGGCCAGCTCGGGCATCTGGCCCACCGCCTGACGTCGGATTTTCCCAACCTGCAGGTGAGCTTCACCGATCTGCTGCAGCTGCCGGGCGTGACCCGGGGCGAGGCCACCGATGCGGCGGCCCTGCAGGTCGAGGCGCTGGCCTTGCTGGATCAGGTGCTGGACGGATTCGTCGAAGCCCGCGAGCGCGAGGGCGGCAAGCTCGCCGCGGCCATTGCCGAGCGCGTGGATGGCATCGAGCGCATCGCGGGTGACGTCCGCACGCTGATTCCCGCCATCCGTGATGGCCAGCGTGCCAAGCTGGCTGCGCGCCTGGCCGATCTGCCGCATCCGGTCGATCCCGGCCGCGCCGAGCAGGAGCTGGTGCTGTGGCTGCAGAAGCTGGATGTGGATGAGGAGCTGGACCGCCTGTCGAGCCACATCGTCGAGATCCGCCGCGTGCTCACGCAGCGCGAGCCGGTCGGCCGCCGCCTGGACTTCCTGCTGCAGGAGTTCAATCGTGAAGCCAACACGCTGGGCTCGAAGTCGGTGGACAGCCGCACGTCCAATGCCGCAGTCGAGCTGAAGGTGCTGATCGACCAGATCCGCGAGCAGGTGCAGAACATCGAGTGATGCTGCGGGGCGCCTTCGGGCGCCCTCATCGTTTCAGCGCACGCTGACGCCGGCGGGCCCCGCCAGCAGCTGGCCGATCACCGCGGTCTGGGCAAACCCGGCGTCGGCAAAAACGGCTTTCACCGCATCCACGGCGTCCGCTGCGCAGGATACGAGCAGGCCGCCGCTGGTCTGCGGGTCGGTCAGCAGTGGCTGCCAGTGGGCGGCCACGCCTTCGGCGAAATGCACCTGGCCGCCATACGAGGCCCAGTTGCGGTTGGATGCGCCGGTAACGCAGCCACGTTGCAGCAGGTCCAGGGTCTGCGGCAGCAGAGGCACCTGTGTGCTGTCCACCTCGGCGGCGACCCCGCTGGCACGGCACACCTCCAGCAGATGGCCGAGCAGGCCGAAGCCGGTGACGTCGGTCATGGCATGCACGCCGTCCAGCGCGGCAAGGGGCAGGCCCACGCTGTTCAGGCGGGTGGTCGACTCGACCATCTGCCGGTAGCCCTCGGCATTCAGCACTTCTTTCTTCAGCGCCGACGAATACACGCCCACGCCCAATGGCTTGCCCAGCACCAGCACATCGCCGGCGCGGGCATCGGCATTGCGCTTGAGCCGCTGCGGATCCAGCACGCCGATCGCGGCCAGGCCATAGATCGGCTCCACCGAGTCGATGCTGTGGCCCCCGGCCACCACGATGCCGGCGTCGGCACAGGCACGTTCGCCGCCCTGCAGGATGCCGCGGATCGTGTCCTGTGGCAGCGTATTGATGGGCATGCCGACGATGGCCAGTGCGAACAGCGGCCGCGCGCCCATCGCATACAGGTCCGACAGCGCATTGGTGGCGGCGATGCGGCCGAAGTCGAACGGGTCATCGACGATCGGCATGAAAAAGTCGGTGGTGGCGACGATCGCCTGGCGATCATCAAGCCGGTAGACCGCGGCATCGTCACTGGTCTCGCGGCCGACCAGCAGTTCGGCCGGCGCAGGGAACGCCGGGGTGCCCCGCAGCAGTTCGGCCAGCACGCCGGGTGCGATCTTGCAGCCACAACCGCCGCCGTGGGCCAGCGACGTCAATCGCTGCGGAGCCTCGGCCGACGGGGGGAGTGGGGACTGCACATGCGAGGCCATGCCGGCATCTCCTGCAGGAACACGAATGGCGGAAGGCAGCAGGAGTCGAACCTACCAGGGAGCGATCGACGCCCCCTGCTGGGTTTGAAGCCCAGCCGCATGCCCGGATGCGCATGCCTTCCGAAGGTACGGCGGTACCGGTGCAGTCAACCGTGGGCGGTGTTCCATTGCAGGTCGCCGCGCGGCCGATGCTGGTCACCGACGCGTCGAGTGTAGCCAACGCGATTGAAGAACTCCAAGATCTGGATGCTGCGCTTGCGGCCCAGGCCGATGGCATCGCGGAATGCTGCAGCATCCACCATGCCGGTTGCCTGTGACAGCCGGGCGACCGTTGCCGCCAGCGCGTCGATGCGGGCCGGTGCGTAGAACAGGTCCGGCACCACCTGGAACAGCTCGCCGCGCGCTGCGGCGCGACGCAGGACCGCACGCATCTCCTCCTCGGCGAAGCCGAGATCGGCCGCAAGCGTGCGCACCCAGGGCGGATCGAAACCACCGGCATCCAGACGCGGGAGCACGCGTTCGAGAAGCGCGCGCTCGCGTTCCGGCGGCGCATGGTCGTGGCCTGGCAGCCGCCACCACGCGCCCACGCGCTGCAACGCGCAATCGTCGAACAGGTCCTGCAGCAGCGCGTTCCAGAGACTGGTCGAGAGCGCGGGCAGGGTGCTGCGCTGCAGGCGCCCGCTGTCGACACCGGGCTCGTCCGGCCGTCGCTCGTGCCAGTCATGCAGCGAGCGGATCACCTGTTCGCGCAGCGCCTGCCAGTGCGAGGTGAGGATGATCACCGTGTCCTCGCGGGTGGCGATGCGCCGGGCATCTGCAGGGAGATCGATCTGTGCGGCCTCACGCCGGCAGTAGCGTTGCAGTGCGGCCAGCGCGATGCCGGCCGGTGCCTGCTGCAGCAGCGGGCCGATTCCCGTGCCTGCGGCCAGCTGCTCCAGGGCTGCCAACCACGCCCGGCGTGCCGGGCTGCGCCGACGTCGTTGCGGTGGATCGGGATCGAGCACGGTGCCGCCGCCCAGCGTATGCGCTGCAGCCGAATCGCGGGCGATGAAGCGGTCGCCGCACATCGCGCAGACCGGGGCATCGAACACCAGCTGCACCAGCTGGCCGTTGCCACTGTCTTCATCCTCCAGCAGCACCACATGGGCCTGCCGGTGCATCGTGCCCCAGTGGATGTGCAGCGGTGTCCAGTCGCGCAGGGGCCGCACCTGTGCGGCAAGGCGAAGGCGTACGTCGACGCGGGTGGTGGCCTGCAGCGCGCGCGGATCGGCGATCCAGTCGCCGCGGGTGATGCCGTCGCGGGCGATGGCGGCCAGGTTCAGGGCACAGCGCTGTCCCGCGGCAGCCTGTCCACTGGCCTGGTTCTGCGCATGGATGCTGCGGATGCGCACGTCGATGGCGGTCGGCATCAACTGCAGATGCGCGCCGACCGCGGCCACGCCGCCCTGTACCGCGCCGGTGACCAGTGTGCCGTGACCGGCCAGCGAGAACACGCGATCCACCGGCATGCGGAACAGCTCGCTGCGGCGCTGGGCCGTCCGGCGGCTGTCGTTAGCGGCGGCCCACGCATGCAGGTGGGCGCGCAGCGCATGGATGCCGGCATCCGCGCTGTCGGTGCTGTTGCAGGCGAATACTGCAGACCCCTGCAGCGGTGTGCCGGCCAGCAGGGCAACGATCTCCGCTTCGGCCTCGGCAATGCGCGCCGCATCCACACGGTCGATCTTGGTCAATGCCACTGCAGCGCGGTCCACACCCAGCAGCTGCAGGATCGACAGATGCTCACGGGTCTGCGGCATCACGCCGTCATCGGCGGCGATCACCAGCAGCGCCACATCGATGCCGGTGGCACCGGCCACCATCGTGTGCACGAAGCGCTCGTGACCCGGCACATCGACGAAGCCCAGCATCGCCGGAGGCCCCTCTCCGCGTGCGGCCTCCACCGGCACATAGGCATACCCCAGTTCTATGGAGATGCCGCGCGCGCGCTCTTCCTGCAGGCGATCGGTTTCGATGCCGGTCAGTGCCCGCACCAGGCTGGTCTTGCCATGGTCGATATGCCCGGCGGTACCGACGATCATGCCTGCAGCGCGCTCCACTGGGCGAGGAAAGCAGCCTCATCCCCGTACTCAAGCCCGCGCAGGTCAAGCCACAGCGCATCCTCGGCAATGCGCCCGAGCACCGGCCGTGGCAGGCCGCGCAGGCGCTTGGCCAGACGGTCCAACCCGGCAGCTGCAGCGACGCGGATGCGCAGGCCGGCGCTGGCCAGTTGCGCCTGTGGCTGCGCGCCACTGCCGACCTGGCTGTACATCGGCACCGCTTCAACCGCGTAATGCGCGGCCAGCGCATGCTGCACGGAAGGCAGCAGGCGCTGTGCCTGCGCATGGATGTCTCCCTGTTCGCGGGACAGCGTGCGCAGGGTCGGCAGCCGCTGCGGCAGCAGTTCCGGTTCGCGGTACAGCGCCAGTACCGCTTCCAGCGCGGCCAGGCCCATCTTGTCCATACGAAGGGCGCGCTTGAGCGGATTGCGGTTGATGCGTGCGATGAGGTCGGCGCGGCCGGCAATGATCCCGGCCTGCGGTCCACCGAGCAGCTTGTCGCCGCTGAACGAGACGAGGTCGGCGCCCCCCGCCAGCGTTTCCTGCACTGTAGGTTCGCGCGGTAGACCGTGGGCAGACAGGTCGCACAGGCTGCCACTGCCAAGGTCCACCGCCAGTGGCAGCCCGTGCCCGTGCGCGATCGATGCCATCCGTGCAGTATCGACCTTGGCGGTGAAGCCGGTGATGGCGTAGTTGCTGGCGTGCACTTCCATCAGCAGCGCGGTGCGCGTGCCGATGGCGCTGTCGAAGTCGGCCGGATGGGTGCGGTTGGTGGTGCCCACTTCGCGCAGCCGCGCACCGGCGCTGCGCATTACATCGGGAATGCGGAAGGCGCCGCCGATTTCCACCAGTTCGCCCCGCGACACGACTACCTCGCGGCGATTGGCCAGGCTGTTGAGCAGCAACAGGACTGCTGCTGCGTTGTTGTTGACCACGGTCGCTGCTTCGGCGCCGGTCAGTTCGCAGACCAGTGCCCGCACGCGCGCATCGCGGTCGCCTCGACGGCCCAGGGCGATGTCGAATTCCAGATCCACCGGCGCCGTCATCGCGCGGGTCACTGCGCGTACCGCGGCGTCCGGCAACAGCGCGCGGCCGAGATTCGTATGCAGCACCGTGCCGGTGAGGTTGAATACCGGCTGCAGATCCAGGCGTGCATCGGCTGCCAGCGCCGACTGCAGGGCCGCGACCACGCCGGGTTCCGCGACGGCCCGCTGCAGCTGTTCCGGTGACAGCTGGCCGCAGCCGCTGCGCTCGCGCAACCCCTGCACGTGCTCGCGCAGCAGATGGGCGATGCGGCTGCGGCCGTGGTCCCTGATCAGCGTCGACAACGCCGGCAGGCGCAGCAGGCGGTCCAGCGAGGGCAGGGCGCTGGCCGGGGCGGTGGGGGCGTGCACGCGAGGCATCGGTTCAGTCGCCGTCGGACTGCCAGAGCAGCGGATTCTGGCTGGCGCGCATGTAGCCTTCCTCGCCCAGCAACAGATCCAGCGCCAGCGTGCCGAGGTCGTCGGCGACCGGCTCCAGCGCCGGATCCTTCTCCAGATACAGAATCTTGCGGTAGCTGTGGCAGTGATCGCAGGTCTCGGCGCGGATCGTGCCTTCACGCACCACATCGCCTGCATCGCCGTCGACCTCGGCCAGCGCGCGATAGGCGATGTCCTTGCCGGCCGCGCCGCATTGGCTGCACTGCACGCGCACGTAGTGCCACTGGCAGGCGCACAGCGAGCACGACAGATAGCGGTAGGAGGCGTAGGGTGGGCGCGCCTGCACCACACTGGCCACCGGCAACGAGCCGCACAGCGGGCACAGCCCGGGTGCATCGGCAAGCGGTTTCAGGTCGGTGGGGCGGAAGCTGGCCGCGAGTACGGCCCAGTACACCTGCAGCGCGTTCATCACCAGCAGGGCAGCGACCGCGTCCACCGACGGTGCGTCGTCGCGCTCAAGCACCGCATGCGCCTGTGCATCCAGCCAGGTGTCAGCGGCCGCGGCAACCCGTTGCAGTTCCTGTCGGGTCTCCACAGGCAGCCCGGCTTCATCGGCGCAGTGCCGGCACAGCGCGCGCAACCAGTCGCGCCATCGGCCATCGAGCTGAAGCGTGTTGGCGGGCCGCAATGGCATGCCGGCGCGGGCCGCCGCGCTCGACTGCTGCGCGCGGGCCTGCGCCTGCAGCGCCTCGCGTTGCTGCGGCGTCAGTTCGTCCAGCAGCGCCTGTTGTGCATCGGCCAGTGCTGCCAGCAGCTGCAGGTAGCCACCGATGGCACTGCGTCCGGCCAGGCTGCGCAACCGGTCCGCGCGTCCGCCGAACAGCGAGGCGATATCCGGCAGGATGATGCGCGGGACATCGCGCGAGGCCAGCGTCTCGATCTCACCGGGTTCAAGGATGCGTTGCGCCATGCGGGGCCAGCCGGAAGAACCAGCCTCCATCCTCGCCGTTGTCGACGCTGGCGTCCAGCGTGCTGCCGGCCACCTGAAAGGTCGGGGTCAGATCCGTTTTCCAAAGGAAAACGGATCTGACCCCATCGGTTGTTGCCGTGTTCATCGTGTCGACCAAGGTCGACACCCACCAACAGCAGCGGGACCCACCCCGCCATCCGGCGGCAACCTGCTTTTGACGTTGACGTTGACGTTGATCCGGCGGGTGCAGGGCCGCAGGCCCTGCCGTTACCCCTCTCCGCGCCGCCCGCGCAGGATGTCCCTGAACCACTGCCGATGGTGCTTGTAGGCCCACCCATAGGTCACCTTGCCCTGGGTCATCGCGCGCACCGAACCCTTGATCCAGATCGCGGCATAGATGTGCACCACGATGGCGCATACCAGTACCCAGCCAAACAGTGCGTGCACCAGCACCGAAAAACGGATCACGCCGATCGGGAACAGATGGCTGAAATACTGCCGCCAGATCACGAAGCCGGTCAGCAGCAACGCTGAAAGGCAGCCGATGATCGCCCAGAACAGCAGTTTCTGGCCGGCGTTGAAGCGGCCAACCGGTGGCAGTGTCTCATCCTCGTTGCGCAGCACTTCGCGCATGCCGCGCAGCCACGCGCGGTCGTCGGCGGTAGGCAGGTTGTCACGCCACATGCGGAAGGCGAGCAGGGCGAAGCCCACCACCATGGCCAGGCCGACGAAGGGATGCAGGATGCGTGTCCACGGCCCCCCACCGAACAGCGCCGTCAACGGGAACAGCGCAGGGTGGAACAGGGCCAGGCCGGACAGCGCGGTCAGCACGAAGCAGATCGCCACGATCCAGTGGTTGATGCGGGTCGGAGCGCGGTAGCGCACGATCTGGCGGGGGTGCGGGGCGTACTTCATGGCCGCTGCTCCTCTTCGATCTTCTTTGCTTCGTGCTCGGCCTGCTCTTCCTCCTCATCGTTGACCGTGTTGCGGCCGATGCCGATGTAGTGCAGGAAGCCCACGAAGGCTGTCGCGGCGATTGCCAGCACGCCCAGCGGCTTGGCCACCCCCTTCCAGACCTCGACCATGGGGCTGATGCGCGGGTCCTTGGGCAGGTCGGCGTACAGCTCCGGCTTGTCCACGTGCTGCAGCACGTACATCACGTGGGTGCCACCGACGCCCTGCGGGTCGTACAACCCGGCATTCTCGTAGCCGCGTGACTTCAGGTCCTCGACGCGGCCGGCGGCATGCTCGGTCATCGCCTGCTTGCTGCCGAACGTGATCGCCCCGGTCGGGCAGGTCTTCACGCACGCCGGCTCCTGGCCCACGGCCACGCGGTCCGAGCACAGCGTGCACTTGTAGGCCTTGTGGTCCTTCTTGGAGATCCGCGGCACGTCGAACGGGCAGCCGGTCACGCAGTAGCCGCAGCCGATGCAGTTCTCCTCCTGGAAATCGACGATGCCGTTGGCGTACTGGATGATCGCGCCCGGCGACGGGCAGGCTTTCAGGCAGCCCGGGTCGCTGCAGTGCATGCAGCCCTCCTTGCGGATCAGCCACTCCAGCTTGCCCTTCTCGTCCTCGTACTCGCGGAACTTCATGACCGTCCACGACTGGTCGCTCAGGTCCGGCGGGTTGTCATAGCTGCCGACGCAGCTGCCGACCTCGTCGCGCAGGTCGTTCCACTCCATGCAGGCGACCTGGCAGGCCTTGCAGCCGATGCACTTGCTCACGTCGATCAGTTTGGCGACCTGCCCGGTGTGGGCGCCGCGCGCCTGCGGCGAGGGCGTGGTGGTGGCCGAGCGGCGGATGATGTCCAGCGATTGCAGTGACATGGCGTGTCTCCTACACCTTCTCGACCTTGACCAGGATGCACTTCGATTCAGGCGTCTGCGAATTGCCGTCACCGATGGCGTTGGTCAGCGTATTGGCGATGTAACCGGGCTTGGCAGCACCCAGGAAGCCCCAGTGGATCGGCACGCCCACCTGGTGCACCGTCCTGCCATCGATCTGCAGTGCCTTGATGCGCTTGGTCACCATCGCTACGGCTTCGATGTGCCCACGCTTGGAGCTGACCCGCACGCGACTGCCGTTGCCGATGCCCAGCTCGTCGGCCAGGGCTGCGCCGATCTCGACGAACTGCTCCGGCTGGATGATGGCGTTGAGCTTGCCGTGCTTGGTCCAGAAGTGGAAATGCTCGGTCAGCCGGTAGGTGGTGGCCACATGCGGGAACTCGTCCGGCGAGCCGATCTGCGCGCGGTCGCTGTCGAACACGCGCGCGGCCGGATTGTTCAGCGTCAGCGCCTGGCCCGGGCTCAGCGGGTTGCTGCGCAACGGCGTGTCGAAGGGCTCGTAGTGTTCCGGGAACGGGCCTTCGGCCATGCCGGCCTTGGCGAAGAAGCGGGCGATGCCCTCGGGGTTCATGATGAACGGGCCCATCCCGCCGGCCGGGTCTTCATCGGCCTTGAAGTCGGGCACGTCGATGTTGCCCCAGTTCCTGCCGTTCCAGGCGAGCAGGGTGCGTCGCGGATCGAACGGCTGCCCGGCGACGTCGCACGAGGCGCGGTTGTACATCACGCGGCGGTTGGCGGGCCACGCCCAGGCCCAGCCCAGCGTGTTGCCGATACCGGTGGGATCGCTGTTGTCGCGCCGTGCCATCATGTTGCCGGTCGGCCCCCACGCACCGATGTAGATCCAGCAGCCGGAAGACGTGCTGCCGTCGTCGCGCAGGTCGCCGAACGCGGCCAGCTGTTCGCCGGCCTTGCGCACCAGCCGGGTCGGGTCCTTCGGATCGAACACGTCCACCAGTGCCTTGCCGTTGTACTCCATCGCCAGTTCTTCCGGCGTCGGCAGTTTCGGGTCGGCGTAATTCCAGGCGAGGTCGCGCACCGGCTCCCACCACGCGCCGCCGTCCTTCTCGTACAGCGCCTTGATGCGGTGGAACAGCTCGGACATGATCTCGATGTCGCTGCGCGCTTCGCCCGGTGCGTTGGCGCCCTTCCAGTGCCATTGCAGCCAGCGCGAGGAGTTCACCACCGCGCCGTTCTCCTCGGCGAACGAGGTGGTCGGCAGGCGGAACACTTCGGTCTGGATGGTGCTCGGGTCGACGTCGTTCAGTGCGCCATGGTTCTGCCAGAAGGCGATCGTTTCGGTTTCCAGCGGGTCCATGCTGACCATGAACTTCAGCTTGGAGAACGCGCTGATCAGCTTGCCCTTGTTCGGTGCCGAGGCCAGCGGGTTGAAGCCCTGGCAGATGTAGCCATGGATCCTGCCTTCGTTCATCAGCTCGTAGGCCTGCAGCATGTCGTAGGGCTTGTCGAGCTTGGGCAGGTGATCGAAGCACCAGTTGTTGTCGGCGGTGGCGGCATCGCCCCACCACGACTTCATCAGACTGACATGGAACTTCGGGTAGTTCTGCCAGAACGACATCTGGTTGGCGCGCAGCGGCTTCTGCGTGCGCTTGGCGATGTAGGCGTTGTAGTCCTGCTCGTCCTGCCTGGGCAGTGTCAGGTAGCCCGGCAGCAGGTCGGACATCAGGCCGATGTCGGTCAGGCCCTGGATGTTGGAATGCCCACGCAGGGCGTTCATGCCGCCGCCGGCCACGCCGATGTTGCCCAGCAGCAGCTGCACCATCGTGCCGGCGCGCACGTTCTGCGCACCGACGGAGTGCTGCGTCCAGCCCAGCGCGTACAGGATGGTCATCGCCTTGTCCTTGCCGGCGGTGGACGCGATCATGTCCCAGATCTGGCGGATGCTGTCGGCGGGCGTACCGCAGATGCGTTCGACCATCTCCACGGTATAGCGTGCGTAGTGCTGCTTGAGCAGGTTGTAGACGCAGCGCGGGTCCTTCAGGGTCGGGTCGCTGCGTACGTAACCGTCGTCGCCATACAGGTAGTCCCAGCTGGAGCGGTCGTAGCTGCGCTTCTGCGGGTCATAGCCCGAGTACAGGCCGTCGGTGAAGGCGAATTCGTCCTTCACCAGGAACGACATGTCGGTGTAGTTCAGCACGTACTCGTGCTGGATGCGGTCCTCGGCCAGCAGGTAGTTGATCAGGCCGCCCAGGAACACGATGTCCGTGCCGGTGCGGATCGGCGCGTAGACATCGGCCACCGCGGCCGAGCGGTTGAAGCGTGGATCGATGACGATCAGGCGGGCCTTGTTGTGTGCCTTGGCCTCGGTCACCCATTTGAACCCGCACGGGTGTGCCTCGGCGGCATTGCCACCCATGATCAGGATCAGGTCGGCATTCTTGATGTCGACCCAGTGATTCGTCATCGCACCTCGGCCTAGCGTCGGGGCAAGACCTGCCACCGTCGGGCCGTGTCAGACACGTGCCTGGTTGTCGAATGCGAGCATTCCAAGCGAGCGGACGACCTTGTGGGTCAATACCGCGGTTTCATTGCTGGTGGCCGAGGCCGCCAGCATGCCCGTGGTCAGCCAGCGGTTGACCGTCTGCCCCGCCTCGTTCTTCTGCACGAAGTTGGCGTCGCGGTCTTCCTTCATCAGCCGCGCGATGCGGTCCAGAGCGTCGTCCCAGCTCAGGCGCTTCCACTCGTTCGTACCCGGTGCCCGGTATTCCGGGTAGAGCAGGCGCGATTTGCTGTGGATGATGTCGGCCAGGCCGGCGCCCTTCGGGCACAGCGTGCCGCGGTTGACCGGATGGTCCGGGTCGCCCTCGATGTGGAAGATGCTCGGCTCGGCGTTCTTGGCGCCATCGCCGAGGCTGTACATCAGGATCCCGCAGGCCACCGAACAGTACGTACAGGTGTTGCGGGTCTCGGTGGCGCGGGTCAGCTTGTACTGCCGCACCTCCGCGAGCGCGATGCCGGGCGCGAAGCCCATCAGGGCCAGGCTGGAGCCCACCAGGGTTGTCCCGGTGACCTTCAGGAACTGGCGGCGACTCATCGAGGGCATGCCGTTCTCCTTGGATGGCGGGGAGGCGTGCAGGCCTCCGGGCTGTCGGTGGGTACGGCCGTCGAAGGGGAGAACCGCCAGCATGCCGCGAGCGTCTTTCCGGGAACGACCGCAATGCGCCGGTTATAGCACAGCCCCCCGCATGCCCATGTGGCACAAGGCCGGCCGGGTGTGGCCGGGCGCGGGGAGGGGCCGCTCTGGTAAAGTTGCGTGCCCGCACCCCGGGGAGCCGTCTGCCGGGCCTGGTTCCAGGATGTTCCGCGCAGTCCCCGCCGTCCTGGCGCGATCCTCCGCGCCACGTCTGGAACATCGAGGAAAAATTTTGCGAAATCAACCAGTTGGGTTCCGTGCATGAGCGCCCCGTCCACCCCGTCGGCCACCATCGCGCGCGGCACGCTGTACATCGTTGCCGCCCCTTCAGGCGCCGGCAAGAGCAGCATCGTCAACGCGACGCTGGCCCGCGACCCGCAGATCGCCCTGTCGATCTCCTTCACTTCGCGGGCCATGCGACCGGGTGAAGTGAACGGTGAGCACTATCACTTCGTCACCGCAGAGAAGTTCGAGCAGATGATTGCTGCGGGCGACTTCTTCGAGCATGCATGGGTGCACGGAGACTGGAAGGGCACGGCGCGGCAGTCGGTGGAACCGCAGCTGGCGGCCGGCCAGGATGTGCTGCTGGAGATCGACTGGCAGGGCGCGCAGCAGGTCCGGCAGCTGGTACCGGGCACGGTCACCGTGTTCATCCTGCCGCCGTCCAAGCAGGCCCTGCAGGACCGCATGCGCAAGCGTGGGCAGGACAGCGAGGCGGTGATCGCCCAGCGCCTGGGCGCCGCCCGCGACGAGATGCTGCACTTCAATGAGTTCGACTACGTCATCGTCAACGAGGTGTTCGACACCGCCGTGGACGAGCTGTGCGCGATCTTCACCGCCAGCCGCCTGCGCCGCGAGGCCCAGAAGGTCCGCCACGCCGGGCTGATCCAGGCCCTGTTGACCCCTGATCCGGGCGCAACTGACTGATTCCAAAAGAATCGGGTGAGGGTTGGCTTGATTTTGTCCAGCCCCTGCCGGTACACTCCGTCCCCTTTCCCTCATTCGACTGAGCGGCCGACCGGTCGCCGGGAGCCCGTATGGCCCGCATCACCGTAGAAGATTGCCTGGAAGTCGTTAACAACCGTTTCGAGCTGGTCATGATGGCCTCCAAGCGTGCCCGCCAGCTCGCCAATGGCGTGCAGGCCACGCTGGACAACAGCGAGACCGAGGACAAGCCGACCGTGCTGGCGCTGCGCGAGATCGCTGCCCGCAAGATCGACAACGCGCTGATCGACGAAGTCGAGAAGGCCGAGCGTGAGCGCGCCGAGCGCGAAGCGCTGGAGTGGGCCGCCGCGGAAGTGGTCGCCGACGAAGACATGTCCAAGAACGACGATTGATCGCATCGATCAACGTCATCGCTGGACACGCCGAACAGCCCGCCCCGTGCGGGCTGTTTCGCATTCAGGATTTGCCGTAAACGTCGCGCTGGAATAGGCTTCGGGCATGAACCCAGGCCCCACTGCCAAGGTCGCCGCAGCCCCCACTGCCGCCGTACCCGACTACGTCCTCCAGCTTGAACGCGCCGCCCATTACCTGCCGCCGGAGCAGCTGCCGCTGCTGCGCCGTGCCTGGGAAGTCGGGGCCGCTGCGCACGCTGGGCAGACACGCAAGTCGGGCGAGCCCTACATCACCCATCCTGTGGCGGTTGCGCAGGTGCTGGCCGAGCTCGGCCTGGATGTCGAAGCGCTGATCGCCGCGATCCTGCACGACACCATCGAGGACACGCCGCTGACCCGCGAGGCGCTGGCCGCCGAGTTCGGCGAGCCGGTTGCCGAACTCGTCGATGGCGTGACCAAGCTGGACAAGCTGAAGTTCCGGGACCGCCAGGAAGCTGCCGCGGAGAGCTTCCGCAAGATGCTGCTGGCGATGTCGCGCGACCTGCGCGTGATCATGATCAAGCTGGCCGACCGCCTGCACAACATGCGTACGCTGGGCGCCCAGAGCCGCGAAGCGAGGAGCCGCATCGCCCGCGAGACGCTGGAGATCTACGCGCCGATCGCGCAGCGACTGGGCATGAGCCTGGTCAAGAGCGAGCTGCAGAACCTGGGCTTCAAGGCGTTGTATCCGTGGCGCCACGCGATCCTGGAAAAGCACATCCGCAGCCAGCCGGTGGTGCGCCGCGAGGCGATGGCGCAGGTGGAAGTGCAGCTCTCGCAGCGACTGGCGAAGGAGGGCATCGAACACCGCCTGGTCAGCCGCATCAAGACGCCGTGGAGCATCTACAACAAGATGCGCGACGAGAACAAGAGCTTCGACCAGGTGATGGACGTGTTCGGGTTCCGCCTGGTCGTGCGCAGCGTGCCCACCTGCTATCACGCACTGGGCTCGGTGCATGCCACGTTCAAGCCGCTGGACGGCCGCTTCCGTGACTTCATCGCCATTCCCAAGGCCAACGGCTACCAGTCGCTGCACACCGTGCTGTTCGGACCGTATGGCTCGCCGATCGAGGTGCAGATCCGTACCGAGGAAATGGACCTGATTGCCGAGCGAGGCGTGGCCGCACACTGGACCTACAAGTTCGGTGGCGATTCGCCCAACAGCGCGCAGAGCCGTGCCCACGCGTGGATCGTCGAGTTGATCGATTCGCAGCGCGCGGCCGGCTCCTCGCTGGAATTCCTCGACAACGTGAAGGTCGACCTGTTCCCGGACGAGGTCTACCTGTTCACGCCGAAGGGGAAGATCCTGGCCCTGCCGCGCAATTCCACCGCGCTCGATTTCGCTTACGCCGTGCATACCGATGTCGGCAACATGGCGGTGGCCTCGCGCGTGGACAAGAAGCTGGTGCCGTTGCGCACCAAGCTGGTCTCCGGGCAGTCGGTGGAGATCATCACCGCGCGTTCGGCCACGCCCAAACCGCAGTGGCTGGAGTTCGTGGTCACCAGCAAGGCACGCACCGCGATCCGCCACCAGCTCAAGCAGCTGGAGCACGAGGACGCCGTGCAGCTGGGCCACCGCATGCTTGACCGTGCGCTGGAGGCGATGGATTCCTCGCTGGAGCGGCTGCCGAAGGGGCGCCTGGATGCATTCCTGGCCGAACACCGTTTCCCGCGCCTGGAGGCGCTGCTGGCCGAAGTCGCGCTCGGCAACTGGATGCCGACCCAGGCCGCGCAGGCGCTGATGGCCTATGCGGAACTGCGTGGCGGCCCGCATTCGCGCCACCACTCGCAGGAGAAGATCCTGATCAATGGCAGCGAGCGCGGCGTGGTCACCTTCGCGGGCTGCTGCCAGCCGATTCCCGGCGACGACATCATGGGCTACCACACCGCCGGCAAGGGCATCGTGGTGCATCGCATGGACTGCCCGAACCTGGCCGAGCTGCGCAAGTCGCCCGAGCGCTGGGTGCTGATCGGCTGGGATACCACCGTTTCCGGTGACTACGACACCTCGCTGGTGGTGGAGGTGGAGAACGGTACCGGCGTGCTGGCCCAGCTTGCCGCCGCGATCGCGCAGAGCCAGTCCAACATCGAGCGCGTGGATTATCTGGATCGCGACTTCAACGCTGCCGTGCTGGCGTTCAACATCCAGGTGCGCGACCGCAACCACCTGGCCGAGGTCATGCGGCGCCTGCGCCGCCTGTCGGTCGTGCAGTCGGTGCGCCGCCAGTAAAGCCACGCCATGCGTAAATGGTGCACCGGT
>NZ_JBWJPF010000004.1:0-213113 GCF_056393265.1 Stenotrophomonas sp. Steno-C15
CTTCTTCCTTGGCCGCGTTCGCCTTCGCGTCATTTGCGACATCACGCGCCTTGTCGGCGACCTTCTGTGCGGCGTCCGCGGTCGCATCGCTGGCGTGTGCAGCGGCGTCGGTGGCGGCGACCTTGGCCTGGTCAGCAGCATTGGCGGTAGCGTCGGCCGCCTTGTCCAGCGCCTGCTGGGTATCGGCCGCCGCCTGCTCGGATGCAGCTGCCGTCTTGTCGGCGGCCTCGCGGGTAGCTGCGGCGGCCTGGTCGACTGCGTCACGGGCGGCGGCGCCTGCGCTGTCGGCAGCCTGCCGCGCATCCTGGCGGGCCTGTTCGGCTTCCGGCCCCTTGCAGGCGGCCAGGCCGATCAGCAGCGAAGCGGCCAGCAGGGACAGGGTCAGCGAGCGGATCTTCATGGCGGTCTCCGGTAGTGCACTGCGGCAATGGATGGGGACGCCAGCCTATTCACGCCCTTGTGAAGGCGGGGTCGCGGAACGCGATGCAAAGAAAAAGCCGCTGGCGAACCAGCGGCTTTTCCAGAACAGCGTGAAGAAAGAAGTTATTACTTCTTGGCTTCTTCAGCAGCGTCCTTGGCCTGCTCGGCGGTGCCTTCGGCAGCCTTGGCAGCGTCCTTGGCCTGTTCAGCAGCAGCGTCGGTAGCGGCGCCAGCAGCCTGGGCAGCGGCGTCAGCCGAAGCGTCAGCAGCGGTGGCGGCGGTGTCGGCGGCCTGCTGGGCAGCGTCGGCGGTCTGGGCGCCAGCAGCGGCGGCCTGATCGGCAGCAGCCTGGGCTTCGGTGGCGGCTTCGTTGGCCGAAGCAGCGGCGTCCTGGGCAGCTTCCTGCTTCGAGCAGGCGGCCAGGGCCAGAGCCAGGGACATCGCGACCAGCAGCTTGTTGATGCTCATTGTGTGAATCCTCGTCGTTAGATTAGGCAACGCGCAACTGCGCGCCGACAACATGATGACAAGCCACGTTTGGCTGTCAAGCGATCCCGCATTCATTTTTGCGAAATCGCAGTTAAACCTTTTTAAATCAATTCGATGGCAATTGCGGTCGCCTCGCCACCACCGATGCACAGGGTGGCAATGCCGCGCTTGCCACCGCGCGTGCGCAGGGCGTTGACCAGGGTCACCACCAGGCGTGCCCCGGATGCGCCGATCGGATGCCCCAATGCGCAGGCCCCACCATTCACGTTGAGCTTGTCATGGGGAATGCCCAGTTCGCGCATCGGGGCCATCGCCACCACGGCGAAGGCTTCGTTGATTTCGAACAGATCCACCTGGTCCAGCGACCAGCCGGTCTTCTGCAGCAATGCGTGGATGGCGCCGATCGGTGCGGTGGTGAACCACTCCGGCTCCTGCGAATGCGTGGCGTGGCCGACGATGCGTGCCAGCGGGGTGATGCCGCGGGCCTTGGCGTCTTCCTCGGTCAGCAGCACCACGGCGGCGGCGCCGTCGGAAATGCTGGACGAGCTGGCAGCGGTCACGCTGCCGTCCTTCTTGAACGCCGGGCGCAGGGTCGGAATCTTGGCGATGTCCGAGCGGCCGGGCTGTTCATCGGTGTCGACCTCGACCTCACCCTTGCGGGTGGCCACCTTCACCGCGACGATCTCGTCGGCGAACGCACCGTTGGCCTGCGCCGCCTGCGCGCGCTTGACCGATTCGATGGCGTAGGCGTCCTGCTCCTCGCGGCTGAACTGGTACTTGTCCACGGCGCACTCGGCGAATTCACCCATGGCCTTGCCGTCGTAGGCGTTGACCAGGCCATCGTGGGCCATGTGGTCCACTGCCTGGAAGTTGCCGAAGCGGTTGCCGGTGCGCGAGTTGGGCAGCAGGTGCGGCGCGTTGGACATCGACTCCATGCCGCCGGCAACCACGACCTTGGCCGAACCGGCTTTGATCAGGTCATGCCCGAGCATGATGGTCTTCATGCCCGAGCCGCACACCTTGTTGAGGGTGCTGGCACCGACGGACAGCGGGATGCCGGCGGCGATCGCGGCCTGGCGGGCGGGCGCCTGGCCAAGGTTGGCCGGCAGCACGCAGCCCATCAGGACTTCGGAAACGTCGCTGGCCGGGACACCGGACTGCTCCAGCGCTGCGGCGATGGCGGCCGCGCCGAGGGTCGGGGTCGGCACACCGTTGAACTGGCCGAGGAAGGAGCCGATGGCGGTGCGTTTGGCGGCGGCGATGACGATGTTGGACATGGCAATCTCGTTGATGCGTAAGCAATGTTCGGAAAGGAGACCGGGGGCGTTGGATGCGCTCCGGTTTCCCGGCAGACTGCGTGGGGGTCGGCCCAAGTATAGAGGGTCGGGGATGGCTGCCGCTGGATGGCGCCGCATGCCCGCCGGGATGAAGGCGGGCCAACGTTCATGGGATGGAATCGATGGAACGCACGACGATGGCACGGTCGGTCCTGGCAGCGGCGCTGGCGATGGCGCTGACGGCGTGTGGGGGCGGAGGTGGCGGTGGCAACGTGCGCGTTGACCCGCCGCCCACCACGCCGCCGCCTGCACCGCCGCCGCCGACCACGCCGCCCCCGCCCAAACCGCTGGAGCCGGCCTTCGATGCGCACCTGTCGGTCACCCATGCGGGTGCCGCGCAGGCCACCGGTGCCACCGGCAGGGGCGTGCGCATCGGCATCGTCGATTCGGGCGTGCAGCGCGCGGCCGCCGCGCTGAACGGGCGGGTAGTGGCCAACCTCACCTACATCGACCCTGCCCGCAACAATCTGGGCGTGGACGATGTGGTCGGCCATGGCACTGCCGTCGCCAGCCTGGCCGCGGGCGCAGCGGTCGGGCGCTGGCCCGGCGGCATCGCGCCCGGTGCGCAAATCGTGTCGGCGCGGATCATCTCCGACAAGCCGCCGGCAGACGACGGCAGCGGCCAGGGCAATTCGTTCAGCGGCACCCTCGGAGTGGCCCAGGTGCACCGCGACCTGATCAGCTACAACGTCAAGGTGATGAACAATTCCTGGGGCGGTCTGTACTGGACCGACCTGCCCACCACCGCCCAGGTCGCCGGCGAGTACCGGCCTTTCGTCATCAATCACGGCGGGCTGGTGGTGTTCGCCGCGGGCAACGACGCGCGCAGCGAGCCCAGCAGCCTGGCGGCGTTGCCGGGCCAGGCGGGCGTGGCAGGCTCGCGACCGGCTGCGGATCTGGAGCGCGGCTGGCTGGTGGCCACGGCCGTCGATCCCTACGCGCCGGACACGCTGGCCGGTTACGCCAATGCCTGCGGCCAGGCGGCGCGCTACTGTCTGGCGGCGCCGGGCAGCGCGGTCTATCCGGATGACGCGGGCACCAGCTACTTCTGGAACTACGGCACGTCCTTCGCCGCACCTCTGGTGTCGGGCGCGGCCGCGCTGGTGTGGGAGCGGTATCCGTACTTCGACAACAACCTGGTACGGCAGACCCTGCTCGGCACGGCCAAGGACATCGGCGCCGCCGGCGTGGACCCGGTGTTCGGCTACGGGCTGCTCGACATCGGCAGGGCCATCAACGGGCCGGGACGATTCGACTGGGGCGACGTGATTGCCAATGTCGACGCAGCATCCACCGGTTCGGTCTGGAGCAACGACATCGTCGGCAGTGGCGGCCTGGTCAAGCAGGGCGCCGGCGTGCTGGCGTTGACCGGCAACAGCAGCTACAGCGGTGCCACCCGCATCGAAGGCGGTGTGCTGTCGCTGCGCGACGGCGGCGTGATCCGTTCCGGCGTGAGCATCCTGCCGCAGGCCGATCCATCATCCAGCGGCCTGCAGTTCAATGGCGGCACGCCCCGCGTGGTCGGCAATGTGACCAACGGCAGCAGCGTGTTCCTGACCACTGCCAACACCACGGCGACCATCGAAGGCAACTACGTTCAGCAGGCCGGCGCACAGCTGATGATCGCGCTGGGGGCCAACGCGCTGCAGGTCACCGGCAGCGCCCGTCTGGACGGTGGCGTGCACGTCCACGGATTCGTCGATGGCTACGTGCCGCAGGACGGTACCCGGCAGGATCTGATCCATGCTGCAGCCGGCCTGACCGGCACCTTCAGCACCGCGGCCACATCCAGTGGCCTGCAGGGGCTGGCCCTGCTGCAGACCAGCTATGGCTATGACAGCAACAACGCATGGTTGAACCTGACCCGGATCAGTGTCACCGCCGCTGCGCGTGGGCTCGATGCCGGTGTGCAGACAACTGCGGCGCGGCTGGAAGGCGCGTTCGTCGAACTGGACGGCAACCACGCGTTGCAGGATTCGCCATTCGGTGGTGCAGCGGCCGGCCTGCAGCGCAGCACGGGCCTGGCGGCCACGCTGGAGAGCCTGTCCGGCAAGGCCCACGCGCGTGCCGAGGCGGCGACCTTCGACAGCATCGACATGTCGCGACGCGCGGTGGCCGCCCGTTTCGATCGCGTGCAGGCTCTGCCTGCGCTGCGCGGTGCCTGGCAGAGCACGTTGGGCGAGGCAGGGCAGGGCAGTTTCGCTGGCAGCGCCACCGACAGCCGGGGCTGGATGGCCGGTCAGGACGTGCCGCTGGGCAGCCATGGCCTGCTGGGCATGGCGTTCGGTGAAACACGCAGCAACGGTGGCAGTGCCTTCAACGGTGATCGCGGGCAGGACCGCCAGGCGCAGGCGCAGCTGTATGCCGGCTGGAGCGTTGGGCGCGGTTATGCACTGGCGCAGTTCGGCGCAGGGCGGTTCACCCGCGAACTGGACCGGCAGCTGCTGCTGGGTGCAGGTGCCTACGGCGTTTCCGCGCGCTACGGCGGTCGATTCAGCAGCGCCAGTGTCGAAAGCGGCTATCGCTTCGGCACCGTCGGCGCGTCGTTGACACCGTATGTCGGTGCCAGTGGCACGCGGGTGGATACCGCGGCGTTCAACGAGCGCGGCGGCTTCGGTTTCGGCCTGCGGGGTGAAGCCAATCGTGCGCAGCGCAGTCAACTGCTGGCGGGGCTGCGCGGCGAGCGTGGCTGGGGACGCTGGACGCTGCGCGGGCACGCCGAATGGCAGCAGCGCCTTCAGGGCGCCGCCGGGGAGTGGCAGGCCAGCTTCGTCGGTGTCGACGCGTGGGCACCGTTGCCCGGTGCCGACTCACCGCGTGGCAGCGCCCTGCTCGGGCTTGCGCTGGAGTCGTGGTGGGGGCGGAGTGGCCGTCTGAGCCTGGGCATCGATCAGCGTGTCGGCGGTGATGACGCACGGCAAGCGGCGCTGCGTTACAGCGCCGGGTTCTGATCCATCATGGGGTTGCCGGCGCCCGGAGGGGCGCCGTGCCGAGGCCCGGCAGGGGCGGTCAACCGCCGCGCAGATTGCCCAGGCGCGGGGTGCTGCGGCCCAGCGGCATCTTCAGCTTGCCGATCGACAGGATGCGGCTCTCGGCGATTCGGTCGGCCGCACGTTGCGGCGCGATGTTCTCGCGCTGCGACAGTTCAAAGATGCGTGTCAGGTTGTGGTAGATGCTGCGGATCAGGCGCATCGCGCGCTCGCGGTTGTAGCCATCGATCTCCAGCGACACGTTCATCACGCCACCGGCATTGACCGCGTAATCGGGTGCGTACAGGATGCCGCGCGCGTGCAGTTCATCGCCGATTTCCAGGCTGGACAGCTGGTTGTTGGCGGTGCCACAGATGATCTTGGCCTTGATCCGCGGCAGGGTGTCGGCATTGATCGAGCCTTCCAGCGCGCACGGCGCGAAGACGTCGGCATTCACTTCGTGGATCTCGTCCGGCTTCACTGCTTCGGCGCCGAAATCGCTGACTGCGCGATCGACCAGAGCCGCGTCCAGGTCGGTGACATACAGCTTCGCGCCGCGGTCGCGCAGCAGCTTGACCAGTTCCATGCCGATGTGGCCCAGGCCCTGCACTGCGATGCTGGTCTTGCCCACTTCCTCGTGGCCGAACTTGAAACGCATCGACGCCATCAACGCCTGCAGCGCGCCGTAGGCGGTGAACGGTGCGGGATCTCCGGAGCCGCCATGCACTTGGTGGACACCGGTCACGAACTGGCTTTCCAGGTAGATGTTCTCCATGTCGTTGACGTCGGTACCGACGTCTTCGGCGGTGATGTAGCGGCCACCCAGCGAATCGACATAGCGACCGAAGGCGCGGAACAGGACTTCGGTCTTGTCCGCTTTCGGATCGCCGATGATCACCGCCTTGCCGCCACCGACATTGAGGCCGGCCAGCGCATTCTTGTAGGTCATCGTCCGGCTCAGCCGCAGCACGTCGGCCAGCGCTTCGTCGGTGCTGGCATAGGGACGCATGCGCACGCCGCCCAGGGCCGGGCCCAGGGTGGTGTTGTGGATGGCGATGATCGCCTTCAGGCCGGCGTCATGGCTGTGGCAGAACACCACCTGTTCGTGGCCGGTGGTGGCGAGGGTTTCGAATAGCATGGCGTCTCCGATGGTGCGAACGGCGGCGAACTGCAGCGAACGACCAGTGAACGGTAGGGTCCCAAAACAAAAAAAGCGACGTCGTCGGTGCAGGGGGACGGGTCGCGCGGCGTCATTCTAGTCCATTCCCCGAGTGTCTGCCGTCGACGTCGACGGGCACTGCGGGTTAAAGAAGATGAAAGCGCGGCCGATGCTGCGTCGATGGCCAGTGGCCGGATCGTGTGAAGAGACAGAGACGGGCCATGGCGAGCGCAGTACGACATCGACAGGATCACGGCCGGTGACGCTGGCCTGGGCACGCAGGGTACGCGGCTGGCTTGCGTCGCTGACCGGCGCGGCGCCGTCGCGTCTGTCGGCGGGGCCGCGTCAGGCGGTGGCCGCTGCGGCTGCCCGCCTGCAGGGAGACCCAGTGCCCCCGGGAGAGATCGCCGCGCAGCTGCAGCGTGGCCTGCACGCGCTGGCGCTGTACCCGCGACTGGCGGGCGAGCCCGGCCCTGTCGATGCCGCCAGCGCCGGACTGGCACAGGCGGTGGCGGACGCGCTGCAGGATCGCGACTGGGCGACGCGGCAGCTGCCGCGCCGGCCGCAGCTGCTGCCGCAGCTGATCCAGACCGTCAACGATGATGCCGCCTCGGCACGGGTGATGGCGGCGATCATCGGCCAGGATCCGGTACTCACGGGCAACCTGCTACGCATCGCCAACAGTCCCGCGTACAAGGTGCACGAACGCCCGGTCGAGAGCCTGCAGCGGGCGGTGACCCTGGTCGGCACGGAAGGCGTGCGGCAGATCATCAGTGCGGTGCTGGTGCAGCCGGTGATGCAGGTTCAGTGCGAGCGGTTCCCGCAGTTCAGCACGATCACCTGGGAGCACGCCCTGCTGGCATCGCGTGCTGCTGCCGACCACGCACGCAGCGTGAACTCCGGCGATGCCTTCGCTGCGCAGTGGCTGGGCCTGGTGCAGGGACTCGGTGCGGCGCTGGTGATGCGCCAGCTGCTGCAGGAAGCCCAGGCGCGCGGCGAGGACGTGCAGCCGGCCCTGGCCCTGCAGCTGCTGCAGCAGTGGTCGTTGCCGCTGGCACAGCGGGTGGCCGCCGCCTGGGAGCTGCCCGACCCGGTGCACCAGACCCTGGCGGCCGACGCCTCGGGCCCTCTGTCCGACAGCCTGCGGCTGGGCAGCGCAGCGGCGGCGGCGAGCCTGCTGTGCCGGCATGGCCACGCCACCCAGGGCCGCATGCTGGCCCTGCTGGAGCAGCTGCCGTCGGCACCGCCCCATGCGTTGCGCTGGATCTGGCGGCGCCTGCATGGTCGCAGCGTGGAAACACTGGACGACGCCCCGCATGAAGGCGAGGCCAGGGCACACTGAGCGCTACAGCTGCGATTCCACCGGCAGCCAGCTGATGATCCGCGACAGCCAGCGCTGGCGCCGCGTAGCACCTGGCTCGTCCTCCACCCAGCGCGGCGGAGGCTCACGCTCCAGCCAGCGCAGCCGATCGCGGTTGTCCACTGCCAGCCACCAGCTGTGCCTGGCGTCGGCCAGGCGCAGGTACTCGTCGCGCAGCTGCGCGCCCAGCACGGGGTCGTCGAACAGCACCCCCATTTCGGTGTTGAGATAGGCCGAGCGCGGGTCGAGGTTGAAGGAACCGACAAAGCCACGGTGGTCGTCCACCAGGAAGGCCTTGGTGTGCAGGCTGGCCCCGCTGCTGCCGAACAGGCCTGCATCGCCCGCCTGGCCCTGTGCCTTCAGCTCATACAGGTGCACGCCGGCGTTCAGCAGGGGCATGCGGTAGCCCATGTAGCCGCCGTGCACGGCCGCAACGTCGTTGGCGGCAAGGGAGTTGGTCACTATGCCCACGTGCACGCCGCGCGACGCCATTGCCGAGAGCCCGTCCAGGCCCTCGTTGCCCGGCACGAAGTAGGGCGAAATCAACAAGGCCTTGCTGCGCGCGGACTCCAGTTCACCGATCAGCCCGGTAACGAGCCAGCTGCCGCGGTCGTCGTTGCGGTGTTTCATCGGCGGATCCGAGACGATGCGCACGGTGCTGCTCCAGTGCAGCGGCTCGGGGCTGGGACGCTGCCGATGGCGTGATTCGGCCACGCGCGCAAGATAGGGCCGGGCAGCATCGCGCTGCGCTTCATGGTCGGACTCACGCACCAGAAGGCGAAGCTGCGCGTCGGTATGGAAGGCCAGCGCGGAGACCGGAATCGCCGCCGGGCTGTTCCAGTAGTCGTCGAATATCCGGTTCGCCTGTGCAACGGCAGGGCCGGCGACCAGCAGGTCCAGGTCCTGGAAGTTCACATCCGTGCGCGCGCTGAAATACTCCTCGCCGATGTTGCGGCCACCGACGATGGCGACACGGCCATCGGCGATCCAGCTCTTGTTGTGCATGCGGTGGTTCACGCTGAAGAAGCGCTGCACCATCTCCACCATGCGCAGGATGCCGCTGCGGTTGCGGAACGGATTGTAGAGCCGGATCTCGATGTTCGGATGCCGGTCCAGCGCCATCATCAGCGCGTCCTTGTCCTTGGCATTCATGTCGTCGAGCAGGATGCGCACGCGCACCCCGCGCTCGGCGGCGTCATGCAGCGCTCTGGCCATCAGGTGACCGATCAGGTCGTCGTGCCAGATGTAGTACTGCAGGTCCAGACTGCGCCCGGCCTGCGCGGTGATCATCGCGCGCGCCGCGAATGCATCCATGCCATCGCCGAGGAAGGCCACGCCGGATTGCCCGGGGTGCGCCTCCTGCAGCGGCACGACCTGCTGGTCGATGCGGGTCTGCGCCGGTTGCAGCGGCAGTACGTGCGACGGCTCACCGTGCGCCTGTGGCGTCAGGTGGTCGGCCAGCAGCAGTCCGGACAGGACCAGCAGCAGAAGGATGGCGAAGATGATCGCAACGACGCGCAACAGGCGTCGCCACACAGGCGCAGGCGGGC
The DNA here is from genome assembly GCF_056393265.1 of Stenotrophomonas sp. Steno-C15. Taxonomy (NCBI): domain Bacteria; kingdom Pseudomonadati; phylum Pseudomonadota; class Gammaproteobacteria; order Lysobacterales; family Lysobacteraceae; genus Stenotrophomonas; species Stenotrophomonas sp. Steno-C15. The sequence goes on from NZ_JBWJPF010000004.1 coordinate 9,285, forward strand.
TCATGGCCCCATGCTAGTGGATCGGCGTGCCGCGCGGCGGCGCGCGTCAGAACCGTTCGTCGCTGCCCACGTAGCGCCACTGTCCCGGCGGCAGCGGGCCCAGTGCCACCCGGCCGATGCGCAGGCGGCGCAGGGCGGTGACCTGCAGGCCGGCGGCAGCCACCGCGGTCTTCAGGCCCTTGGCCGTCAGCCCCTTGCCGGCGAAGCGCAGCCGCTGCTCGCTCTGCCAGCTCACCTTGGCCCCGCCCGACTCCTGCTGCAGCCGGGCCAGCAGCCAGGGGCCCCGTTCCGGCCCGCCTTCTGCCACTTCGACCAGATACTCCTGTTCGGTGCGGCCGAGATTGCGCTGCAGGTGGGCCAGCGTGGCCGGGTCCTGGCTGACCACGACCAGGCCGCTGTCTGCCGCGGGCAGGGACGCAGCCAGCTGCAACCCGTGGAAATGGCGCTGCAGTGGCCGGATGCCGCTGGCGTCCAGAGCGCTGTGGCTGTTGCTGCTGACCAGCGCACACAGGGTTTCGGCGGCAGCACCAGCCGGCTTGTGCAGCAGCATGCCCACGCGCTCGGCCTTGCTGTCATTGGCCTGTTCATCGACCACGATCACCGCAGTGTCATCGACCGGGCGCTGTGGCTGTTCGACCACCTCGCCATCGACCGTGACCCAGCCACCTTCAATGTAGCGCCGCGCTTCGCCGCGCGGGATGCCGAGCAGGGCGGACAAGCGTTTGTCGAGGCGTATCGGTTCCATGGGCGGGCAGGTCGGGCGGGGGCCGCGCAGTGTAGCCCCTGCGCGCGGTCAGCGCTGGCTGCGGTTGGCCAGCTCGGTCAGGTACAGGCGGGTGTCGAATTCCAGCTGCAGGTAATCGGGCTCTATGTGCTGGCAGAGCTGGTAGAAGGCCTTGTTGTGGTCGGCTTCCTTCAGATGCGCCAGCTCGTGCACCACGATCATGCGCAGGAAGGCGGCCGGCGCCTGCCGGAACACCGTGGCGATGCGGATCTCACGGCTGGCCTTGAGGCGGCTGCCATGCACGCGGGAAATGGCGGTATGCGTGCCCAATGCATGCTTGATCACTTCCAGCGTGTTGTCGTAGCAGACCTTGTTGAGCGGTACCGACTTGCGCAGGTAGCGGTCTTTCAGCTCCTGGGTGTAGTCGTAGAGCTGGCGGTCGCTGCGCACCTCATGGGGCTCGGGATAGCGCTGCTGCAGCCACGGGCCGAGCCGGCCCTGCGCCAGCAGTTCGCTGACCTGGGCGACCAGGGGTTCGGGATAACCGGTGAGGTACTTCAGGACTGCCATGCAGGGGCGGCGGGGCGTCGGTAGAATGGGGGCATCCAAGATTACACGCGGTACGCACCGACCATGGCAAAGCCCAACGCGCTGCAGGAACAATTGCTCAAGGCCGGCCTGGCCAAGAAGTCGCAGGCCAGCGCCGCCGCACGCGAACAGGCCAAGGCGCGCCAGGGCAAGGCTGAATCGACTTCGGCCGAGGTCCAGCGTGAGGCTGAACGCGCCCGCGCCGAGAAGATCGAGCGTGATCGTGCCCTGGCCGCCGAGCGCAACGCACAGGCCAGGCTGGCCGAGCAGAAGGCGCAGGCAAAGCAGATCATCGCTGCCCATGCCGTGCCGCATAAGGGCGAGGACGAGTATCGCTTCAGCGATGGCAGCACGATCCGCACCCTGCTGATCGACCCCAAGCTGCGCAAGGCGCTGTCGGTGGGCGTGCTGGTCATCGTCGCCCAGGGCGAGGGTTACGCGTTGCTGCCCCGTGCTGCGGCGGAAAAGGTGCGCGAGCGCGCGCCGGAAGCCATCGTGGTCGACCACGGGCAGCCGGGCTCGACGGAGGAGATCTCCACAGGCAACGCCGAAGATGATGCCTACTACGCGCAGTTCCAGATTCCTGACGATCTGGTCTGGTAAGCCGCTGCCGCAGGCGTCCCCACGGGCAGACAGGTAGCTGAAGCACGGGCCGGGCGGGGCACTGCCCGGCCTTTTCCGTGGGTGTATCGTCCCCATATCAGGCCACACACCTGCGGAGGACGGACATGGCTACCGGTTGGGCGGGAGATGGCGCGGTCCAGGACCAGATCGACGCGACGGTAGACGATGCGATTGCCCGCGCGCGGCGCCAGCTGCGCCAGGGCCCGGGTCTGGAGCACTGCGAGGAATGCGACGCACCGATTCCGTTGGCGCGGCGCAACGCCGTGCCCGGCGTACGGCTGTGCGTGGCCTGCCAGCAGGCGCACGATGAGGAAGAGCAGGCGCACAGCAGCTACAACCGTCGCGGCAGCAAAGACAGCCAGCTGCGTTGATGTGGGCGGCTCAACCGTCGCCCTGGATGCCGCCCGGCGCCTGTGCCGGATCGCGCCAGCGGCGTACGGTGCGCTGGAAGAACAGGTTGTTCGGCAGCTGCAGCACCGTGCCTTCGTGGCCTTCGCCGGTCTCCTGCAACGTGGTGTAGATCAGGTTCACATCGATCACCCGGCCCTTCAGTCCGGGCTTCTCGCCGTTCTCCAGCACCTCGATGTAGTCATGCAGGCGGAACGGGCGGGTAGTGAAGATCAGCAGCGTGCAGAAGATGTTGGAGAGCACGCTCCAGGCCGCGAAGAAGGCCACCGCACCGACGGCTGCAAAGCCCGTGAATGCCGTCCACAGCACTGCCGGTGAGGCCCCCAGCAGGCTCAGGATGTACAGCAGTGCACTGAAATAGACCACGAAACTGGTGATGCGGCGCGCGCCCATCACCATTTCCGGCGGCAGGGTGTAGTGGTCGGCGAAGCGGCGGATCAGGCGGCGCGCCAGCAGCCGCAGCAGCCAGGCGGCCAGCAGGACGAGCGCGATCTGCAGGGCGATGCCCATGTTGTGCAGCCAGGGATGGGTCCAGGCCGGCAGGTGATCCTTCAGCGACAACATCATGGGGCGACAGCAGGTAGCGGTGGTGGTCGCCGATGTTACCCGGCACGTGCCGGCGATTCGACCATCGGCCTCCACGCCAGGCACACCAGCTCCTGGCGCTGCTGCTGCAGGCAGGCCCGGCCGCGCTCGGGGTGGAGCTGCAGCGACAGGCCAAGCACCTGCAGCGCGACGCAGGCAGCGACGGCCAGCAGGGCGGCACACGATGGGCTGGACATGGCGGGCTCCCGGACGGTATTTCACGAAGGACCCTCCATGGATGCAGCGGCCGCCGAAAAGGTTGCATCGTGCCTGGCAGGAATCCGATCTAAACCTTCTGCGGGACTGGCGCATCCAAGGACTATGCTCGACACCACCATGCCCGCACCGCCTGCTGCCTCCGACGCCGTCGACGAACCCGCCCTGGTACGGGCGGCAGCCGGTGGCGATACAGCGGCCTACGAACTGCTGTATCGACGCCATGCGCCACGGGTGTTCGCCGTGCTGTGGAGGCTGTGTGGCGGCCAGCAGGCACGGGCGGAGGATGCGCTGCAGGAAGCGTTCCTGCAGGCGTGGAAGGCACTGCCCGGGTTCCGTTTCGAAAGCAGCCTGTCGACCTGGCTGCATCGTCTCGGGGTCAATGCCGCGCTGATGGAACTGCGCGGCCGGGCGGGAGGACACGATCACGACAGCCTGGATGACGTGGACGGTGGTGTACCGGAGCTGGCCGTGCATGACCGCTGCGCCGGCACGGAGCGCGACCTGGAACGTGCGCTGGCGACGCTGCCCCCACGGGCGCGGGCGGTGCTGGTGCTGCACGACATCGAAGGCTGGAAACACCAGGAAATCGCCGAGCAGCTGCAGATGGCTGTCGGCAGTTCCAAGGCACAGTTGCATCGTGCGCGTGGCTTGCTGCGTGCACGGCTGGGAGACATGACATGACGATGAACGACCCCGACTACGACCACGATCTGCTCGCGCGCCTGCGCGCCTTGCCCCGCGAGCGCAGCGTTCCGGAGGACGGCTGGGCGCGGCTGTCGGCCAGCCTGCCACCGCGCGGGTCCGCCCCCGGACCGCTCCCGGCAGCAGGCAAGGTGGTGGCGATGACGCCGGGTCCGCGACGGCGCTGGTGGCTGCCGGTGGGCGCGGCGCTGGCCGCCAGCCTGGCGGTCTACGCGGTGGCACCGTGGTGGCAGCCGCCGCAGGCCACGCCGGCGCCTTCCGGGCTGCAGCTGCAGGCCGCAGCGATGACCGAGCAGTACCAGCAGGCGGTGGCCTCCCTGCCGCAGGGCGGGGCAGCGGAGTGGCAACCGGCCCTGCACGAACTCGACCGCAGCGCGGAGCAGATCCGCGCGGCGATGGCGCAGGATCCACGTGCGCCGCACCTGCTTGGACAGCTCAAGCGCACCTATGCGCTGCGGCTGGAACTGACCCGGCAGGCGGCGCAGGCCGCCGCCGGACTGACAACCTGAGGAGACCCATGATGCGACCCCTTCTTTTCTGCTGCGCCGCGCTGCTGCTGGTACCGGCTGTGGCACTGGCCGACACGCGCGTCGACGAACGCCATGCACTCGCCACCGGTGGCCGGATTGAACTGAGCAACGTGGCCGGCAAGGTCACCGTGCGCGGCTGGGACCGCAACGAGGTCCAGCTCACCGGCAGCCTCAGCGACGGCCTGCAGCTGCGTCAGGAGAAGAGTGCCAACCGCGTGCGGTGGGAGGTGGAATATCCACGCCGCAGCAACAATGGCGGGGCCACCCTGGTGTTGAACGTGCCACGCTCGGCGGAACTGCTGCTCAGCACCGTCAGTGCGAGCCAGGACATCAGTGGCATCGATGTGCGTCGGCTGCAGGCCGATACGGTCAGCGGCAGCCTGTCCGCGGCAGGCCGCAGCGGCGACACCAAGCTCAACACGGTCAGCGGCAGCGTCACTGCCCGCCTGCAGACGCCGCGGCTGGACGTGAACACCGTCAGCGGCCGCATTGACGCGGGGGGAGGCGTGTCCGGCGACATCGGTGCGCAGACCGTCTCCGGACGCGTGGATGTCGATGCGGGGCGCATCCAGCGCCTGGCGGTGGAGACGGTGTCAGGCAGCATCGAACTGGCCGCTGCCGGTCTGGCGCCGGGGGGGCGCATCAACGTCGAATCGGTGAGCGCATCGGTCAATCTGCGGTTGCCGCGGACCGTATCGGCGCAGCTGTCGGTGAACAGCTTCAGCGGCTCGATCAACAGTGATGCCGGCACGGTGGAGCGGCCGCGTTATGGGCCGGGCAGCAATCTCGACACGCGGCTGGGGGGCGGTGACGGCGATATCCGCATCCAGTCGCATTCGGGCAGCGTGCGGGTCCGACTGGACCGCTGAGCATCGACCGGCAGGCCGCGGCGGCAGCGCCGCCGCGGTCAGGGAGGGTCAGCTGGCTTTCTTCAGCGCCCAGGTCGTACCCAGCACTTCGATCTTGCCACCGGCCTTGCGGAACGCGGCCAGGTCAGACGCGATCGAGTCGCTGCTGACCACAGTACTGGCGGCTGCACCCTTGCGTTCGCTACGGATGCTGTTGTTAGCCTTCGCGGGGGTCTTTGCCTTGCGGGGCATGGTTGCTCCTGTCAGGTGGAAGGGGAGGAAAGCGCACAGGCATCGGCCTGGCGCAGGTAATCCTGCCGCTCGCGGCGGCAGTCATCGCCGCCCATCGAAAACTGGCGGCAGATCGCCGGGCGCTGCGAATAGATCGTGCAGCGCAGGTGATAGGGATCGATCGCCGCGCACCAGCCTTCCTCGTTGCGCGCCATCACGGCCCGGCCGTGGGCGTCGCGCGCGAGGAACTGGCCGGGCACGTGGTCGCCGGGCTGCAGCAGTACCGGCAGCCGGCAACAGACCGCGTCACAACGGCGGCAGTCGATGGGTGCAGGTGCGGCGTCAGGTTGTAAGGCCACAGGGGCCTGGCGGGTGCCCAAAGCGGGTCTCGATGGCGGCTCGGGTGATGCGCGGCCATGAACGAGCCAGGAAGGCACGGCCGCAAGACCCGCGTGGCGGGCCGCGCTGCACCCGGAACACACACCGGCAGGGCCGATGGAAGGTACAGCTGTGGATCAAGCCTACCGAGGGTAGCAAACCCTGCGTAACGTTTTGTTAATCCCGGCTGGCTGCGGCCAGCGCCAGGCCTTGTACCACCCCGAGTGAAGGCTCCCCGTAGACCATCCGGGCACCCGGAAACGCCTCCGCCACGGCCTGGCGCAGGTAACCCGCACGGGACATGCCACCGGTCAGGAACACCGCGTCCGGGTCGCCGCCGATGTCGCTGCGCACCTGGGCGAGCAGCGTGCGGATCTGTTCCAGGTAGCCATGGGCCGCACTGGCCAGGCCCTCGGCACTGCTGTCGGCGTGCAGGTCGCGGCCGATGTAGTCCAGCGTGCTGCGGTGCGTGGCAGAACTGCTCAGGGCGATCTTGGCGCGCTCGACATCACGGTACAGGCGCGCGGTGTTGCCGGTGTCCTGCAGTGCCTGCAGGCGCGGGCCCCAGGGTGCGTCGACCGCATCGTAGTTGTGCTGGCGGAAGTCGCGCTGGCGGGTCATGTCCTGCACGGTGGCGGCTTCCACGTAGTGGTGGGCGGGCACGCGGGTGATGCCACGACCGAACAGCGGCATGTAGCTGGACAGGCTCAGGGCCAGGTCGATGTCGGTGCCGCCACGGGCGATGCCCCAGGCACGGTGGATATGCGGGGGTACTGGTCCCCCCACTTCGGCATGGGCGATGTCGGTCGTGCCACCGCCGATGTCGACGATCACGGCCTGGTGCCGTGTCGCGCTTCCGGCGTGATAGTGCATCGCCGCTGCGGCAGGTTCTTCCAGGAAATCGATGCGGTCGAAGCCGGCCTGCGCCGCCGCCTCGCGCAGGATGTCCAGCGCCTGCGCGTTGCCGGCCTCGCCGATCGAGCTGCGGAACTGCACGGGGCGGCCGAGCAGGGCGGTGCGCAGCGGCCGGCCGAGCTGCGCGCTGGCGGTCAGGCGGATGTGCTCAAGGATATGCGCGGCAATGCCGGTGATGGTCTGCTTCGCGCGCGGGTGCAGGTTGTAGCCGAGCATCGACTTGGGGCTCTGCACGAGGTTGCCTTCATGCTCCTCGAAATAGGCTTCCAGCGCGTCATCGCCGTAGATCGCGTTCTGCAGCAGGTCGCTGGCGCTGCGCGCTTCGCGGGCACGGGCTTCCATCCATTCGCGGCGCAGTGCGCGCAATGCTTCGCGGCGCAGTGCCTGCGGCGGGCGCTCCTGGCCGGCAGCGCGGGCGGCACGCGCCGCGCTGTCGATCATCTGCTCCAGCGCATGCTGTTGGCTGGCATCGGGCTGGAAGTCGTCCGGATCGGGTACCACGCCTGGGAAGTAGACGCTGGTGCGGAACTGTTCGGCATCGCCGAAGCGGATCGGCAACAGGCGACCCTCGTGCACGATGGCGGCGGCAGAATTGCTGGTACCGAAGTCGATGCCGAGGCGCATGCGGAATTCCAGGGACGGACAAGGGCCGCGCACTCTGCTGCAGTTTGCGGTCCGCTGCAAGCGCCTGCCGGCCATCTCGGGCGGGCAGGGGGAGCGGCCGCGGGAGAACGGGTGAAAAGAGCGGGCGGTTACAATGGCGGCCGTTGATTCATTTTGAGGTACTTGCAATGTCGTCCGTTCCCGCTTGTCCGCAGTGCACCCTGGAAAACACCTATGCCGATGGCGCGCTGTGGATCTGCGCCGATTGCGGCTTCGAATGGACCGCCGAGGAGGGCGCGGGGCAGGCGCTGGTCGTGCGTGACAGCAACGGCAACACCCTGCAGGCCGGCGACACCGTTACCGTGATCAAGGACCTGAAGGTCAAGGGCTCCTCGATTCCGCTCAAGCAGGGCACGGTGATCCGCAACATCCGGCTGGTCGAGGACGATGCGGAGCACATCGAAGGCAACTCGGACAAGATCAAGGGCCTGGTGCTGAAAACCTGCTTCCTCAAGAAGGCCTGACCGGCCCTCAGCGCCTGGCCTGCTGCTGCGCCCGCCAGCGGGCCAGGCTGTCCAGCTTGGCCTGGTAGCGGGCCTGCTGCGGCGCCCCGCCGAGTTCCTGGGCCCGTGTCAGTTCCTTGTCGGCGCGGGCCAGCTGGCCGGCGAGGAAGTACACCCTCGCCAGGCCGAAATGGAACTGGTGTGCGGCATCGTACAGGCGCACGGCCCGGCGGTAGCAGCGGATGGCCTCCGCCAGGTCGCCCGCGCGTTCGGCGCGGGCCCCGAGCATGTACTGGGCAAACGGATCCTCGCGCTGTACGGCGCGCAGGCGGCGCTCCAGCTGCTGCGCTGCTGCCACCAGGCCCAACCGCCGGTAGAGCGCACTGGCGTTGTTCAGTGCCGCATCCTGACGGCCGTCCAGGCGGAGTGCCATTTCCAGCGCACGACGTGCGCCGGCGGTGTCTCCCTTCCGGTTGTCCAGCACGCCCAGGTTGTTCCAGGCCGGTGCGAATCGCGCGTCCTGCGCGACCGCTGCATCGAAGAACACCCGGGCACCATCCAGATCGTCGCTGGCCATGCGTTCGGCGCCACGATTGTTGTAGAAGTGCGCCAACGCACGGGCACGGTCGATCGGCTGCGGGCCGTGGCGGTCGTACAGCACGTTGCGGTCCAGATCGACCGTGCCGAAGCGGCCGCCGACGTCGACCCCGGCATTGACGTGGCCGACGCTGTAGACCACGCCCTGGTCCTGCTCCTGATACCAGGACACCACGCTGCCGACTTCCTGCACCCGGGCCTGGATGCCGGCCTCGCGTGCCAGCGACACGAACAGCAGCGTGAATGCCAGGCAGTTGGCGCGGCGGTACTGCCAGACTTCGCCGACGGTATAGGTCGCGTCGGCGTCGTACTGCAGATCCAGTCCTTGCCGATCAAAGATCATCTCCACCAGGGCCTGCAGGCGCTGGTCGCGCGAGTGGCTGCGCGCGATCACCTGTCGGGTCAGCATCGCGCGCAGCGCCGGCGGAATCGCCAGCACTTCGTCTGCGGTCGGCACGCTCGCTGGGGCGGGGCGGTACTGAGCGGCCGGTGCGGCGGCAGGACCGTCCAGGGCGACGGCGGCCGGCGCTGCCAGCGCGAGCAGGGCGAGCAGCAGGAATCGGGTGGCAGGACGTTGCATGGCAATTCCCGGCAGCGGCGGGCGCATCCGCCTGCCGCCGAGTGTAGTCCTGCCCGTGCGCCCGTGCATCGACCGCCGGTCGGCGGCGCGGTCATCCACAGGCGATGTGGACCAGCGCTCGGCAAAGCTGTGGACAACTGTGCTCCGCCCTTGCCGGACGGCGGCTGTGAGTGCGTGGTGAATTATTGTCCAGCTTGCTGGCCGGGGCGTCTGGCGGGATCATGCCGGCATGGACTTCGCCCCGATCCCGCTCGATCCGGCGCAGTGGCAGGCGTTGCAGGACCGATATGCCACGCCGCCACGCGCGTACCATCACTTCGGCCACGTGCGCGCGGTGCTGCAGCACTGCCAGGACGTCGCCGATGGACCGGGTTGGCGGCAGCCCGCCGAGGTCTTTCTGGCCGCGCTTTACCACGATGCGGTCTACGAGGCGGGGCGCAAGGACAACGAGGCACGCTCGGCGGCACTGGCCGTGCAGGCCATCGCGCAGGAGCCTGCGCTGGCGGGAATCGACGCCGCCCGCGTCGAGCAGCTGATCCTGCTGACTGCCCGTCATGGCGAACTCGGTCCTGCGGATGTCGACGTCGAAGCGGCGCTGTTCCTGGATTGCGACATGGCGATCCTGGGCGCGCCTGCACCGGTGTTCGATGCCTACGATCGTGGTGTGGCCGAGGAGTACCAGGGGGTGGTCCCGGGTTTCCTGTACCGCGCCGGCCGCCGCCGCTTCCTGCAGGGATTGCTGCGCGCACCGCGGATCTTCCTCAGCGACTTCTTCCACCAGCGCCTGGATGCCGCGGCACGCGCGAACCTGCGCCGCCGGCTGGACACCTGAGCGGGGCAGTTACACTGGCGGCCTGCATCTGCAAGGTAGCGCCGCCCACCGTGTCCGTTCCCGATCCTGATCCCCGGCCGACCGCACCGGAAGAACCTGGTCCCAACGAGTGCTGCGGCAGCGGCTGCCCGCTGTGCGTACTCGATCTGTATGCCGAAGAGCTGCAGCGTTACCGCAAGGCGTTGGCCGAATGGAAGGCGCGCCACCCGGAGGCCACGCCATGACCGGAGCGCGTCCGGCTGCGCTGCTGGCCCTGGTGGCGCTCCTGTTGTTCGTGGCGACGGCCCTGTGGACGCAGTTCGCGCGCGCTGATCTGGATTGGATGCGCGCGACCCTGAGCCTGTACCTGCACGGTCCCTGGGGTCTGGCGCTGCGCGCCGCTTACTGCCTGCTGGCGGTGGCGATCGCCGCGCTCGGTATCGCGCTCTATCGTCACAGCGTGGGGCCCCGCCGCAGCGCGGCCGCGCCGCTGCTGTTCACCGTGTCCGCCCTGGGCCTGGCGACGGTCGCCATCGGCGACAGCTGGCTGCCGCAGGCGACGCCGCTGCTCGCGCCGCTGGTGCATGGCGTGGCTGCCAACACGGCCTTCCTGTGTGCCAGCGTCGGCATGCTGCTGCAGGCGTGGTACCTGCGTCGCGAGCCGGGCTGGCAGCGCAGTGCTGCCTTGCTGTGGGGCTGGGCCTGGCTGGCCTTCGCGTTGCTGTGGCTGCATGTGCTCTGGCGTGACGGGCCGCCGCGCGGGCTGGGGCAGAAGCTGGTGATCGCCGTGATCGTCGGCTGGCTGCTCTGGCTGGCCGTCACCCTGTACCGGCGCGGTCTGGCGCGCACACGCGCCTGAACCCTGGCCGCGGGCCCGGCGAACGGCCGTGACCGGTACGTGTCGTGCACGCGGTGGCGGCGTATCGTGTGCGCATTCCACTGGGGTTGCGACATGACGCGTGCAGGGTTGGGCAGGGCGATGGGACTGGTGATGGCGCTGGCGGCGTTGCCGGCGGTGGCCGCGGCATCCGTGCAGCAGGTCAGCCATGGCCGATTCGAGCAGGTGCCGGTGCATCTGCCGGCGGGAGTGCCGCAGCGGGTGGTGATCTGGTTCCACGAAGGTCCCTATGGCGCTGCCAGCCTGGCGCCGATCGAAGCACTGCGTGCCGACGGTGCGCTGGTGGCGGCGGTGGATGTGGCGCACCTGCGGGGCGTGCTTGAACGCGAAGGCGACAGCACCTGTTCGTTCGGTGCTGGCGACGTCGAGAATTTCTCGCGCTGGGTGCAGGCGTTCCTGCACCTGCCGGGTTATCACCTGCCGCTGGTCGGCGGCGATGGTGAGGGTGCCGAGCTGGCCTACAGCCTGGCCGCACAGGCCGACACCCAGGTGTTCGCCGGCCTGCTGACCTCCGGCTTCTGTCCCGACCATGCCCACGAACGCATGGTCTGCGGAGACGGCGTCAAGGAGGGGCGGCTGCAACCGGCCGAACTGAACTTTCCCTGGTTGAATGCCATCGGCGATGTGGGCTGCAGGGGCCAGGGCGCGGGTCCGTTCGTGCAGCAGGTCGCGATGGCGCGCGGATTCAAGCGCAGCGCCCGCGGCGATGCCACGCCGGGACTGGTGGCTGCCGCGCGGGTGATCGGTGCGCAGGCCGGCATCAGCCTGGCACCGCCGCCGGCGGCGTTGAAGGGCCTGCCCGTGGTGGAAGTCCCCGCGCACGGTGACGGCGATACGCTGGCGATCTTCGTCTCCGGTGATGGCGGCTGGGCGGGACTGGACAAGGACGTGGCCTCGTCGCTGGCCGAACACGGCGTGGCCGTGGTGGGCATCGATTCGCTGCGTTATTTCTGGAGCGAACGCACGCCGGAGGGGTTTGCCGCTGACCTGCAGAAGATCATCGACCACTACCGCCAGCAATGGCGGCGCGACAAGGTGATGCTGATCGGCTTCTCGCAGGGCGCCGACGTGCTGCCGGCCACCATCAACCGGCTCGATGCCGGCAGCCGCGAAGCACTCGAGCGCATCGTGCTGCTCTCCGTGGGGCGGAAGGCCGATTTCGAGTTCCATGTCAGCAACTGGCTGGGCGGTGGCGGCGATGGCCTGCCGATCGCGCCGGAAGTGGCCAGGCTGCCGGCGGCCAAGACCCTGTGCGTCTATGGCGACAAGGATGAGGACGCGCTGTGTCCGGACCTGCCTGCGAACGAGGGCGTGCGCAGGATCCGGTTGCCTGGCGACCACCATTTCGGTGGCGACTACGATCGTCTGGCCGAGGTCATCCTCAAGGGCGGCGCGTAATCAGCACACGCCTGCAGGAGCAGCGCCGGGCCATGCCCGGCGGTCGGGTGGCTCAGCCGCGGCGTGGATCCAGCGAAATCAGGCGGGTGGCGTCCAGCAGGGCTGCCGGCAGGTGCATGCCACCGGGCGCCGCCAGGTAGCGCGGGCGCCACTGCGGATCGAACTTCGACTTGAAGCGGCGCAGGCCACTGAAGCCATAGAAGCGCTCACCATGCCGTGCCAGCAGGCCGGCAAGACGATTCCAGCGGCCCGCCAGGCGATGCTGGGCCAGCCCAGACAGGGGCGCCATGCCCAGCGAGAAACGCGCATGGCCCTGCGCCCGGCCCCACAGGAACAGTTCGATGAACAGGAAATCCATCGTGCCTTTCGGCGCGTCGCTGACGTGCCGCATCAGGTCCACCGACAGCTCGGCACCGGCTGGCGCCTGCCACAGGTTGGCGAAGGCGACGATCCGACCTTCGGCCTCGACCAGCGCGACCGGGAACCGCACCAGGTAATCGGGATCGAAGCTGCCCAGCGAGAATCCTTTTTCGTCACCGGACTTGTCTTCCAGCCAGGCATTGGAGATCGCATGCAGGCGTGGCAGCAGGCTGGGGACCTCTTCCACCGGCGCCACCCGGAACGACAGGCCACTGCGCTTGCCGCGGTTCCATGCCTGGCGCAGGTCGGCGCGTTCGCGGCCTTCCAGACCGAAGTCGTGCAGCGGCACGATCGCTTCCTCGCCCAGCTTGACCAGGCCCAGGCCGAGATCCAGATAGGTTTGCCAGTAGGCTTCGCCCACCTGGTAGAACACCGGGCGCAGGCCGAGGCGGTCGGCTTCCTCACGGAAACGCCAGATCAACGCACGTGCGACCTCCGGCGGGCCGACCGGATCACCCATCGCGATCAACGAGCCGCCGTAGCGCTGCATCATCACGAAGCCCTGCCGGGCATCGTCGCGCAGCACTGCCTTGTCGGCGGTCAGCACCAGGCAGGCCTGGGTGTCGGTGGCGCTGGCCAGCACCGGTGCCAACGCCTGCAGCGTGGCTTCGTCAGCGGCCGGCAGCGGGCTGCGCGTGCTGTGCAGCAGGCGGGCGAGGCCGAACATCACCAGGGCGATGGCCACCACCAGCAGCGCACGCAGCGCACGCGGTGCGTTGCCGGACAGTGCGAACTGCCACCAGAGTTCGTTCTGGTACTCGACATGGCTGTACGTGAAGAACAGCAGCCAGGTGACCGCGACCAGGACCAGCCCCAGGTTGCGCAACCATGGCCACGACCACGCCTCATCCAGCAGCGCACCCTGGCGGTAGAACTCACGGCGTGCGGCCCACAGTGCCATCGCGACCAGTACGGCCGATACCGCGATCAACGGTTGACCGCCGCGCAGCCACAGCGGCAGCGGCGTGATCACGCAGACCGCCATCGCCAGCATCCAAGCGGCGTGGCTGCGCCGGGCCAGGCCCTGGCCGATCAGCAGCAGGGCGACACCGCCAAGACTGCCGATCAGGTGCGATGTTTCCAGGATCGGCAGCGATGCATTGAGCAGATGGCGACGCGGGGTCGGCAAGGTGCCATCGATGACCAGGGCGGCGCCGATGCTGAAAGCCGCCAGCGCGATGATCTGCGGCAGCCAGGGGCGCAGCGCGTTCCAGCCGGCGCGGGTGGCGCCGGCGCTGGCCCGCAGCGGTCGCCGCAGTGCAGGCGCAAGCGCGAGCACGGTGGCCAGCAGCAGCGGCAGGACGTAGTAGGTGACGCGGTAGATCAGCGCGGCCGCCAGCACCGCCGCCGGTGCCACCTGCGGCAGCAGCTTGAGCAGGCTCCACTCGAACACGCCCAGGCCGGCCGGAACGGTCGAGACCAGGCCTGCCAGCACCGCCACCAGGTACAGGCCGACGAAGCCGGGAAGCCCGGTGGGCGTGGAGTCCGGAAGCAGCACGTAGAACGCTGCGCTGGCCAGCACCAGTTCGATCACGCTGAGCGCGGTGACGCCGAGCATGGTCAGCCGGTCGGGCAGCCACAGGGCGTGGCCGAACACACGGAACTGGCGTCCGCTGCGGCCGACCAGCAGCACCGTGGCCAGATAGGCGAGCAGGGCGGCAATGCCGACCGCGCGCACGGCGCCGGAATCCAACGGCAGCGCCAGCGCCGCCGCTGAGGGTTCCAGGCATAACGCCAGGCCGATCAACAGCCATGCACCGAACATGAAACCGAGCGTGCTCATCAGCACGACCTGGCCGATCTGGGCCAGATCCAGCCCGGCACCGCGATAGCCCCGCAGGCGCACCGCGCCGCCGGTCAAGGCCGCAAAGCCGACGGTCTGGCCCAGGGTGTGGGCGAGAAACGCGGTGATGCCGATGCGCGCGGGATGCACGCGGATGCCGCTGCGTCGCAGGCCGATGGCATCGAAGCCGATCAGGCAGGCATAACTGGCCAGGCCCAGCGTCACGGTCAGTGCGATCTGCGTTGCGCTGAGTGCATGGAACGCCTGGCGGATGGCGCGGTAGCCATGTTCGTCGAACTCGCCGGCCAGGCCATGCAGGGCCAGGGCCAGGATCAGCAGGGGAACGAAGATGGTAAGCAGCCGCTTCCAGACCGGGATGGACGGAGCGGTTGCGGGATCGGAAGGGACGGTCATCGGCGCAAGGGTGCGGCAGGGAGGGCGAGGGCGGTGTCAACGCGGGCGTGGCGCATCGTGCGCCTCTCGAAGGCATTTGAACAGCGGTGGTGCAGGAGCCCCACCCGCCGCCGGTTTGGAGGACAATGCAGGCCTGATCACCCGCAGGAGCCACGCCCATGATGGAGCGTTACGACGTCGGACCGCGCATGTCCGAAATGACCGTGTACAACAAGGTTGCCTACCTCTCCGGCCAGATTCCGGAGGACACCAGCCAGGACATCACCGGACAGACCCGGCAGGTGCTGGCCGAGATCGACAAGCTGCTGGCACTGGTGGCCAGTGATCGCCAGCATGTGCTGCGCGCGGAAGTGTTCCTGGCCGACATGGCCGACTTCGACGGCATGAACAAAGCATGGGACGAATGGGTGGTCGAGGGTGCGACCCCGGCCCGTGCCACGGTCGAAGCCAAGCTGGCACACGCCGAGTGGAAGGTCGAGATCGTGGTGACGGCGGCCGTGCCGTAACGGCGGGCGGGTGTCAGCTCCCTTTCCTGCCGGAAGGGAGCTGGCACCGCTACCGTTCCCGCAGCACGATGCAGTCCACCGGACACGGTGGAATGCACAACTCGCAGCCCGTGCACAGGTCGGCGATCACGGTATGCATGTACTTCGCGCCGCCGACAATCGCGTCCACCGGGCAGGCCTGGATGCACTTGGTGCAGCCGATGCAGTCGGCCTCGACGATCACCGCAACCTGCGGCGCCTTGTGTTCGCCGCGCGTACGATCAAACGGCAGTGCCGGCACACCCATTACCTGGGCCAGTGCACGCGCGCCCGCATCGCCGCCCGGCGGGCAGCGGTCCACGCCCGCCTCGCCGCGCGCCATCGCCTGCGCATAGGGGCGGCAACCGTCATAGCCGCATTGCCCGCATTGCGTCTGCGGCAACAGTCGGTCCAGGCGTTCGGTCAGCGGCGGAATCAGGCTCATGCGTGGCGAAGGCTGCGCGTATGGATCATTTCAGGGGTTTGCCACGGAACCAGCGTTCGTGGGCGAGGGCCAGCATCGGCCGGTCCTCTGCGCTGTCGCCATAAGCGTGGATGCGCGTGTAACGCGACAGATCGAAACGGCGACGGATCTGCTCGACCTTGCGAGGACCGCAATCGCCGCCGTGGTAACGGCCGGTCAGGCGTCCGTCCCGGCTTTCAAGGCGGTTGCAGATCAGTTCAAGACCCAACGTTTCGCACCAGGGACGCAGGTACAGATCCAGCGAACCGGACACGACCACCACGGTGTGCTGCTGTTCCTTGTGCCAGCGGATCTGTTCCAGCATTTCCGGGCGCACCACCTCGGGCAGGAATTCGCGCGAGAAGCCGGTGGCCAGCGCTGCGATGTCGTCGGCGTGGCGCTCGCTGAAGGTGAGGCGGGTGACGCGGGCGCGGATGCGTTCGGCCGAGATCAGTTTCAGCCGGTACGCCGCCAGCCACGGACCCACCTTCCACCACGCCTGCGCAAGCTGCTCGGCGGTGGCCACGCGGCGCAGGAAGCGGCCATAGGTATCGCAGGTGGTGACGGTATGGTCGAAGTCGAACAGCGCCAGTTCCATTCCGATGCCTCCCGTGGTGCGTCCCGTCGTTGCCGTGACCGGCGGGAGCGGCCGTGGCCGCACCCGCGCAGTGCATCAGCGGACCGGCATGCCCGGCTGCGCGCCGCTGTCGGCGTCCAGCAGCGCCAGCGCGCCACCATCGAAACCTGCCGACAGGATCATGCCTTCACTCAGGCCGAAGCGCATCTTGCGCGGGGCCAGGTTGGCGATGAACACGACGCTGCGGCCGACCAGCGCTTCCGGCTCGCCGTAGCTGGCACGGATGCCGGAGAAGATCTGCCGTTTGCCCAGTTCGCCGGCATCCAGCTCGAAGCGCAGCAGCTTGTCCGAACCCTCCACGAACTCGCACACCAGCACCTTGCCGATGCGCAGGTCGAGCTTGGCGAAGTCGTCGATGCCGATGTAGGCCGGTGCCTCGGCGCTGGCCGTTGCGGCACTGGCCGGCACGGCAGCCGCCGGCTTGGCAGCGTCGGCCTTGGCGGCGGGGGCAGCGGCGGTCGGCTGCAGGGTGTCCTTGGAGGCGTCGATCATGGCGTCAATCTTCTTCGGGTCGATACGGGTGAACAGTGGGGTGTAGTCAGCGATTCGATGGGCCAGCAGCGGCTGCGCCAGGTCGGTCCAGTCGGCCACTGGCGCGGCCAGGAACGCCTCGGCCTGGGCGGCGGTGGAAGGCAGTACCGGCTTCAGTGCGGTGACCAGTACACGGAACAGGTTCAGGCCCTGGCTGCACACGGCCTGCAGCTGCGCGTCGGCTCCTTCCTGCTTGGCGATCACCCACGGCTTGACGTCGTCGATGTAGCGGTTGGCTTCGTCGGCCAGGGTCATGGTCAGGCGGATCGCCGCCGCCGGATCGTTGCGCTCGTAGGCTTCGCGGATAGGCGCCAGGCTGTCGATGAAGCGCTGGTACTGGGCGGCATCGGGCAGCTGCGCGGCGAGCAGGCCATCGAAACGCTTGCTGATGAAGCCGGCGCAGCGGCTGGCCAGGTTGACGAACTTGCCGACCAGATCAGCGTTGACGCGGGCGACGAAGTCACCCAGGTTCAGGTCGAGGTCGTCGACGCCACCGCCGGACTTGGCCGCGTAGTAGTAGCGCAGTGCTTCCGGTTCCAGTCCTGCATCGAGGAAGGTGCGCGCCATCACGAAGGTGCCGCGCGACTTGCTCATCTTGGCGCCGTCAACGGTCAGATAGCCGTTGACGTGCAGGCGGGTCGGCGCGCGGTGGCCGGTGCCGTGCAGCACCGCCGGCCAGAACAGGCCATGGAAATTGACGATGTCCTTGCCGATGAAGTGGTGCAGCTCGGTGGCGGTGCCGGCGCGCAGGTGGGCTTGGAAATCCTCGCCGAGCGTGCCGCACAGGGTCTGGAAGCTGGACAGGTAGCCGATCGGCGCGTCCAGCCAGACGTAGAAGTACTTGCCCGGATGGCCCGGGATCTGGAAGCCGAAGTACGGCGCGTCGCGCGAGATGTCCCACGCGCGCAGGCCGCCCTCCGCGTCCAGCCACTCCATCAGCTTGGCTTTCACCCCGGGCAGCGCGACGTCGCCGGCCAGCCATTCGCGCAGGAAGCCCTCGAAGCGGCCGACCTCGAAGAAGAAGTGCTCCGAATCCCGGATCTCGGGCGTAGCGCCGGAGATCACCGATTTCGGCTCCTTCAGATCGGTGGGGCTGTAGGTCGCGCCACAGACTTCGCAGTTGTCGCCGTACTGGTCGGCGCTGCCGCAGTTCGGGCAGATGCCCTTGATGTAGCGGTCCGGCAGGAACATGCCCTTGGCCGGGTCGTAGAACTGGGCCACCGAACGGCGGCTGATGTGGCCGGCCGCTTCCAGCTTCAGGTAGAACGCCTCGGTCAGCGCCTGGTTGGCTGCCGAATTGGTCGAATCGTAGTGATCGAAGGCCACGCCGAACTCGGCGAAATCACGTTCGTGGCTGGCCTGGATGCTGGCGATGAAGGCCTCCGGGGTTACCCCGGCCTTCTCGGCTGCGAGCATGATCGGCGTGCCATGGGTGTCATCGGCGCAGACGAACCAGGTCCTGCCGCCGCTCATTCGCCGTGCACGCACCCAGATGTCGGCCTGGATGTAGCCGACCAGATGGCCCAGATGCAGCGGGCCGTTGGCGTAGGGCAGGGCGGTGGTGACGAGCGCGGTACGGGTCATGGTCGCGGGGTGAAGCCGAGGGGAACCGCAGATTATCGCATGCCCGCAACGAGGTGACCCGGCCGGGGCCGGGTCACGGGAATGCACGGACGGGCCGGTGGCTTACTCGCGTACCCAGGTCTGCGCCCGGCAGATGAAGGCGATGCAGCCGGAGACGTCCAGCTTGTTGCCACCCGGCTGCAGTTCCATCTTCGACTTGTAGGTCTTGCCGTTGGCGGGGTCGAGGATGGTGCCGCCGGACCACTTGCTGGCGCCGTCGGCCTTCAGGTTCCAGAGGATGGTCATGCCCTTCACCGGTTTGTTCCTGTTGGCACCCTCACAGCCATCGCAGACCGGGTTCGGACCCTTGTCCGAGTGCAGGATGTCCACCACCTTGCCGGACAGCGTGCCGTTGGCGGCCTGGCTGATCTCGACGATGGACTTCACCTGGCCGGTCTTGTCGTCGATGGTCTTCCAGCGGCCGGCCGCGCCATCGGCGGCCTGCGCCGAGAGCGCCGCCAGGCACAGCGGCAGCGCCAGCAGCAGGGTCTTGAAGGTCTTGCGCATGGTCCCCTCCCAGGGTTCATTCCGGCACGGTGCCGGTACACGCCGACTGTATACCCATTCGGCGGGGTATGGGGAAGGGGGTGCCGGGTCGAGCAGGTGAGTGGGGCCAGATCCTTTCCCGATGGAAAAGGGATCTGACCCCGAGCCATCAGCCGACTTCGTAGAGTTCCAGCGGCAGGCCGTCCGGGTCGGCGAAGAAGGTGAAGCGGCGGCCGGTGTATTCGTCCACGCGGACCGGTTCGCAGTCCACGCCGCAGCTGGCCAGGCGCTGGATGAATGGCTCCAGCGCGGCCACGCGGAAGGCCAGGTGACGCAGGCCCTGTGCCTCCGGGCGGCTGGGCCGGGGCGGAGGTGACGGGAACGAGAACAGTTCCAGCTGGCCGCCATCCGGCAGTGCCAGGTCCAGCTTCCACGAATCGCGCGCGGCACGGTGGTTCTCGGCCAGTACGCGCAGGCCGAGGATGCGCACGTAGAAATCCTTCGAGCGCGCATAGTCGCTGCAGATCAGCGCGGCATGATGGATGCCCAGCAGGGCGGTCGGATCGTCGGTCATTGCAGGATGTCCAGCCAGCGCTGGGCGATCTTCAGCGCCAGCGGATAGGGTTCGGGGTCGTTGCGGTTGCTCAGCACGATCACTGTCAGATGCCGGTCCGGATAGCGCAGGATGACGTTGCGGAAGCCGATGCTTTCGCCGCTGTGCCACTGCATGCGGCCGTTGAGGCGCCAGCCGAAGCCGTAATGCGGTACGTCCGGTTCGGTGGTTGCGGTGGCCTGGCTGAACATGGCCCGCCGCGATGCGGCTGACAGCAGGCGGTCGTCGTACAGTGCGGCATCCCAGCGGGCGAGGTCGTCCAGCGAGGAATAGATGCCACCATCACCCAGCACGGCACTGGTGGTGCTCTGGTCGGTGCGCTGCCAGCGACCGTCGAGCCAGCTGTAGCCGTAGGCCCGCGCAGTGACCGTATCGACGCCGTCCTGGTGGGCGACGGTGTGGGTCATGTGCAGCGGGCCGAAGATCCGCTGCTGCAGGAAGGTGGCGAAATCCTGGCCCGACGCGCGCCCGACGATCAGCGCCAGCAGCGCATATCCGCTGTTGCTGTAGCGGTACGCAGTGCCCGGTGTGAAATCCAGCCGGTCCTCGCGTGCGAGCAGCGCCAGCACGTCCGCATCGTGCACCTGGCGGCTGTCGGCGGGGTCCATCAGGCCCTCATAGTCGGGCAGACCGCTGGTATGCGACAGCAGGTGACGGAGGGTGACGGAGGACGCCGCAGTGGGAAGTTCCGGCAGCCAGCGTCGCACTGGCTGGTCCAGGCCCAGGCGGCCCTCTTCCACCAGCAGCAGCACGGCGGCGGCGGTGAACTGCTTGCTCACCGAGGCCAGCCGGAAATTGCTGGCCGCGGTCACCGCAGTGCCATCTTCCACCACCGCCAGGCCGTACCCGCGGCGGAACACCGCCTGCCCGTCGTGCAGCACCAGTACCGCTGCTCCCGGCACCTGGCCATCGTAGGCCTGCATCAGGCCATCGATGCCCGCATCCGGCGGCATCACCGCCGGTGCGGCAGGCGCGGCCTGCGGCAGCAGGGCCAGTACGGCAGCGAACACGACGGTGGCGGGACGCATGAGGGCTCCGTGGCGATCAGGGGGCCGGCGCGGCCCCCGGCGGTTGTGACAGCCATCGTTCCATCTTCCGCTCCAGCACGTCCAGCGGCATCGAGCCGTCCTTCAGCAGCTCGGCATGGAAGCGGCGCAGGTCGAATGCCGCACCCTGGCGTGCCTTGGCCTTGTCGCGCAGTGCCAGCAGGGTGGTCAGGCCGGCGACGTTGGACAGCGCCTGCGCCGGCTGGGCCATGATCCGCTCCACTTCGGCATTGGCATCATCGCTGCTCATGTCCACGGTCTTCTGCAGGTAGGCGACGGCCTGCTGCTTGCTCCAGCCCTGGGCATGCACGCCGGTGTCGGCGACCACGCGCGCTGCGCGCAGCAGGCGCGAGGAGAGATAGCCGATGCGATCGTAGGGATCGGTGTAGACGCCCAGCGTTTCCCCCAGCGTTTCCGAGTACAGGCCCCAGCCTTCGATGAAGGCCAGGTCGCCGCCGGCACGCCGGAAGCGCGGCTGCTTGGCCAGCTCCTGCTGCAGACCCAGCTGCACGTGGTGGCCGGGAATGCCTTCATGCAGGTACTGCACCGGCACGTTCCAGCGCTTGCGGCTGGGCAGGTCGCGGGTGTTCACATACAGCACCCCGGCCTCGCCGGGCTGTGTCGGCTGGTAGGAGGCCGCGGCCGCGGTGAGCGCACGCTCGGGCTCCACTGCACGGATGTCCAGGGCAGCCTTCGGCAGCGTGTCGAGCACCTGCGGCAGGCGCGTGGCGACCTGCTGCTGCACCTGGCGGTAGCGGCCGAGCAGCGCGTTGGCGTCGCCATACTGGAACTGGCGATCACTGCGCATGCTGCGCAGAAGCTTGGTCGGCGTGCCGCGCAGCTTCGCATCCTTCATCACTGCGGCGATCTGCGCCTGCAGCTCCTGCACGCGCTGTTCGCCGAGCGCATGCCATTGCGCGGGTGTCTGTTCGCTGGCCGTGGTCTGCACGATCAGGTTGGCGTACCACGCCTGGCCATTGGGCAGGGCCCCCAGACCGCTGCTGGTCCGCGTGGCCGGCAGGTACTCGGTGGCGATGAAGCCGCGCAGGGCGCGGTAGGACGGCATGATGCGCAGTTCGATCATGCGCTTGTACTCGGCACTGATGCGCGCCTTGTCCTCGGCGGAAATCGACTCCGGCATGGTCCGGATCGGCGACCAGAAGATGCTTTCCTCGGCGGTCGGCTTGATCACCGCATCCAGCTGCGGCAGCACTTTTTCCATCAGGTCGCGCGGCTGCACCACACCGGCCTTCATGCCCTGGCGCATGTTGTCGATGGCCTGGTCGAACAGCGCCGGAATGCCCAGCGAGCGGCGCGACCAGGTGTCGTAGTCCTGCACGGTATTGAACGGCTGCGCACCCGCGCCGGCACCGAGAATGGCCATGATGCTGCCGACGTTGTAGTACTGGCTGATCGGCATCATCCAGCTGGGATACGGCTCGGCGGCCAAGGTCGCGCGCGCGTCGCGCACGAAGATCTCGTAGCTCAGCAGGTCCTGGCCCTGCAGGCCGTCGCTGCCGATCTTCTCGACCTTGCCCAGCCACTCTACGGTGAAGTCATGCGACTGCTGGCGCCACGCCGCGGACAGGATGTTCGGCAGCTGGTCGTTGTAGCGGGTTTCGCCCTGGAAGGTCGCCTGCAGCGGGTTCAACCGCATCGACGCATCCCAGTATTCGTCATAGAGGCGCTCCAGCTGGACCGTTTTGGGCACAGTGCGGGCGGCGGCGACCGGGCGCGCGGGGGAGCGGGTGGCGCTGCGTGCCGGTGCGGTGGCGCGCGTGCTGGGCCGCGCCTTGGGCTTGGCCGCCGGACGGCTCTGCGTCGCAGCGGGCCGGCTGGCCTTCTTCTTCGCAGCTTCGGCCGACGGAACGGCGCTGAACAGGAACAACGCGGCAATGGCGGCGGCCAGGGCGCGGGTGGAATACGGCATCAGGAGCTTCCGTGGAACACAGACCGTGGAGCTTGCACGATCCGGCCGCGTACGGCCAGCGCGGGGGCGCAGTCAGCTGGCGCCCGCTGGGTCTTCAGTCAGCCGCGGCCGCAGCCCGCAGCGCGGCCGCGCGCTCGACACCCAGGTATCGGGTGATCGCACGGCGCATCAGGTACAGCAGGGGAATCAGGGCGATCGCAAAGCCCATCTTGTAGACGTAGTTGACGCTGCTCACCGCCAGGAACAGCGATGTCGGCCACTGCTGCGGGCCGAGCACGAAAGCGATCCAGATCACCACGAAGCTGTCCACCAGCTGCGAGACCGCGGTGGAACCGGTAGCGCGCAACCAGACGTGGCGCTCGCCGGTGGCCTGCCGGATCCTGTGGAACACGGCCACGTCGATCAGCTGGCCGAGCAGGAAGGCCACCAGCGAACCAGCAATGGTCCACATGCCCTGGCCGAACACCGCGGCGAACGCGGCCTGGTAGTCGGGCACGCCATGGGCGTTCATCGAGGTGACCCACCAGCTGGCCGGCGCCAGCGAGATCGCCGCGAAAGCGAACAGGAAGCCGTAGGCGATCAGCACCACCGCCAACCACGAGATGAAACGCACCCCGCGCTTGCCGAAGAACTCGTTGATGGTGTCGGTCATGATGAACACCACCGGCCACAGCAGTGTGCCGGCGGTGAAGCTCAACGATCCGGTCTGGCCGAACAGGTTCCAGTTCAGCGGGTCGATGCCGAGCGTGTCTTCCAGCGCGAAGATCTTCACTCCGATCAGCTCGGCCAGCACGGCATTGCCGCAGAAGAACGCGGCCAGCACGATGAACAGCAGGACCGCGCGGTCCTGCAGCGGGCGCTCGACCGGCGTCGTGCTCATTCGGTGCGTTCGCCCGCGCGGGTGAACGGCACGCTGGCTGGCGCCACAGCACCACCGGAAATGATGAAGCTCATCGCCTGGTCCACGGTCCAGTCGGTGGGTGTGAGCAGTTCCACCGGCACGATTTCAAGATAGCCGGAGGTCGGGTTCGGCGTGGTCGGCACGTACACCGCTGCCAGTTCGCGGTCGGTACCGTGTTCCTTGATCACCCGCGTGACCAGGCCGACCGACTTCATGTCGCGGTGCGGGAAGTCGATCAGCACGACGCGCTGCGTGCTGCCGGGTTCGGTCTGCAGCATGTCCAGCAGCTTCTTGGCGCTGTCGTAGATGATGCTGGCCAGCGGGATCCGCTTGATCACCGCGCCGATCCAGCGCAGCAGGCGCTGGCCGAGCACGCGGCGGCTGGCCACGCCCACGGCCAGGATCACCAGCAGCGTCGCCAGCAGCGCGATGGTGTTCTGGATCCACTCCGCGCGCACCCAGCCCAGGTAATGCGGGAAGCTGGTCGCGATCTGCTCCGACAGGGGCACCACCAGCGGGCTGGAGATGCCCGACAGCAGCACGAACACGAATTTGACCACGACCCAGGTGAGCCAGATCGGCAGCAGGGTCAGCAGGCCGGTCAGGAACAGGCGCTGCAGGGAGGGGCGGGGGACCAGGGAGGGGGCTTCGAGCGACATGGGCGCATTGTAGCGGCCAGCGCTTGCCGATGATGCGGGGGAATGCGGCCGGGATCAGCGTGCGTGCGGCTTCAGCCGCAGGTAGACCTGCTTGCGCACCTGGGCGACCACCTCGCCGCTTTCATCGACCACATCGTTGCTGAACCAGCGCAGCACTTTGCCGCCGCCGGCAGCGTCGGCGCGCAGTTCGTCCAGCAGCGCATCGTCGATGCGGAACGACGTGCGCACGGTGCCGCGCCCCGGCTTGAGGAAGTCGATCGCGCCGGCGCGGTCCCACACGTAGTAGTCGCGGCCGAGAATATGCAGCAGGCCCAGCATCCTGAACGGGTCGGTCATCGCAAACAGGCTGCCACCGAAGTGGGTGCCCACGTAGTTGCGGTTCCAGGGGCGCTGGCGCAGCTCGACGTCGATCTGCCGGTAGTCCGGGCTGACCCGGGTGACGTGGATGCCGGTGAACAGGAAGGGCGGCCACAGGTTGATGCCGAAACGGAACAGGCGGGCGTTCATGTGCATCGCGAGGGCGGAGGGGCGGGCCCCAAGTCTAACCATTCGCATGCGTATGTTGTAGCTGTGCGCGGCGCGGGTCACCCTGCGGCGTCGATCACGTAGCCGTCGCGACCATTGGCCTTGGCCTGGTACAGCGCCGCGTCGGCACCTTCCACGAAATGGTGGGGTTGCAGCTCGCCGTTGGGGATGCGGGTATAGACGCCGATGGTCAGGGTGATGCCGCCGCCATGGCCTTCACCCGGTGCGGGCAGGGCGCGGATGCTCTGGATGAGGTCTTCGATCACCTGCCGCGCGCCCTCGGCCGGCGTATCCGGCAGCACCAGCGCGAACTCATCGCCGCCGTAGCGTGCCGCCTTGTCGCGCGGGCGACGCGCGTGCGCGGCTATCTGCTGCGCCACTTCGCGCAGTACGCGATCGCCGACCTGGTGACCGTGACGGTCGTTGTGGTGCTTGAAGTGATCGACGTCGATCAGCGCGAGCGTGAGTGGCTTGCCGCTGCGCCGTGCGGCATCGCATTCCTGCTGCAGCGACTGTTCGAAACGCAGCCGGTTGCCCAGGCCGGTCAGCGCGTCACGGTTGGCCAGCCGGTGCCAGGCCGCGATCCGCCATATCGCCCAGGCCAGCAGCACCAGCACGATGCCCAGCATCGCGCTGGCCGGTGCCCACCACAGGTTGCCGGCGCGCAGCAGCGCCCAGCTCAGCAGCGGGGCCAGCGGCAGCGAACAGAGCGCCGTCAGCCAGGGCAGGCGCAGGCCGAGGAGGATCACGCACAGCGCCACCAGCAGGCCACCGATGGCGTCCTGGCAGAGCCGTGGCAGGACGTGGATCTGCCTGCCCTGCAGCAGCATCGAGGCGATGTTGGCCTGGTACTCGCTGCCGCTCATCCAGTACTCGCGCGTGGTCGGCGTGAGGAGGCGCGGGGCGATGCCGCTGGCGGTCATTCCGACCACGATGCGTCGCCCATGCAGCATCGCCATGTCCACGTGGCCCTCGAGCACGTCGGCATAGGACACCTGCGGCAATCGTTCCGGCGGGCCGGCGTAGCGCACCCGCACGTAATCGTCGCGGCGCCACTGATAGGGGGAATCGACCTCCGGCTCGGGATCCGGCAGGCCGTCGATCGCGCTGGCGGGCAGTCCGGCCAGGGCCAGGCCCAGCGCAGGCCAATGCGGCTGGCCGATGCCGGCGCGCAGGTACACCCCACGGGCGACGCCATCGCCATCCACTTCGACATCGCTGTGGCCGATCGCCGCAGCGCTGGCCGCGATCAGTGGAATGGGCAGCAGTTCCTCGGCCATGCGGTCGCCGGCTGCCGGCGCCGCCAGCACGGGTAGTACGACGTGGCCATTGCGCCGGATCGCGGCGGCCAGGATTTCGTCCTGGCGGCTGTCGCGGCGGTCGGGTTCTGACAGCATCAGGTCCAGTGCGATGCGTTCAGCGCCGGCGTCGGTGAGGCGATCAAGCAGGCGCGCATGTACCGAGCGCGGCCATGGCCATTGGCCGATGCGCTGCAGGCTGCCTTCGTCGATGGCGATGATCAGCACGCTGGGGTCGGGTCGATAGTCCCAGCCGCCGACCATCGCGTCGTAGGCCGCTTCATCCTGGCGCCACAGCCACTGGCCATGGCTGGCCACGGCGGTCAGCACACCGGCCAGCACGGCCAGTGCGATCCGTCGGGACCATGGAAGCGGCGAACGCCTCATAACAACAGCCAGAGCAGCAGCGCACCGCCGCCGCCGGCGCCGTAGCACAGGCGGCAGGGCAGCTTGACCTGCTGCGCGGGCGAGAAATCGCCTGCGTGCCCGTCGTCGTCGATGTACTGCACGCGCACGTGCAGGGTGCCGCTCCATGGCCGCTTGAAGCTGACCTGGGGCTGCTCGACGGTTTCATCGAGCATCGGGCTGGCGAAGTCGCCACGACGATCCACCTGCACGCGGTAGCGCTGGCCTTCGCTGCCGGCCTGCCAGCGCAGGGTCAGTTGGCCATGCGCCGCCTCGGGCGGCTGCAGGGCAGGGTCCACCGGTTCGTTGGTCAGCTGCAGTGGCAGCGCTTGTCCATAGCGCCCCTGGTGGCCGTTGTCATCGCGCGAGGCAACGCGCCAGTAGTACTGGCCCGGCGGCAGGGGCTGCGCCAGGCGCAGGTCGGTACCGGTGCTGGCCTGCTCCTGCAGCGGCTGCGTGAACGTCGGTTCTGCAGCGACCTGCAGCACGCTGCTGCTCGCGCCCGGGGCCTGGGTCCAGCGGAACCGGGGGCGATCGCTGTTGACGGTCTGGCCGTGCAGCGGAGAGACGGTCAACGGCGGCGGCGGTTGGTCGCTGAGTTCGAAGTCGGCACTGGCGTCCAGGCCCTCCACGCCCTGTGCGTCGACCGCACGCAGCAGCACACGCAGCTCGCCGGGCGGCAGATCGCCGATCGCCAGTCGCGTGTCGGCGGTGGTGGCGGCGAACAGCAGGATTTCCGGGGTAGCCGCCTGCACCACCTCCACCCGGTAGTGGTCGGCCCCGACGACCGGGTCCCAGGCCAGCAGGCTCGGCAGGGGGGCCAGTCTCAGCTCATCCTGGCGCAGCGTCGGCGCCGGCAGCAGCGCGGCCACGGCGGCGGGCGCCTTGTCGGCGCTGGCGTTGCGGCTGGCCTGGCCCGGACGGACAAGGCGCTGGCCGTGGGTGTTGGCGACCTGCACCCGTCCTTCCAGCACTTCGGTGGCACCGATCCGGCCGGCATCGCCATCGCCGGCGCTGACGCGGAAGACCGTGCCGCGCACGCTGCTGGTCGCCGTCGGTGCATCGATGATGTAGCGCGATGCCGGGCCGCGTGCCGGGGTGACCCGGTTGCTGGCCCGGCCCTGCTGCAGGCGCAGGCGGGTATCGACCATGCCGGTGCGGCCGTAGCGGCTGAGCTGGTCCAGGCGCAGGCGCGAATACTCGCGCAGCTGCAACCGCGAGGCATCGGCGAATTCGAGGGTGATGCTGGAGTCGCCTTCGGTTTCCACGGTGTCGCCGATGCGCAGCTGCTCTCCGGCCCGCACCGCGCGGGTGGCGCTGCCATCGCCGCCCACCAGCCCGACCTTGCCGCGCACGGACAGGACCCGTGCCGGCGCAGGCTCGGTGCGCAGCCAGCTGATCGGGAAGCGCAGCAGCTGGCCCGGCGGCAGCTGATAGGGATTGGCGATGCGGTTGTGCTGCTGCAGCTGTTGCCAGGGCACGGAAGGCTTCAGGTACAGGCCACCCAGGTCCCAGAGGGTGTCACCGGGACGGACCCGGTAGTTCCAGTCCTGTGCGGCGGCGATGGCCGGCAGCAGCAGGAGGGCACACAGCAGGACACGTTGGAGGCGCGTAATGAAAGGCGAAGTGCGGACGAAGGTCACAGTTTGCAGTCCCGGCAATGCGGAGGCGCAGCAGCAAGACCCAATGGCCCCGACCCTCATCCCCCCGAATGGATCGCGGCGGCCGAACGGCCGCCATCGATCACATTATCGCCCGCGTTCAGTGCAGGGATTCTGAACGGGACAGGCTTCCGTTCAGAACAGCAGCGAGGCCATCTTCCTGCGGTACTGTCCGACCAGGTCCTCGTCGGAGATCACATTGAAGGCGTCGATCAGGGTCCTGCGCGGCAATCCGTCCTCGAAACCGCGGTCGATCCGCAGCATTTCCAGGAACTGGGCCAGGGCCGCCTCGTCCTGGCCCTCCAGCAGCAGCTGCACGCCCCGCAGATGGCGCGCCTTGAGGTCGCTGCCGTCGGCGGCGATGCGTGATTCGAGCACCTCGGCGGCCGGGGCGTCCTTGAGTGCGGACGCGAAGGCCAGGCGTGCACGGGCGCGCACGGCGCGGTCGTCGGTGGCCAGGTTGGCCGGCAGGCGGTCGATCAGCGTACCGGCTTCATCCACGCCGCCGATCTGCAGCAGGGCCAGGGCCAGGTCGAGCTTCAGCTCGTCCTTGTCCGGTTCGGCGGCGATCTGCGCGCGCAGCACGTCCACCTGTGCCTGTGGGTCCAGCGGTGCTTCCTCCTCGCTGACCGTATCGCCGACATCAGCGGGGACGATGCCGTGCTGGGCCAGGAACTCGCGCAGCTGGCCCTCCGGGATGGCGCCGGGGAAGCCGTCCACCAGCTGCCCGTCCTTGACCAGGAACACGGTCGGCACCGAGCGGATCTGGAAGGCGGCAGCGATCTGCTGTTCCTTGTCGACATCGACCTTGGCCAGCTCAAAGGCGCCGTTGTACTCGCCGGCCAGCTTTTCCAGCATCGGTCCCAGCGTCTTGCACGGACCGCACCAGGTGGCCCAGAAATCGACCAGCACCGGCGTCTGCAGCGACTTCTGCAGGACTTCGGCCTCGAAGGTCGCAGTGGTGGCGTCGAATACGTAGGTCGTCTCGGTCATGGAAGAGGCATCGCTTGGCATCTGGAGAGGGATTCTATGGTGGCGGAACCTGTCCGTCTCAACCCGGGCCGCTGCAAATGGCCGACAATGCGGCCTTCCTGTTGCCGCTGTCGTGGAGCCTGCATGTCGTCGCCGTCCCCCTCGCTGCGCCTGTCGGGCGTGATCGCCGCACTCGTCTTCGTGGCTGCGGTCATCGGCTTCGGTGCCGGCCTCGACGGCTATGCGCAGGCCCGCCATCCGGTGGCGTTGCTGGGCGCGCAGGGGATGCCGCATGCCCTGGGCTTCAATCTGCTGGGCTTCATGCTGCCGGGCCTGCTGGGGGTGGTGGTGGCCGAATGCCTGCGCCGGCAGCTGCCGGCCACCGCGGGCTGGGCCCCGCGTGTGGGCAGCCAGATGCTGCTGCTGGCCGGCCTGGCGTTCGCCGCCATGGGCGTGCTGCCGCTGGATGTGGATGACCTGCACGGGCTGGCCAGCCAGCTGCATGCCAGCGCCTGGATGGTATGGGTGCTGGGCTTCGTTGCCGGCGCCCTGCTGCTGGGCACGGCGCGCCTGCGCGACACACAGGGCCGGGCATTGGGCTGGGTGGCGCTGGCCTGTGGTGTGGTTGCCGCGTTGGCAGCCTTCGCCCTGCAGGGCGTGCTGCCGGCGCCTCTGTCGCAGCGGCTGGCCTTCGCCTGCTGGGCGGTCTGGCTGGCGTTGGCGCTGCCGCTGTCGCGGGCCCGTTGAGACGGTCGCGGGGCCGCCACCGGGCCCACAGCCGTCGGACAGGATTGGAGACGTTTGCCGCACTGCGGTACGCTGTACCGCTTTGCCGCCGCATCCGCGTGTTCCATGACCAGCGCTGAACCCAACGCCTACGACCCGCAGCAGGTTGAATCCGCCGCCCAGCAGTACTGGGACGCCACCCGCGCGTTCGAGGTCGACGAGACTTCCGACAAGCCGAAGTACTACTGCCTGTCGATGCTTCCGTACCCGTCCGGTGCGCTGCACATGGGGCACGTGCGCAATTACACGATCGGTGACGTGATCAGCCGCTACAAGCGCATGACCGGCCACAACGTGCTGCAGCCGATGGGCTGGGACGCGTTCGGCCTGCCGGCGGAAAACGCGGCGATCAAGAACAAAACCGCGCCGGCGGCGTGGACCTACAAGAACATCGACCACATGCGCAGCCAGCTGAAGTCGCTGGGCTATGCCATCGACTGGTCGCGCGAGTTCGCCACCTGCCGCCCGGACTATTACGTCCACGAGCAGCGCATGTTCACCCGTCTGATGCGCAAGGGCTTGGCCTACCGTCGCAACGCGGTGGTGAACTGGGACCCGGTCGACCAGACCGTGCTGGCCAACGAGCAGGTCATCGACGGCCGTGGCTGGCGTTCCGGTGCGCTGGTCGAGAAGCGTGAAATTCCGCAGTGGTTCCTGCGCATCACCGATTACGCCCAGGAGCTGCTGGACGGCCTGGACGAGCTGGACGGCTGGCCGGAATCGGTCAAGACCATGCAGCGCAACTGGATCGGTCGTTCCGAGGGCCTGGAGATCCAGTTCGACGTGCGCGACGTCGATGGCAGCGTGCTGGATCCGCTGCGCGTGTTCACCACCCGCCCGGACACCGTGATGGGCGTGACCTTCGTCTCGATCGCCGCCGAGCATCCGCTGGCGCTGCACGCAGCGAAGAACAATCCGGAACTGGCCGCGCTGCTGTCGGAAATGAAGCAGGGCGGCGTGTCCGAGGCCGAGCTGGAAACCCAGGAAAAGCGCGGCATGGATACCGGCCTGCGCGCCATCCATCCGGTCACCGGCGAGAAGGTGCCGGTGTGGGTCGCCAACTTCGTGCTGATGGGCTATGGCACCGGTGCGGTGATGGCCGTGCCCGGCCATGACCAGCGCGACAACGAAGTGGCCAACAAGTACGGCCTGCCGATCGTGCAGGTCATCGCGCTGAAGGATCCGCGCAATGACGACGAGCGCAATTGGGATGGCGCGCGCTGGCAGGACTGGTACAGCGACAAGAACCGTGCCTTCGAACTGATCAATTCGGCCGAGTTCGACGGGCTGGATTTCCAGGGCGCCTTTGAAGCCCTGGCCGAGCGTTTCGAGCGCAAGGCGCAGGGGCAGCGCCGCGTCAACTACCGCCTGCGCGACTGGGGCGTGAGCCGCCAGCGCTACTGGGGCTGCCCGATTCCGGTGATCTACTGCGCCAAGTGCGGCGCGGTACCGGTGCCGGAAGAGCAGCTGCCGGTGGTGCTGCCGGAGGACGTCGCGTTCTCCGGCACCGGTTCGCCGATCAAGACCGACCCGGAGTGGCGCAAGACCACCTGCCCGGAGTGCGGCGGTGCAGCCGAGCGCGAGACCGATACCTTCGACACCTTCATGGAGTCGAGCTGGTACTACGCGCGCTACACTTCGCCGGGCGCGCGTGATGCCGTGGACAAGCGCGGCAACTACTGGCTGCCGGTGGACCAGTACATCGGTGGCATCGAGCACGCGATCCTGCATCTGATGTACTTCCGCTTCTACCACAAGCTGCTGCGTGACGCGCGGATGGTGGACAGCAACGAACCGGCCCGCAATCTGCTGTGCCAGGGCATGGTGATCGCCGAGACCTATTACCGTCCGAACCCGGACGGTTCCAAGGACTGGATCAATCCCGCCGACGTGGAAGTGCAGCGTGACGAGCGCGGCCGCATCACCGGCGCGACCCTGATCGCCGACGGTCAGCCGGTGGTGGTCGGTGGCACCGAGAAGATGTCCAAGTCGAAGAACAACGGCGTGGACCCGCAGGCGATGGTCGGCAAGTATGGCGCCGACACCGTGCGGCTGTTCTCGATGTTCGCCGCACCGCCGGAACAGTCGCTGGAGTGGAACGAGGCCGGCGTGGACGGCATGGCCCGCTTCCTGCGCCGCCTGTGGGCCCAGGTGCAGAAGCATGCCGCCGAGGGTGCCGCCCCCGCGCTGGACGTGGCCGCGCTGGACGGTGGCCAGAAGGCGCTGCGCCGCAAGACCCACGAGACCATCGGCAAGGTCGGCGACGACTATGGCCGCCGCCACAGCTTCAACACCGCGATCGCTGCGGTGATGGAACTGATGAACGCGCTGGCCAAGTTCGAGGACGGCAGCGAACAGGGCCGCGCGGTGCGCCAGGAAGCACTGCAGGCCATCGTGCTGCTGCTGAATCCGATCACCCCGCATGCCAGCCACGCCCTGTGGCAGGTGCTTGGCCATGGCGAGACGCTGCTGGAGGACCAGCCGTTCCCGCAGGCCGACGCCAGCGCGCTGGTGCGCGACGCGCTGACCCTGGCCGTGCAGGTCAACGGCAAGCTGCGCGGCACCATCGAAGTGGCCGCCGACGCCGCTCGCGAGCAGGTCGAGGCGCTGGCCCTGGCCGAGCCGAATGCAGCGAAGTTCATGGAAGGCCTGACGGTGCGCAAGATCATCATCGTCCCGGGCAAGATCGTGAACATCGTCGCCGCCTGATGTACCCGCACCGGCCGCCCTCCCGGCGGCCGGTGTTCCAGCAACGCGGGGGGCATGCGGTTGATGGCCCTGCGTTCACGCGGTCTCGGGCACGCTGTCTGTTGCCGTGATCGCCCGGCTCCGCCAGACTGTTCTCCATGACCCGACTCCTGCTTGCCCTCGTTCTTGTCCTCGGCCTTGCCGGCTGTGGCTTCCATCTGCGCAACAAGCTGATGTTGCCGACCGACACCGCGCCGGTGAAGGTGGTCTCCACGGCCCCGTACAGTGAATTGGTCAAGCTGCTCAACCGCAGTCTGCAGGCGTCCGGCGCCAAGCTGGCAAGCGAGGATGGCAACGAACCCAGCACCCAGCTGCAGGTGTTGTCCGAACGCTGGGGCGACCTGCCGATCGCGATCGACTCGCAGGGTCGTGCGCAGGAATACAGCCTGCGCTACGCGGTGATCTTCATCTTCCGTCGCGAGGATGGCAGCGAACTGGTGCCGCAGCAGGTGATCGAACTGTCGCGCGACTACGTGTCGCCGCCCACCGACGCGACCGGTACCACCACCGAGCGCGAGATCCTGGCCGATGAACTGCGCCGGGAAATGTCGGCCTCGATCATCCGCCGCATCGACAGCGTGGTCCGTGCCGAAGTCGCGAAGGGGGGCAGCCTGTCCGCGCCGAAGCCGGTCGATCCTGCGGTTCCGGCCGAGCCGACACCGGCACCGGCCATCAAGCCCTGACCGGGACCGGCATGGAACTGCGTCCGGAGCAGCTGGCCAGCCAGGGCGCTGATACCCCGCTGTCGCCGGTGTACCTGATCGCCGGTCCTGAGACGCTGCGCGTGCTGGAAGCCGCCGACGCGGTCCGTGCGCGGGCGCGCGCCGCCGGCATCGGTGAGCGCGAGGTGTTCGACGCCGATGGTCGCGACTTCGACTGGGGCCAGCTCGACGCCAGCTTCAACGCGCCGAGCCTGTTCAGTGCCCGTCGCCTGGTGGAAGTGCGGTTGCCCAGTGGCAAGCCGGGCAAGGACGGCGCCGAGGTGATCAGCCGGTTCTGCGCCGATCCGGCACCGGACGTCGTGCTGATGATCACCGCCAACGAATGGAGCAAGGCGCACCAGGGCAAGTGGGCTGAAGCGGTGGGCCGGGTCGGCGTGCTGTCGGTGGCCTGGGCGATCAAGCCGCATGAACTGCCCGACTGGATCGAGCGTCGCCTGCGCAGCAAAGGCCTGCGCGCGGATCCGGCCGCAGTGCAGCGCCTGGCCGAGCGCGTGGAAGGCAATCTGCTTGCCGCGGCGCAGGAGATCGACAAGCTGGCGCTGCTGGCCGATGGGCACGCGCTGGACGTGGAACGGATGGAATCGCTGGTGGCCGATGCCGCCCGCTACGACGTATTCCGGCTGGTGGAAGCCACGTTCTCCGGGCAACCGGCGGCGGTGCTGCGCATGCTTGCCGGCCTGCGCGGCGAAGGCGAGGCGGTGGCCGCGCTGATGCCGATCGTGATCCGGGAACTGCTGGCAGGTGCCGGGCTGGCACGGGTGCAGGCGCGCGGTGGCAACCTTGCCGCCGAGATGAAATCGCGCGGCATCTGGGAGTCGCGGCAGGCACCGTACAAGCGTGCGCTGCAGCGGCATCCGGAAGGCAAGCGCTGGGAACGTTTCGTGGCCGAGGCCGGGCTGGTCGACCGCATCGCCAAGGGGCGCGCCGACGGCGACGCCTGGCTGGCGCTGGAGCGCCTGCTGGTGGCCGTGGCCGAGCCGCGCGCCGTGCGGCTGCTGGCCCGGGCCTGATCGATGAGCCTGCGGGTCTATTACGGGGGCACCTTCGATCCGGTGCACCTGGGGCACCTGGCGATCGCGCGCGCCGCGCGCGATGAGCTGCAGGTCGCGGTGCGGATGCTGCCGGCGGCCGATCCACCGCACCGCCCGGTTCCCGGCGCGACCGCCGAACAGCGCTGCACGATGCTGTCGCTGGCCATCGGCGACGAGCCGGGGCTGCTGCTGGACCGGCACGAACTGGATCGGGCCGCGCGCTTTCCCGGTCGCCCGTCCTACACCGTCGATACCCTGCGCGAACTGCGCGGCGAGCTCGGTCCCAGCCGGCCCCTGGCCTGGCTGGTCGGCGCCGACAGCCTGCTGGGCCTGCCCGGCTGGCATGAGTGGGAGGCGCTGTTCGGCCTGGCCCACTTCGTGGTGGCGGAGCGGCCGGGCAGTCCACTGCAGGCCTCGGTCGACGGCGAGCTCGGCCGTGTCCTGGAAGGGCGGTGGGCCAACAGCGAACAGGACCTGTTTGCCAGTCCGGCCGGCCGCATCCTGCGCCTGCACCATCCGCTGCGCGGGGAATCGGCCAGCGCCGTGCGCGCGCAGATCGCCGCGGCAGGGCCCTGGCGTGCCCTGCTGCCGCCGGCGGTGGCCGACTACGTGGCCGCGCAGCGGCTGTACCATCCGGCAACACCGTGAATGCCGCGACCGCGCCATCCCCGTATAATCGCCCCCACGTTTATCGAGTCGATCCACTTTGAGCAACCAGACCCAGCCCCAGACCATCAAGGTCGATCTGCCCAGCCCGCCGCCGTCCGTGCCGGAACTGCTGGCCAGTGTCCGTCAAGCCACCGAAGACCTGAAGGCCAAGGACCTGGTCGAGATCGACGTGCGCGGCCGGTCCAGCGTTGCCGATTACCTGGTGATCGTCTCGGGTACTTCGACCCGCCACGTCAAGTCGATCGCCGACGAGGTCGTGCGCTTCGCCAAGAAGATCGACGTGATGCCGCTCGGGGTTGAGGGCGAGCGCGAAGCCGAGTGGGTACTGGTCGATCTGGGCGACGTGATCGTCCACGTGATGCTGCCGCGCGTGCGTGAGTTCTACGCCCTCGAGCGCCTGTGGACGGTCGGTGACCAGCCGCCGTCCAGCGACGACGAAGTGGCCTGAGCCGCACGTTGATGCATCCCTTCGACGGCGCCGATGGCGCCGTCGACGTTTTCGAGGAGCGCTGATGAAAGCCCGCCTGATCGCCACCGGTGAACGCGCACCCAGTTGGGTCGCGCAGGGGTTCGCCGAGTACCAGAAGCGGCTCTCGCACTGGCTGCCGTTCGAGCTGGTCGAGATCGAGCCCGGCCTGCGCGGCAAAGGCCGCGATCCACGCCGTGCCACCGAGGACGAGGGCCGGCGGGTGATCGCCGCGCTGCCGAAGAATGCCTACGTCGTGGCGCTGGATGTGCCCGGCCGCCAGCTCAGTTCCGAACAGCTGGCGCAGCGCCTGGAGCATTGGCGGGGACAGGGCAGGGACCTGGCGTTCCTGATCGGCGGTCCCGAGGGGCATTCGCCCGAAGTTTCGGCACTGGCCGACGAGAAGTGGTCGATTGGTCCGCTCACGCTGCCGCACATGCTGGTGCGGCTGGTCGTGGCGGAACAGCTGTACCGGGCCGCCGCAATGATTGCAAATCACCCCTACCATCGCGCGTGAAGAGCCGTTATACTGTTCGTCTGCCCGAATAGCTCAGCCGGTTAGAGCACTTGACTGTTAATCAGGGGGTCGTTGGTTCGAGTCCAACTTCGGGCGCCACTTTCAGAAACCTGCATCGCGAGATGCAGGTTTTTTTTTTGCTCTACAGAGTCAGCGCTCCTCGCCAGAACGCCACCAGTGTGGCGATCGCAACGGCCAGGATGGCGCCGAACAGCACCCACTCCCAAGGCGTGAACACCTGTTCGCCACGCTGGCGACGGGTCAGCGCGAACAGCGCTACGCCCGGTACATACAACAGCACCGACAGCAGCAGGTTGTGCAGGCCACCGGCATACACAAGCCACAGCGCGTATGCGCTTGCCAGCAGCGCGACGCTGAAGTCGCGCCAGCGGATTCCTGCTTCGCCGCCCGCATAGGCCTGACCACGCCAGGCCAGCTGCACGCCGAATGCCGTGGACAGGAAATAGGGCACAAGGCTCATCGATGCAGCCAGCAGTACCAGGCCGGTATAGCTGCCGGAATTCACCAGCACCAGCAGCAGGAACAACTGGATCAGGCCGTTGCTCAGCCAGAGCGCATTGGCCGGCACGCCGCGCGCATTCTCGCGGCCAAGGAACGCGGGCATGGTGCCGTCGCCGGCAGCCGCATACAGCACCTCGGCGCACAGCAGTACCCAGGCCAGCAGGGCGCCAAGCACCGAGATGATCGAACCGATGATGATCACGGTCGCGCCCCATTCGCCGACGATGGCGCGCAGCACGTAGGCCATCGATGGATTGGGCAGGGCAGCCAGCTCGGCCTGCGACAGCACGCCCATCGACAACAGGCTCACCAGGACCAGCAGCAGCCATACGCCGAGAAAGCCGATCACGGTCGCGCGCCCTACATCGGCACGACGCGCAGCGCGCCGGGAATAGATGCTGGCGCCTTCGATGCCGATGAACACCCATACGGTCACCAGCATCATGCCGCGCAGCTGCTGGCCGAGGTCGCCAAGTGCGGGCGTACCCAGGAAATCGGCGCCGAACACGTCCATGCGGAACGCGCCGGCGGCCAGGATGAGGAACAACGCAATGGGCAGCAGCTTGGCCACCGTGACTAGGCCGTTGACGATGGCGGCAGTGCGCAGTCCGCGCAGCACCAGCAGGTGCAAGGTCCATAGCAACAGCGACGAGGCAGCCACCGCTGCCGGCGTATTGCCTTCACCGAACACCGGCATGAAGTGGCCGAGGCCACTGAAGATCAGCACGAAGAAGCTTGCGTTGCCGAGTACCGAGGCAACCCAGTAGCCCCATGCCGCGGAGAAGCCGATGTAGTTGCCGAAGCCTTCCCGCGCATACGCGTAGATGCCGGTATCGAGGTCCGGCCGGCGGTTGGCCAGGGCCTGGAACACGAAGGCGAGCATCAGCATGCCGGCGCCACTCACCGCCCAGCCGATGATCGCGGCGGCCGGACCGGCGCTGCGCGCCACGTTCTGTGGCAGGGAAAAGATGCCGGCGCCGACCATCGAGCCGACCACCAGAGCGGTCAGTGCAGCCAGGCCCAGCCGTTGTGAGGTCGCAGCCATGAATCTCCCCTGCGGCAGCGCGGCCGCAGGGGCACAGTAGCGGCAGTGCCGTGAAGCCGCATGCAACATCTGCAACGACGGAGGCCCGGGCATGTGCCCGGGCCTCCGAAGGTGATGCTGCAGCGACGATCAGTTGAAGGTGTACTTGGCACCGACCGTGAAGTAGCGGCCGATGGCTCCGCTGAAGTGCAGCGGGTTGTAGTTCACGCCGCCATAGGTGGTCGGATCGAGCGGTGCGATGCGATCAAACACGTTCTGCACCGATGCGTTCAGTTCAAAGGCTTCGGTGATGTTCCAACGGCCGGACAGGTCGAAGGTGGTGAACGAGGAGATCTTCTCGACCGGCGAGCCATCCTCGTAGAACGCCAGGTAGTCGCCGCCACGGCGGTCCTTGTTCTCCAGCTTGCTGATGTAGTTGGCGACGCCGCTGACACTCCACGGGCCCTGCCTCCAGGTGGTGCCGAAGTTGATGCGGTCCTTGGGCGTGCCGATGCAGTTGGTGACGTCGCAGTTGCCGTGGGTGCCGGCGTAGTCGACCGTCACGTCAGCATCGGTGCGCTCGAACTTCAGCACATGGCTCCACTGCAGATCCATTTCCAGCTGGCCCGGACCGATATCGAAGGTCTGGCGGATATCGGTGTCGATACCGCGCACGCGGGTGGAAGCGGCGTTGATGTACTGCGTGTTGACCGCCAGGATGCTGCCGGTGCCGGCAATGCCGTTGAGCAGGTTGGTGTCGCGCAGGACGTTGCCGGCGGCAATGGCGTCGGCGGTGCTGCCCTGGGCGATTTCGTTGGTGCGCTTGATCTGCCACGCATCCACCGTCATCGAGGTGGAGGAGGTCGGCTGCAGCACGATACCCACCGAATAGCTCTTGGATTCCTCCGGCTTCAGGTCGCTGTTGGGGCGGGTGATGATCGCCACCGAGCGTGCGGTGCATTCGGCTTCACTGATGGCGCAGCGCACCGGGTCGCGGGCGTTGGAGAAGGCGGCCAGGCCACCGTCGCCGTTCTCGGCCGGGTTCGGCGCGCGGAAACCTTCGGCGTAGCTGGCGCGCAGCGCGATCCAGTCGGCCGGGGTCCACTTCACGCCCAGCTTCGGCGTCGCCTTGCCTTCACCGCTCTCGTACTTGTCGTAGCGCAGTGCACCGGACAGCTCCAGCTGTTCCAGCACCGGCGCGGACAGTTCGACGTATCCGGCGTACACGTTCTGGGTACCGTCATAGGCCGAGTAGCCCAGGCCGATGATGTCGCCGGTGTCGGTGAACGTCTGCGGGGTCAGGCTGTTGCTGGTCTTGCGCCACTCGGTGCCCATCGCCAGGCCGAGCGGGCCACCCTTGAGGTCCATCAGGCTGCGCGACACGGTGAAGTCGAACATGTCCAGGCTGGACTTGGCGCGTGCACTGATCTCCGGCGAGATGAAATCGTACAGCGCCTGCGAGTTGAGGTTGGCGTTGTCGCCGATGCGCCATACGCCACCGGCACAGTTCGGGTTTGCCAGTGCACAGCGGACGTTGTCGTAGTGCAGGAAGCCGGTACGACGGTTGATCAGGTCGGTGCCGGAGTGCAGGTAGGCGGTGTCATAGTTCCAGTCGCCCCAGTTGCCCTTGACGCCCACCAGGAAGCGGTTGAACTCGTTGGTGTTGTTGGTCACGCGCGGACCAACGTCCCAGGCCGAATAGCGCAGGCGCGAGGCCTGGCCGGGAATCGGGTTGTCCGGATGATCCGGGCCGAGCACGGTGGCACCGGAACCGCTGTTGGCGTTGACCGGTCCTTCCGGGTAGCCCCAGCCGCCGGACACGCCCGAGGGCGTGTTGCTGAAGGTGGTTTCCTTCTTCGAGTAGCCGATCTCGGTGTAGATCTCGCCGCCTTCGCCGAAGGCGAAGCTGGCACGTCCGAACACGTTGATGTACTTCTCTTCCGGGCTCAGGTCACGGAACTTCTGCGCCGGATCCCACAGGCAGCCCTGCTGCTGTGCGGTCGCATCGGTCTGGCCGGGAATGCTGGTCAGATTGGCACAGCCCGGCAGAGCCACCAGGAACGCGGGATTGTCGTCGTCGACATTGCGGTCGTCGAACACCGAGCCGTTCGGGCCCACGCCACCGGCA
The DNA here is from genome assembly GCF_056393265.1 of Stenotrophomonas sp. Steno-C15. NCBI lineage: Bacteria > Pseudomonadati > Pseudomonadota > Gammaproteobacteria > Lysobacterales > Lysobacteraceae > Stenotrophomonas > Stenotrophomonas sp. Steno-C15. The sequence continues at coordinate 48,931 of NZ_JBWJPF010000004.1, forward strand.
GTACCACCGGACAGGTAGGCACCGCCCAGGAACTGCGCGTCGGCGGCGGAATAGCCCCAGCGACGGATGTCACCGGTGCCGATCCACTTGCGGTTCTTGCGATCGCCGATCTTGATCGCGTCGGTCTTGCCGACGTCCAGGCTGAAGAATGCGTTCCAGCCATCGGTGGCCAGGTCGCCGGTGCCTGCGGTCAGCGTCGCCTTCTTGGCATCGCCGTCGCCGTCGCCGGAGACGCCGTAGGAACCGCGCAGGATCGCGCCCTGGAAATCGCTGCGCAGGATGATGTTGACCACGCCGGCGATGGCGTCGGAGCCATAGATCGCCGATGCGCCGTCCTTCAGAACTTCCACGCGCTCCACCGCATCCAGCGGAATGGTGCTCAGATCGGTGAAGACCTTCTGGCCATCGTCAGCCAGGCCGTAGGTGGCCATGCGGCGGCCATTCAACAGCACCAGCGTCGAGCCGGCGCCGAGGCCACGCAGGGAGATGCCGGCGCCGCCGCCGGCAAAGCCGTTGCCGAAGGTCTTGGGAATCGAGCCGGAACCGTCGGCGGTCAGGGTCTGCAGGTATTCGGCGACCGTGGTCTTGCCGGTGCGGTCGATCTCCTGGCGGGTCACCACCTGCACCGGGGACGGTGTCTCGGTATTGGTGCGCGGGATGTTCGAGCCGGTGACCGTGATGCGGTCGAGATTGGTGGCCTGCTCCTGGGCGAAGGCGGAGGAGGAAACCACGGCGCCGGCCAGCAGCAGGGCGCTGCCGGTAAGGATGTGAGTGATGGACGATGCCAGGGTGTCACGGCGGCTGGCGGGCCGATGGATCGGGTGTTTCACAGCTTCTCTCCTAACTGGAAAACCTTGCGTTGAGGGCTGTCGCCGGATCAGGTCCGGGACGGGCCAATCTAGGTTTCCGGCAGGTGACGGAGTCGTGAAATTTTGCTTAATCGGCAGCGCGTGGACGGGCGGTGTGCGGATTCGCAAACCCGGTCGCGGATTCCGGCCCGGCCTGAGGCCGGGCCGGTGCAACGGTCAGTCGGGCAGCGAGAACTGCACCGGCACCATGCCGATGGCAGGCACCGCCACGCCGTCATGCTGGGCGGGCTCAAACCGCCAGTGGCGCAGCACCTGTTGGCGTGCGGCCTGGTCCAGGCTGCGCGAACCGCTGCTGCGTTCGATGCTGACCGCAACAGGCTGGCCGTTGCTGTCCACTTCCACGCGCAGCAGGACCGTGCCCTGTTCGCGGTTGCGCAGCGCGGGGATGGGATAGGCCGGGGGCGGCGCACTGCGGTACTGCAGCTGGGCTCCCGCCAGCGGCGTAGCTGCCGCCAGCGTCGGCGGCGCCATCACGGCGGTCGGTTCGGCGGCCGGCAGGACGATGCCTGGCGCGTCTTCGACCGTTGCGGTGGGGGCTGGCAGCGCCGGTGCGGTCGGCACTGCCTGGGAGCGGGGGGCGACCTTCACCTGTTCGGGTTCGGTGGGCAGGATCGGCGGAGGTTCCGGTGTCTCGACCTTTTCGATCCAGCGGACCGTGGTCGTGTCACGCGGGGCCTGTACCGCCTGGTAGGTGGCGGGGATGAGCAGCAGCAGCAACGCCAGCAGATGCAGTGCGATGGCCGCGCTCCAGGCGGCGATGCGGGCGGGGTCGAAGTGCGCGGATGCAACGGGATACGTACGAACCATGGTCCACCTCCGTGCCAGTGTCGAAAGACGTCAACGCACCAGGGCCGCCATCGGGGTTTGCCGCACGCGGCTGGCAGCCAAGCATTAGCGCGTCGTGGCCGCCATTGCCTAGAGGCATGTCAGGCGATGTTGAACTGGCCTTCATCTACGCAACGGGGCCGGAGACCTTTCCGCTGGAAAGGCATCCGGCCCCGTGGGCAGCAGATCAGGGCAGGGCGCTGTCCGGCGGACAGTGCCCCCGCCGTGCCGGGTCGTCAGCGACCCAGCTCGAACACCACGTCCAGGTTGACCGAAACGGTGGATTCGCCCGGCGCGACCGGCGTGGCCTTGTCCATGGCGGCCGAGGCCATCTGTGCCCGCATCATCGGCACCGGGCGGAAGCCGCCGTTGCTGTTTTCAGAGATGCTGACGATGCGGCGCACCTGCAGGCCCAGCGACTTGGCATAGGTCTGGGCGCGCGCCTGTGCCTTCTTCAGCGCGGCCAGGCGGGCTTCGTCATAGACCGGCTCCGGCTGGTCGATCTCGAAGCTGGGGCCGTTGATCTGGTTGGCGCCCTGGGCGGCCAGCGCATCGAGCACCCGGCCCAGCTTGGCGATGTCGCGGACCTTCAGGCTGACGGTGTTGCTGGCCTGGTAGCCGGTGATCTTCGGCGCTTCGTTGTCGGCATAGCGGTACTGCGGGTTGAGGCTGACGCCGCTGGTCTGCACATCGCGCTCGGCGATGCCGGCCGCCTTGATCGCGGCCAGCACCTTGTCCATCTGCTGCGCATTCTGGCGCATGGCGCTGTTGCCGTCGGCGGCCTGGGTGACCACGCCGGCCGACAGGGTGGCCACATCCGGCACACGGGTCGCTTCGGCGTTGGCCGAAATGTTCAGCAGGGTGCCCTCGGCCGGGGCGGCGATCGGCGGCGGCGGGGCGGCATGGGCGGACATCGAGGCTCCAAGGGCGAGGGACAGGGCAAGCAGCAGCGGGGAGGCGGTCAGGCGCATGGGATCTCCTTGTTGTGGCGTGAGGGTGGTGTCGTAGCGATGAACGCGCTGTGAGTCCGTTCGGGGTTGAAGGCACGCGGGAGCAGGTTGCCGACGATTCAGGCGGCGGCCTCAGGTTATGCTGTGCCGATGCTCTATCTTGCTTCCCGCTCCCCCCGACGCAACCAGCTGCTGGCCCGACTCGGACGCCCCTTCCAGGCGCTTGACCTGGAGGTTGTCGAGCAGCGCGCGCCCAGTGAAAGCGCCGAGCAGTACGTCTGCCGGGTTGCGGCCGACAAGGCGCGCGCCGGGTTGGCCCGGGTGCTGGCCGACGACCCGGACGCACGGGTGCTGGGCTCGGACACCGAGGTCGTGCTTGATGGCGAGGTGTTCGGCAAGCCGGTCGATGCCGCCGATGCCCGGGCAATGCTGGCGCGCCTGGCCGGACGCACGCACCAGGTGATGACGGCCGTGGTGGTGGTCGGCGCGGCCGGGCTGGACAGCGAACTGGTGGTGTCCGAGGTCACGTTCGCTGCGATCGGCACCGCCGACATCGCCGCCTATGTGGCCACCGGTGAGCCGCTGGACAAGGCCGGGGCCTACGCCATCCAGGGTGGGGCCGAGCGCTGGATCGAACACCTGTCCGGCAGCTACTCCGGTGTGATGGGGCTGCCGCTGCTGCACACCGATCGTCTGCTGGCGCGCTGCGGCGTGCCGGCTCCCATTGCCAACGCCGCCAGGGAGGCTGCAGATGTCTGAGGAAATCCTGGTCAATGTGACCCCACGCGAGACCCGGGTCGCGGTGATCGAGAATGGCATGCTGCAGGAACTGCACATCGAGCGCGGCTGGCGCCGGGGTGTGGTCGGCAACATCTACAAGGGCAAGGTGCAGCGGGTGATGCCGGGCATGCAGGCCGCCTTCGTCGAGGTCGGCCTTGAGCGCGCTGCGTTCCTGCATGCCAACGACGTGGTGCGGCCAGCGCCGGTGGCCAGTGCCGACACCGAGAACACCACGCTGCCACCACCGGCCAGCGTGCCGATCGTCGAGCTGCTGCGCGACGGCCAGGACATCGTGGTGCAGGTGGTGAAGGATCCCATCGGTACCAAGGGCGCGCGGCTGACCACGCAGATCAGCATCCCGTCGCGCTACATGGTGCTGCTGCCGCAATCGAAAGTGGTGGGCGTGTCCGCGCGCATCGAGGACGAGGCCGAGCGCGCGCGCCTGAAGGCGCTGGTGACCGAGTTGTCGGCACAGCACGGCGGCTACGGCTACATCGTGCGCACCAACGCCGAAGGGCAGCCGGCCGAAGCCATCGCCGAGGACATCGCCTATCTGTCGCGGGTCTGGAACGTGGTGGAGCGCCGCGGCCGCGACGCCACCCCCTGCAGCGTGATCTATGAAGACCTGAGCCTGCCGCTGCGTTCGGTACGCGACCTGATCCGCAAGGACGTGGACAAGGTGAAGGTCGATTCCAAGGAAACGTTCGCGCAGCTGCAGGCTTTCGTGGCCAAGTACATGCCGGTGCTGGCCGAGAAGCTGGAGCTGTACTCCGGCGATCGCCCGATCTTCGACATGTTCGGCGTGGAGGACGAGATCGGCCGCGCGCTGGACAAGCAGGTGCCGCTGAAGTCCGGTGGCTACCTGGTGATCGACCAGACCGAAGCGATGACCACCATCGACGTCAACACCGGGTCGTTCCTCGGCCAGCGCAACCTGGAGGAGACGGTGTTCCGCACCAACCTGGAGGCGGCGCAGGCCGTGGCCAGGCAGCTGCGGCTGCGCAATCTCGGCGGCATCATCATCATCGACTTCATCGACATGGACGATGCCGAGCACCGCCGCCAGGTGCTGCGAACCCTGGAAAAGGCGCTGGCGCGGGACCATGCCAAGACCACGGTCTACGACTTCTCGCCGCTGGGCCTGGTGGAGATGACCCGCAAGCGCACGGTCGAAAGCCTGGAGCGCCAGCTGTCGGAGACCTGCCCGCAGTGCAGCGGTCGCGGCACAATCAAGACCACCGAAACGGTCACCTACGAGATCTTCCGCGAGATCACCCGCGCGGTGCGCCAGTTCGATGCCGCGCGCCTGCTGGTGATCGCGTCGACCAAGGTGGTGGCGCGCATCACCGATGAGGAATCCGCGGCGGTGGCCGAGCTGGAAGAGTTCCTCGGCAAGAGCATCCGCTTCCAGGCGGATGAGCAGTACCTGCAGGAGCAGTTCGATGTTGTGCTGCTCTGATCCACGCCGGCCGAAGGTCGGCGGCGGCCGATGAGCGCGCCGCCGCGCCTGCGACTGCGAAGGATCCGCCGTCATCTCATTGCTGCCTGTGCGGTGGCCCTGGTCGGGCTGGCGCTGCTGGTGGGCACCTTCAGCCAGCTGCTGCCGCTGGCCGAGCGACACCCCGACAGGATCGCCGCCTGGTTGAGCGAGCGTGCAGGCCAGCCGGTCCGTTTCGACCAGCTGGACACGGCGTGGACCCGTCGTGGCCCGCTGCTGCAGCTGAAGGGCCTGCGCATCGGCGCCGGGCAGGGCCTGGCGGTCGGCGAGGCTGAAATCCTGGTGTCGATGTACAGCGGCCTGCTGCCGGGCCGTTCGTTGACCGAGCTGCGTCTGCGCGGCCTGGCCCTGGATCTGCAGCAGAGCGAGGACGGTCGCTGGTCGGTGCGTGGCCTGCCGCAGCCCAGCAGCGGTGGTGACCCGCTGGAGGCGCTGCGCCGGCTGGGCGAGCTGCAGGTGATCGGCGGCCGGCTGGGCGTGCAGGCTCCGGCACTCGGCATCGACACCGTATTGCCGCGCGTCGATCTGCGCCTGCGCGTCAACGGCGACCGCCTGCGGGTAGGCGTGCGGGCCTGGGCCCAGACCGACGCACTTCCGCTGACCGCCGTGCTGGATGTGGACCGTGTGCGTGGCGACGGCGAGGCATGGCTGGGCGCCGATCCCATCGATTTCCGCGCTTGGTCGCCGTTGCTGGCGGCCGGGGGCGTGCGCCTGCGTGAAGGACGCGGCGAACTCAATGTGTGGCTGACCCTGCGCGATTTCGTCCCCGTGGCGCTGACCACCGATTCGGATCTGCGGGATCTGCGCATCGACGGCGCACCGATGCCGGGGCTGGCAGTGCCGCGGCTGCAGTTGCAGCGCATGCAGGCGCTGCTGCGCTGGCAGCGGCAGGCGGACGGATGGGCGATGCAGGTACCGCGCCTGCGGCTGGTGGACGACACCGGCGCGCAGCAGCTTGATGGACTGCAACTGCAGGTCGGCACGCAACTGGGCATCCGCAGCGGGGCGGTGCAGGCCGGCACCGCGCTGCGTGCGCTGGCGCTGAGTGACCGCCTGGACCCTGGCCTGCGGCGCTGGCTGTTCCTGTCAAAGCCGCAGCTGGATCTGCGGGAACTGCAGCTGGCCGGCAAGCGCAACGGTCCGCTGTGGGCCCAGGGCGAGCTGCAGTCGCTGGGTTTTGCCAGCGTCGGTGACGCACCTGGCTTGCGTGGGCTGGGCGGCCATTTCGAAGGCGACGCCGATGGCTTCCGCCTGCAGCTGCAGCCGCAGCGCGAGCTCCAGTTCGATTGGCCGACCGGCTTCGGCGTGCGCCATGACCTGCACCTGGCAGGCCAAGTGGTGGGGTGGCGCGACGAAGGCGGCGGCTGGCGCATCGGCACGGCCGCCCTGCGCGTGGAAGGCACGGATTACGCAGCCGATCTGCGCGGCGATGTCTGGTTCCAGGGCAATGGCACGCGTCCGTGGCTGCAGCTGGCGGCCAAGCTGGACGATGTACCGATGACGGCCGCCAAGCGCTTCTGGATCCATTCCAGGATGAGCAAGGGTGCCACCGACTGGCTGGACATGGCGCTGGCCGGCGGCCAGGTGCGTGATGGTATCGGCCTGGTCACCGGTGACCTCGACGACTGGCCCTTCGACAACAACGACGGGCGGTTCGAGGCGACCGGCCATATCACCCGCGGCGACATCCGCTTCCAGCGCGACTGGCCGCTGATGAGCCAGGTTGACGCCGACATCGCCTTCATCGGTCCTGGCTTCCACATGCAGGGGCGCGGTGACCTGGCAGGCGTGCCGGTGCAGCACTTCGAGGCCGGCATCAAGGATTTCGGCCAGCAGCCGCTGTACGTACGTGCCGATACCCGCAGCGAAGCCGGAAAGCTGCTGGCGCTGCTGCGGCAGAGCCCGTTGCACCAGGAATACGGCGAGACGCTGGACAACCTGACCGCCACCGGGCCGGCGCAGGTGACCTTCGACCTGCTGAAGCCGCTGCATGCCGACGAAGGGGGGGGGCACCTGCAGGGCACGGTCGATCTGGCCGGCGTGAAGCTGGTGGAGAAGCGCTTCGCGCTGGAATTCGACAACATGCGTGGGTTGGCCCGCTACGGCAACGGTGGTTTTGCCGCCGAGCAACTGGCGGTGCGCCATCTGGGCCAGGACGGCCAACTGAGCCTGCGCGCGGGTGGGTTCGTGCGTGACCCGAAGCTGGCCTTCGAGTCGGAGCTTTCGGCGCGCCTTGATGCAGGCGTGCTGATTGACCGCGCGCCGGAAATGGCCTGGCTCAAGCCCTACATCACCGGTACCTCGCCCTGGACCATCGCCGTCAACCTGCCGAAGGTCGCGCCAGGCGCGCCCGCTCCTCCCAGCGAACTGCGCCTGCGCTCGGATCTGGCAGGCACGCGCCTGGATCTTCCCGCCCCGCTGGACAAGCCCGCCGACGAGCCACTGGCCACCACCGTGACTGCGCAGCTGCCGATGGGGGATGGCCGTATCGACGTGGCGTTTGGCCAGCGCCTGGCCCTGGCCGCGCGCAGCCATAACAATCAGACCGGCGTGCAGGTGACCCTCGGCAGCGGCCAGGTCGACCGCGAGCCGCCTTCCAGCGGGCTGGCGGTCAACGGTCACAGCCCGACCCTGGACGCGTTGGAGTGGATCGGCCTGGCCCGCGGCGGAGACGGCGACGGCGATCCGATGCCGTTGCGGGCGATCGACGTGCAGGTCGGCCGCTTGATGCTGATCGGAGGGGTGTTCGAGCAGACCCGCCTGCAACTGCGCCCGGGCGCGCAGGCGCTGGATGTGCGCCTGGACGGCCCTTCGCTGGCTGGCCGCCTGAGCGTGCCCAATGCCGAGGGCGGCACCATCAGCGGCCAGCTCGACCGGGTGTACTGGCAGTCACCGCCGGCCGCGTCCGGTGCGCCAGCGGCACCGGCCCGGGTGCAGGCCGGCGCCAACGACATGGATCCGGCCAGACTGCCGTCGTTCGCGCTGGACATCGCCGACCTGAAGTTCGGCAAGGTGGCGCTCGGCCAGGCCGTGCTGCGCACCCGCCCGCGGGGCAACGGCCTGGAGGTGCAGACCCTGCGCTTCCGCGCGCCCGACCAGGAGATCGATATCACCGGCCGCTGGCTGGGCAGCAGCAGCGGCGCCCGCACCGAGCTGAACGCGCAGGTGCGCAGCGAGGATCTCGGCGCGCTGATGCAGAATCTCGACTACGGTGGCCAGTTGCGTGGCGGCGCCGGCCAGGCGCAGCTGCAGGCGTCGTGGAATGGCGGGCCGTCGGACTTCCAGCTGGGCAATCTGCAGGGCCAGCTGGATATCCATGCGCGCAACGGTCAGCTGCTGGAACTGGACCCCGGTGCTGGTCGCGTGCTGGGTCTGCTCAGCGTGGCCCAGCTGCCGCGGCGGCTGATGTTCGACTTCCGTGATTTCTTCTCCAAGGGCTTCGCGTTCAACCAGATCGAGGGCAGCCTGCAGTTCGGCCAGGGCGTGGCCCGAACCGACAAGGTGCTGATCGAAGGGCCTGCGGCGAACATCACCATCCGCGGCCAGGCCGACCTGCGCCAGCAGCAGTTCGACCAGACCATCGACGTCAATCCGCGTGCCGGCAATCTGCTGACCGTGGTCGGCGCAGTGGCCGGTGGCCCGGTCGGGGCTGCGCTGGGGGCGGCGACCAATGCGGTGCTGTCCAAGCCGCTGGGTGAGATCGGCGCCCGTACCTACAAGGTGACCGGTCCCTGGAAGGAGCCGAAGGTGGAGGTGATCGAACGCAGCCGCGAACGGACCCCGCCGGCTTCCGCACCTGCGCCGACCCTTCCACCGGCCGTGACCGACCTGCCGCGGTCGCGCTGAGCGCGGCCTCCCATTCCCCGGGGCTTGCCTGAGTGCCCCTGCATCCCCAGATCGAGAGCCATGACTGATATCGCCCTGACGCTTGCCCAAGACCGCCTGCTGCGCCCCGGCGGCCTGGATACCGCTGGACTGGAGCGCACCTTCGGCCAGCTGCTCGGCCCCGGTGTCGATTTCGGCGACCTCTATTTCCAGCACGCCCGGCGTGAGAGCTGGAGCGTGGAAGACGGCATCGTCAAGGACGGTGCCCATTCCATCGAGCAGGGGTTCGGCGTGCGTGCCATTGCCGGCGAGAAAACCGGCTTCGCCTATTCCGATGACATCCATGCCGATGCGCTGCTGGCGGCGGCGCAGTCGGCACGCGCGATTTCGCGCGAGGGCGGTGCCCAGGCGGGCCGCTCGCTGCTGCGCCGCAATGCACGCGCGCTGTATCCGGCGCTGGATCCGATCGATGGGCTCGGCAACGAGGCCAAGGTTGAAGTGCTCAAGCGCCTGGATGGCTATCTGCGTGCCGCCGATCCGCGGGTGAAGCAGGTGATGGTCAGCCTGTCCGGTGGCGTTGACACCGTGCTCATCGCGCGCAGCGACGGCGTTCTGGGTGCCGACGTCCGCCCCCTGGTGCGCTTGAACGTGCAGGTGATCGTCGAGCAGAACGGTCGCCGCGAGTCCGGCTATGCCGGCGGTGGTGGCCGTTATGGCTACGAAGAACTGTTCGCCGATGGCCGGCCGGAAGCGTTCGCCCGCGAGGCGCTGCGCCAGGCGCTGGTGAACCTGGACGCGGTGCCGGCGCCGGCCGGTGTGATGCCGGTGGTGCTCGGCCCGGGCTGGCCTGGCGTGCTGCTGCATGAAGCGGTCGGCCATGGGCTGGAGGGCGACTTCAACCGCAAGGGCACCAGCGTCTACGCCGGTCGCATCGGCGAGCGCGTGGCGGCCCCGGGGGTGACCATCGTCGATGACGGCACCCTGGACGGCCGTCGCGGCTCGCTGAACGTTGATGACGAAGGCCATCCGACCCAGTGCACGACCTTGATCGAGGACGGCATCCTGGTCGGCTACATGCAGGACAGCCTCAATGCACGGTTGATGGGCATGGCACCGACCGGCAACGCGCGCCGCGAGTCGTTCGCGCACCTGACCATGCCGCGGATGACCAATACCTACATGCGCGCCGGCCAGCACGATCCGCAGGAGATGATCCGCTCGGTGAAGAAGGGGCTGTACGCGGTCAACTTCGGCGGTGGCCAGGTCGACATCACCAGTGGCAAGTATGTGTTCTCGGCCACCGAGGCCTATCTGATCGAGGATGGCCGCATCACCACGCCGGTGAAGGGCGCGACCCTGATCGGCAACGGCCCGGAAACCATGCAGAAGGTGCGCATGGTCGGCAACGACCTGGCCCTGGACGAGGGCGTGGGCATCTGCGGCAAGGACGGGCAGAGCGTGCCGGTGGGTGTCGGCCAGCCCTCGCTGCTGATCGAGGGCCTGACCGTCGGCGGCACCCAGGCCTGAACATGGCAACGGCCCCGGCCAGCGCCCCGGCCGGCGGGGACTCAGTCCTCGTCGGTCGCGTCGTCCAGATTGGCGCCGGTGTCGTCGTCGGTGGCGACCTTCAGGCCAAGCGCGGCCGGCAGCATCAGCCCGCGCAGCACCTGGTAGATCTCGCGGTAGGCGCGCGGCGGCTTGTTCTTCGCCTTCTCGGCCTGGGCGTTGCGCACCAGCGTGCGCAGCTGCTGGCGATCCGCCTGCGGATACTCGTCCAGCAGCGCGGCCAGCGCCTTGTCGCCGTCGTCCAGCAGGCGCTCGCGCCAGTCTTCCACGCGGTGCATCATCGCCACTTCGCGGCGCGAGGTTTCGCTGTTGGCGTCCAGCGCATCGCGGATCGCCTCCAGGGTTTCGTCTTCCTCGCGGCGCATGTGCTTGGCCAGGAACGCCAGCTGCCGCTTGTGGGCGATGTGGGCCGTGATGCGCTTGCACTCGGCGATATGCGGCAGCAGATCCTCCGGAATCGGCAGGCGCGCCAGCTGGGCCGGGGTCAGCGACACCAGCTTCTCACCCAGGGCCAGGACTTCCAGGGCTTCGCCGCGCTTCTGCTTGCGGCTCTTGTCAAGGAATTCACCGGTTTCTTCGTCGCGTCCGCGCATCGTCCACACCTGCTTTCAAAAAAGTCGCCCGGCGTGATGCCGGGCCCAACCTGTACAGGATAAAGCATTGAACGTGATCGCCCCTGAAGTGGTTGTCGGCGACGACAGCCCGGCCCGCCTGGAACGGCTGGCCGACCTTTCCCAGCAGCTGCTCGAGCGTGCCCGTGCGCTGGGGGCCAGCCAAGCCGAGGTCAGCTGCAGCGAGGACCGCGGCCTGGAGGTCAATGTGCGCCTGGGCGAAGTGGAAACCGTACAGTCCACCCGCGACCGCGGCATTGCCGTGACCGTGTACTTCGGCCAGCGCAAGGGCAGCGCCAGCACCGGCGACCTGAACGAGGCCAGCCTGTCGGCCACCGTGGAGCAGGCCTGCGCGATCGCCCGCCACACCGAGGATGATCCGGCCGCCGGACTGGCCGATGCCGCCCTGATGGCCAAGGATTTTCCCGAGCTGGACGGCTGGCATCCGTGGGTCCTGCAGGCCGACGAAGCGGTGGACCTGGCGCTGGCCTGCGAGGCCGCCGGGCGCGAGGCCGACGCGCAGATCCGCAACTCCGATGGCGCGGCGGTGTCCACCTCGCAGAGCCTGTCGGTGTACGCCAATTCGCACGGTTTCATTGGCCGTGAGCGCGGCACCCACCATTCGATCGGTTGTGCGCTGATTGCCGGCCAGGGCGATGGCATGCAGCGCGACGGCTGGTACACCAGTGCGCTGGCCAGGCAGGACCTGGAAGATCCGGCCCAGGTCGGCCGCCAGGCCGCCGCGCGTACCGTCGCCCGCCTGCAACCGCGCTCGCTGGCTACGGGCAGCATGCCGGTGCTGTTCGCCCCGGAAGTGGCGCGCAGTCTGGTGGGCCATCTGCTGTCGGCCGTGTCCGGTGGCGCGCTTTACCGCCAGGCCAGCTTCCTGCTGGACAGCGCCGGGCAGCGACTGTTCCCGGACTGGATGCAGATCGACGAGCTGCCGCACCTGCGCCGCGGCCTGCGCTCGGCCGCCTTCGACGGCGATGGCGTGGCGACCCGCGCGTCGGCACTGGTCCGCGATGGCGTGCTGCAGCGCTACGTACTGGGCAGTTACTCGGCCCGCAAGCTGGGCCTGCAGACCACGGCCAATGCCGGCGGCGTGCACAACCTGCAGCTGGCGGCCAACGCCGGGCCGCTGGAAGACATCGCCCGGCAGATGGGCAGCGGCCTGCTGGTGACCGAGCTGATGGGGCAGGGGGTCAATGGTGTGACCGGTGACTACTCGCGGGGGGCCGGTGGCTTCCGTGTCGAGAACGGGGAGATCCAGTACCCGGTGGACGGCATCACCATTGCCGGCAACCTGCGCGAGATGTTCATGGCGATCGAAGCGGTGGGCAGCGATGTCGATCCGCGCTCGCACATCCGGACCGGTTCGATCCTGGTGGGGCGGATGACCATCGCCGGTAATGATTGATGGCGTCGATGGCGTAAGCTATGGCCGCCTGACGCAACCGGCCTGATGCCGGTGGGTCAAGACCACCCAATGAAAAGGAGTTTTGTCGTGAGTGAATTCGATAACGTCCCGCCGCCGCCGCCGGTCACCGCCGATGTCCCGGCAGACCAGCGCACCATGGCCCTGGCCGCGCACCTGCTGGGCATCTTCACCGGCTTCATCGGCGCGCTGATCATCTGGCTGATCAACAAGGACGACGCCGGCAAGTCCTTCGTCACCGACCAGGCCAAGGAAGCGCTGAACTTCCAGATCACCGTGGCCATCGCGATGGTGGTCTGCATCATCCTGACCATCGTGGTCATCGGCGCGATCCTGATGCCGATCGTCGGACTGGTCAGCCTGGTGTTCTGCATCATTGCCGCGGTCAAGGCCAACAACGGCGAAGCCTATCGCTACCCGTTCGCATTGCGCCTGATCAAGTAAGACCGGCTGCATGCGGACATGAAAACGCCCGGCATTGCCGGGCGTTTTCGTTGCGCACCACGTCAGTGATCGCGCTCCACCGCAAGCCTGGCCAGCGCGCGCAGCGCATCGGCCTCTTCGTGGTAGCCCGCCAGAGCAGCCTGCATGCGGGCCGCCAGCTCGCGCAGCTGCGCCTTCGCTCCCTCCATGCCGAGCAGGGCGGGGAAGGTACTCTTGTCCTGCGCCTGGTCCTTGCCTGCCGTCTTGCCCAGCTGCTCGGAGCTGGCTTCGACATCGAGGATGTCATCGCGGACCTGGAACGCCAGGCCGAGTGCATCGGCGAATGCGTCCAGCTGCACCCGCTGCGGCTCCGGCGCATCGCCGCACAATGCGCCCATACGTACCGCGGCACGGATCAGCGCGCCGGTCTTGAGCGCATGCATCCGGGTCAGCGCGGCCAGCGACTGCCGCTGTCCGGTGGCATCGATATCCAGCGCCTGGCCGCCGCACATGCCGGCGGCACCGGAGGCGTGTGCCAGCGCCTGCAGGCAGTCCACGCGCAGTGTTGCCGGCAGTGGTGCCTCGGCCAGCAGGCTGAAGGCGCGGGTCTGCAGGGCGTCGCCGGCCAGGATCGCGGTGGCTTCGTCGAAGGCGATGTGGGTGGTGGGTTTGCCACGGCGCAGTGCATCGTCGTCCATCGCCGGCAGGTCGTCGTGCACCAGCGAATAGGCATGGATCAGTTCCACCGCCATCGCGGCCGCGTCGAGCCTTTCCGGTTGAGCGCCGAACAACTGGCCAGTGGCATAGACCAGCAGCGGACGCATGCGCTTGCCACCGCCGAGGACGGAATGGCGCATGGCCTGGTGCAGCCGCTGCGGTGCATCGGCCGGCGAGGGCAGGGCGGCATCGAGCAGGCTTTCGATCCGGTCGCGCCAGCGCGCGAACGCCGCCTCAGCCGTCATGGCTGGGCGGATCGAAGGGTTCTGCCGTATCGGGCTGTGCCGGATCGCTGAGCAGCCGGACGCGCAGTTCGGCCTGCTCCAGCGCCTGCTGGCACTGGCGGTACAGGCCCACGCCACGTTCGTAAGCACTGAGCGACGCTTCCAGGCTCAGCTCGCCGGTTTCCATCTGCTCCACCAGCTGCTCCAGCGATTCGAGCGACTGCTCGAACTGGGCAACAGGGGAGGCGTTTTCGGGGGACTTCTTGGCCATGCGGCAAGTGTGGACGGCACGCGCGCAGGGGTCAATTCACCAGCCACCCGGCTGCCACCGCAGCTGGGCGTCGTGAGCGTGCAGCCAGGCCTGCAGCGGTGCGGCGATCACCACATCGGCGGCGGCCAGCAGGTTGCCGTCAGCAAACAGCAGCGGCAGCTGCGCGCGCCGCCAGGGGGCCAGATGTTCACGCTGCAGGCAGTCCTTCAAGGCATGTGCGTGGCTGCGTCCCGGCAGCACGATGCGCTCGCCGCCACGCCGTGCACGTACCTGCATCGGCTGCTGGAACATCGCGGCGCCCAGCAGGCGCAGCTGGCCGCCATCAGGCAAGGCCAGAGGCACCCGGCCGTCCCACTCCTCCTGCCAGTCCAGGGGCAGGGCAGGCAGCTCGGCCGGCAGCAGATAGGCATGCTCGCGCCATTGCTGGATGACGTGATCCTGCCAGCGCACCTGCGCCTGCCGGTCGCAAGCGGAGGGCAGCATTTCCTCGAGCATCTGCTGCAGCACCCGCCCCGGCAGCGGTGCCGCGCCATGGCTGGCCACCCAGGTGCGCAGGACGCGTGCGGCGCGTTCCGGCGATACCTGCCGCAGCAGCTGCAAGGACAGCACGCGCGGGGCTGCTTCCAGGTGCGCGAGCAGCTCGGTGTCCTCTTCCTGCAGAAGGCCACGGGTGCGCGCGCAATGATCGGCACTGCCGGCCAGGGCCGCTGCGGCGTGCGGCCAGCGCTGGCGCAGCAGCGGCAGCACCTGCAGGCGCAGGAAGTTGCGGTCGGCGTACGCGTCGTCGTTGCTGGGGTCTTCGATCCAGTGCAGATCGTGGGCCCGCGCATAGTCATGCAGAGCGTCGCGCGGGACCTGCAGCAGCGGCCGCCACAGCCGGTGGCCGGCGAGCATGCTGTCCCTGCTCATTGCCGCCAGGCCATCAACACCGGAACCGCGCAACGCGCGCAGCAGGAAAGTTTCAGCCTGATCGTCCTGATGCTGGGCCAGGGCCAGCGTCTCTCCGTCGCGCAGAGAGGCGACGAAAGCAGCGCGACGCGCCTGCCGGGCTGCACCCTCCAGGCCCAGACCGGTGCCGGTCTCGACCTGCACGCGGTGTACGACCAGTTCGATTCCCAGGGCCGCGCACTGCTGCTGGCAATGCTGGACCCAGGCATCGGCGTCGGGCTGCAGCCCGTGATGCACGTGTACAGCGCGTAGTCCCACGCCGGCCGCCTGCGTGCAGCGCCGTAGCCAGTGCAGCAGGACGGTCGAATCCAGGCCGCCGCTGTAGCCGACCAGCAGCGGTGCATCGAGGGAAACCAGGGCGGGGAAGGCAGTCACGGGTGAAGTGTAGGGTGATCGGCGGGGTCGCGCCGCGCCTTCGACTCACGGGCGGGATGCAGCCGGGCATGGCCCGGCTGCACACTGCGTCCGCCGTGCCGTTACTTTCCGTCGACGCTGCGTTCGAAGGCCTTGGGCGCCGGCAGCTGCACCGGTACGCCCTTGTCATCGCAGGTGCCCGCCTGGCACAGGCGATCGCGCAGCGCCGGCGTTGCCTGCACGATCATGTGATAGATCGTGTTCTGCTCCAGCGTGCCGCGGATCGCCTTGCTGCCGGGACCGCGCGCCCAGATGCCGACGTCCTCGCCACCATGCGATTCGGACTTCATCGGCACCAGCGCTTCCTGCATGTAGTCCGGATGCTCGGTGTCGACATCATGCAGGTCCGGACGCCCCTTGGCCGGCTCGAAGCTGCTCGGGTTGTGCGGGTAGCGCTTGCTGCCCGCCGGCTGCTGGTTGGTGCTGCCGGTGTGGCCCGGTCCATTGGCGTAGCTCAAGGTGGTGTAAGGCTGGCCGTTGCCGTCCAGCGCGTAGTCCAGCTTGCCGGCGCCGTCCTCACCGCCCTTGTCCTTCACCTTGCCCAGGATCGGGTTGCCGCGTGCGGGGTAGCCGACGAAGTTCAGGGTGTGCGAGTGGTCGGCGGTGACGATGATCAGCGTGTCGTCGGCCGACGTCATTTCCGACGCCACCCGCACCGCATCGGACATCGCCACGGTTTCGGTCAGTGCGCGATAGGCATTGCCGCTGTGGTTGGCATGGTCGATGCGGGCGCCTTCGATCATCAGCACGTAACCTTCCTGATGGCGCGACAGATTGGTGATCGCAGCAGCGGTCAGCTCGGCCAGGCTCGGCTCACCGGCCGGATCCTGCGGGCGCTCGTATTCGTAGCGCATGTGGTCCGGCTCGAACAGGCCGAGGATGGCCGGCGCATTCGCGGCGGCGGCCAGCTGCCTGCTGTTCCACACGTAGGCACCCTGCGGATGCGCCTGCTGCCATTCCTGTACCAGGCTGCGGCCATCCAGGCGCTGGCCGACCTTGTCGTCGTATTCCGGATCGCGCTCTTCCACGGTGGTGAATTCACCGCGACCACCGCCGAGCGCGACCAGCGGGCCGCGGCCATAGCGCGACGTGGACAGCAGCTGCTGGGCGATGTCCTTGCAGCCGGCGGCCTTGGCCGCTTCGGTCAGATCGGTGTCATTCTCCCAGTTGCGCTCCGGCGAGTGCGCGTAGGTGGCCGCCGGGGTGGCGTGGGTCAGGCGCGCGGTGGACACGATGCCGGTCGCCAGGCCGGCGCTGTCGGCCAGCTGCAGCCAGGTGAGCAGGCCCTTGGACAGGCTGTCGGCACAATCGGTTCGGGCGCCTGCGCTGACACCGATCGCGCCCATGTGGGTCTTCACGCCGGTGGTGATGGCGGTCATGGTGCCCGCCGAATCAGGGGTCTGCGAGTCGGTGTTGTAGGTCTTGCTGAACGCGGTGGCGGGGAAGCGTTCCCAGGACAGCAGGTTCTCTTCACCCGATCCGCCCTTCTTCTGGCCTTCGTAGATGCGCGCAGCGGCCACGGTGGTCAGGCTCATGCCGTCGCCGAGGAACAGGATGACATTCCGGGCCTTGCCGGCCATCGCGCCATTGGCGGCGGCCTGGGCGGCGCCGCTGCGGTACCACCATTGCGGCGTCTCGCCGGCCGGGTGTGCAACCGGCTCGACGGCGACCTTCAGGCCTGCCGGCGCGGAAGCGGGGGGGGTGCTGGCGCAGGCGCCGAGCAGCAGGGTGGTGGCACACGTGGCCAACAGGGAGACGGAACGGCGCATGGACGCTGGGATCTCACAAACTGTAACGGGACGTTCATTATGCCCGCCCTCGCAAGGCACGCCGATGACACACTGATTTGCCGGGCGGACGGTCGTTCTGCGGGCCGCCTTGGGCTATCGTGCCAGCATCCCTTCCTTCCCCTCTGGATTGCCTATGACGCTGGTCTCTGCCTGGCTGCGGATTCCATTCTGGCAGCGCGTGGTCGGCGGCTTCGTGCTTGGTGCGCTGGCCGGCTGGGCGCTCGGCCCCGCTGCGGAAACGTGGTTCGGTCCGCTCGGTGAGCTGTATGTCACCCTGATCAAGATGATCGCGGTGCCGCTGGTGTTCTTCGCGGTCATCAACGCGATCTCGTCACTGCATGGCCAGAAGTCGGTTGCAGCGCTCAGTGGCCGCACCTTCCTGTGGTTCGTGATCACCGCTGCGTTGGCGGTGTGCGTGGGCCTGGGCGTGGGCACCGTGCTGCAGCCCGGTGCCGGTGGCCTGCAGCTGTCCATGGCCAGCAACTATGTGCCGCGCGAGGTTCCCAGCGTGGTACAGGTGCTGCTGGATGTGGTGCCGGCCAACGTCTTCTATGCACTGTCCGGCATCGGCACCCGGGTCAATGCCGCCGGCGAGACCGTGCTGGCCGCTGGCAGGGGCTCGATCCTGCCGGTGATCTTCTTCGCCGGCCTGGTGGGCTTTGCCATCGTCAAGCTGGGCGAGAAGGTGACCGAGGCGCGGAAGCTGGTCGGCCAGATGAGCGACATCATGATCCAGGTGACCCGCTTCGTGCTGGAAGTCACCCCGATCGGTACCTTCGGCCTGATTGCCGGCCTGGTGGGCAGTTACGGTTTCGAGAAGCTGCTGCCGCTGGGGCATTTCGTGCTGGCCCTGTACGTGGCCTGTGCGTTGCACATCGTGGTCGTCTACAGCGCGCTGCTGCTGGCGCACGGCCTGAATCCGCTGAAGTTCTTCCGCGGCGCGGCGCCAGGCATGCAGGTCGCCTTCGTCAGCTCCTCCAGCTTCGCCGCGATGCCGGTGGCGCTGCGTTCGATCACCCACAACCTGGGCGTCAACAAGGACTACGGTGCATTCGCGGTGCCACTGGGTGCGAGCATCAAGATGGACGGCTGCGGCGCGATCTACCCCGCGTTGTGCGCGGTCTTCATCGCCCAGTACAGCGGCGTGCCTTTGACGCCGGAGCAGTACGTGGTGGTGCTGATCGCCTCGGTGCTGGGCAGCTTCGGTACTGCCGGTGTGCCGGGTACGGCCGTGATCATGGCCACCGTGGTGCTCAGTGCCGCCAATCTGCCGCTGGAGACCATCGGTTACCTGTATGCCATCGACCGTATCCTGGACATGATGCGCACCATGACCAACGTGACCGGTCAGATGCTGGTGCCGGTGCTGGTGGCCAAGGAGACCGGCCTGCTCGACCAGTCGGTGTACGACAATCCCTCCAGCAACGTGGGCGTGGATGACCCGGACCCTACGCCGCCACGCAGCTGAGACGCCGCGCAGCGGCCTGTCATGCGAGAGATGAAGGCCCGCCGCACTGGCGGGCCTTTTCGTTGTGGGCGTGCCCGCCGGGCCAGGAAAGGGAAGACGCATCCCAGGCATTCCGCGGGCAACGAAAAAGCCGCTGCAGGGCAGCGGCTTTCAGCTATCAGGCGGTGCCTGGAAAGGCGGCGTCAGAGCTCGACGCGGCGCGCCTGCATGAACTTGTTGCCCCAGTAGCCGCTGAGCAGGGTGTCCACCCGGACATCCTTGCCTGCGCTCGGGGCATGCAGGAAGCGGCCGTCACCTACATAGATGCCGACGTGGTCGACCCGGCCCTTGCGACCGAAGAACACCAGGTCACCCGCGGCCAGGGCGGCACGGTCGTTGATCAGCTCGGCGTTGTTGTCGTGTGCCATCTCGCGGGAGACGCGCGGCAGTTCGATGCCCAGCGCCGAACGGAAGACGTAGCCGACCAGGCCGCTGCAGTCGAAGCCGCTGTCCGGATTGCTGCCACCCCAGCGATAGGGGGTGCCGAGCAGGGTCATCGCCCGCCGCAGCAGCGACTGCACCTTGCCATTGTCGGCGGCGCTGCCGACAACGCTGCCATTGGCAGCGCTGCTGGTGTCGTAGTTGGCGAGCAGGCGGCTCAGATCGCCGGCGACCATGGCCGAGCGGTCCATCAGCGGAATGGTGTCGTTGGCGGCCAGGTGCGGCAGCAGGGCGGCCAGCGTGGCACTGGCGGCTGCATCGGTGCGGCTGCGCTGGGGGGCCGCGACTTCGGTCTTGCCCGTCACACGTACGCCATTGTCGGTCGCCGGGACCGGAACAGCGTCGGCGCGTGAGGGAACGGTCTGCGACCAGGCGGGGAGGCTGGTCAGGCACAGTGCCAAGCCCAGAAGAACAGGGCGGACACTACGCGGAGAAGCGGCGGTCTGGCCTTTGCACGTCAGGTCGTCAGTCGTCACGCGTCGGTCACAGAAAAAAAACGATGGGGCATCATGCCCTGTAAAAGCACTGATAAGTTAAAAATTCCGTTATAAAAACGTTATTTTCACTGTGACGCAATTCTCAATTTTGAACATGACGCCTGTTCATTTTAGCGAAGGACGCGTTTGGCCCCTGTGTAGTGGTCCTTCCAGTAGGGCCCGCTGAGCGAGTCCAGGCGCACCGTGCCGCCGGTGCTGGGGGCGTGCACGAAGCGCCCCTCGCCGACATAGATGCCGACATGGGTGACGTTGCCGCGGCTGCCGAAGAACACCAGGTCACCCGTGGCCAGACGCTTCGGATCGATCCTCGGGCCCTGTACGGCGGCCAGGTCGCGCGAGGTGCGCGGCAGCTTCAGATCCAGCATCTCGCGGTAGACATAGGCGACCAGGCCGCTGCAGTCGAAGCCTGATTCGGGGGTGTTGCCGCCGTAACGGTAGGGCGTGCCGACCAGGCTGATGGCACGCATCAGTACTGAATTGGCGGCCTCGGGATTGTCCGGGGTGGTCGCCGGCCAGTGCGCCGACGGCGGGGGCGCCGCCGTCCGGGTGGCCTTGCCGCCGCCGCAGGCGGTCAGCAGCAGGGGCAGGACCAGCAGCAGGGCGGGCACGGACAGCCGGCGCGGGCCGGACGAAACTGGCGTGATGTGCATGTTCTCCGGATAATGCGCCACCTTGGATTGGCCGTCATGATGGCGGCGTCCCCGCCGGGCGACAACCCGCCCCAACCCGTCTGCCTCCGGCAGAACCAGACAGAGTCGCGCATGAAGATCGAAAAAGACCGCGTTGTCCGCTTCCACTACACCGTTTCCGAAGTCGGCCAGGAGCCGATCGAATCGTCCAAGGACCGCGGCGAGCCGCTGGCGATCCTGATCGGTCACGGCAACATCATCCCGGGCCTGGAAAACGCCATGATGGACAAGGAAGCCGGCGCCACCTTCAGTGTCGACGTCACGGCGGCCGACGCCTATGGCGAGCGCCGCGAAGGCCTGTCCCAGCGCGTGCCGAAGAAGCACTTCGGCAATACCAAGCTGGCGCCGGGCCAGCAGGTCGTGCTGCAGACCAACTTCGGCCCGCGTGCGGTGACCGTGCAGAAGGTCGGCATGAGCGTGGTCGACGTCGATCTCAACCATCCGATGGCCGGCAAGGACCTGCACTTCGACGTGGAAATCGTCGACGTGCGCGAAGCCGGCAAGGAAGAGATCGAGCACGGCCACGTTCACGGCGACGGCGGTCACGCGCACTGATCGCCCTGCGATCGTGACGGCAGCAACGGCCCGCTTCGGCGGGCCGTTGCATGTCTGGAACACCGCGCGCTCGTCCACGGCGCGCAGGCGGGCTGCATAATGAAGGACCTGCCCGCCGGATGTCCTGTGAACAGCGCTTCGTCTTCCCTGCAGCCGGTCGCCTCCGGCGACCGCATCGCCGTGCTGGACATACTGCGCGGGGCCGCGTTGCTGGGCATCCTGCTGATGAACATGGAGGCCTTCAGCGGACCGCTGGACCTGGCATTCACCGGTATCGACGTGCGTTGGCAGGGGATCGATTACTGGGCCGACGCCTTCGTCTATGTGTTCGTGCAGGGCAAGTTCTTCACCCTGTTCTCGCTGCTGTTCGGCGCCGGATTCGCAGTGATGGCACAGCGCGCCGAGACCGCCGGCCGCGAGTTCACTCCGTTCTATCTGCGCCGCAGCGCCGGGCTCATGCTGATCGGCCTGTGCCACGCGCTGCTGGTCTGGTCCGGCGACATCCTGGTGCTCTACGCGCTGGCGTCGCTGCCCCTGCTGGCGTGCCGCGAGGCACCGCGCAGCTGGCTGCCGTGGATGGGCGTCATCGTCTACCTCGGTGGCGCGGCGATGATGATGCTGCTCGGTGCCATGGTTTCACTGGCGACGCCGCAGGACGCGCAGCAGATGCTGGTCGACGCGCAGCAGAGCATCGCCCGGGAGCGCATGGTCTACGGACACGGCAACTGGATCCAGGCCTGCATCCAGCGCCTGCATGAGTTTGGTTCGTCGATGGGGGCGCTGCTGATCACCGGCCCGGCGGTACTGGGCATGTTCCTGATCGGCAGTGGACTGGCCGGCAGTGGCGCGCTGGCCGCGCCGGAACGCCATCCGCGCCTGTTCGCGGCGCTGCGCTGGGTCGCCTTGCCGCTGGGCCTGCTGGTCACCGTGCTGGGTGTGGCCTGGAAACCCTACCTGGCACCCGGTGCCTACGACCTTGGTGTGACCTCGGCGATGGCGCTGGTGATGATCGGCGCGCTGCCGATGTGCCTGGGCTACCTCGCCTGGATCGTGCAGTGGCGCGCGCGGCTGGGCTGGCTGGCGCCGGTCGGCCGGATGGCGCTGACCCACTACCTGGGGCAGTCGCTATTGTGCACCTGGGTGTTCTACCACCATGGCCTGGGCTATTTCGACGTGATGCCGCGCAGCGTGCAGCTGCTCTTCGCTGTGCTGCTGTTCGCCGCGCAGGTCGCGCTTTCCCATGCCTGGCTGCGCCGCTTCCGCTTCGGACCGATGGAGTGGCTGTGGCGGGCGATGACCTATCGCCAGTGGCCGCCGATGCGCCGCGAGGCTGGAAGGGGCTGACCGATGCAGGGGGCGCGCGATGACGTGATCGTGATCGGTGCCGGTGCCATCGGCCTGGCGACTGCGCTGGCGTTGTGCGGACAGGGACGGCAGGTACGGGTGATCGATCGTGGCCGCGTGGGCGCAGCGACGTCGTACGGCAACTGCGGCACCGTCACGCCCAGTCATGCACCGCCCCTGGCCGCGCCGGGTGTGCCGCTGCGTGCGTTGCGCTGGATGCTCGACCCACGCGCGCCACTGTATGTGCGCAGCCGCCTCGATCCCGCGCTGTGGCGCTGGCTGCTGCAGTTCAGCGCGCGCTGCAATGCGCGGCATTGGCTGCAGGCCACGCGCGCGCGCGCTGCGCTGTTGAATGATTCCCGTGTGCGCCTGGCCGAATGGGTGGGAACCCATGGGCTGGACTGTGAATTCGAGACGCGCGGCCTGGATTACGTGTTCGGTGATGCACGCAGCTTCGATCAGCATATCGCCCAGTGCGAGGCGCTGGATGCGCACGGCATTGCGACCCGCTGCATCGATGGCGGCCACTACGCACGCGACAATCCGGCGTTCCATGATCGGCTTGCCGGTGCGATCCATTTCCCCGGCGACGCGCAGCTGCGCCCGGACCGTTTCACTGCGGAGCTGGCGCGGGTACTGCGTGCGCAGGGCGTCGAGATCGACGAGCAGGTCGAGATGCAGGGCTTCAGCGGCGACGTACACGGGGTCCGGGTACAGGCCGGCGGACGCACGCTGCGCGCGCGGGAACTGGTGCTGGCCACCGGCCCGTGGTCGCCGCGATGGGCACGGCTGCTCGACCTGCGGGTGCCGATCCAGCCCGGCAAGGGGTACTCGCTGACCTGGTCACGCCCGCCGCTGGTGCCGGCCCGTCCGGCGGTGCTGAAAGATCACTCCGTGTTCGTGATCGCCTGGCGCGACGCGCTGCGACTGGGGGGCACGATGGAATTCGCCGGTGCCGACCCGCAGCTGCGTGCGCAGCGCCTGCAGGCGTTGCAGCTGGCCGCTGATCGCCACCTGCGCATGCCGCGTGGCGCGCAGCTGCAGGAGCAGTGGTGCGGCTGGCGTCCGATGAGCGTGGACGATGTACCGTTGATCGGCCGCGCGCCTGCCCATCCTCACGTCTGGCTTGCGGCAGGGCATGGCATGCTCGGCATCAGCATGAGCGCCGGCACCGGCCAGCTGATCGCCGATCTCGTCTGTGGCCGCACGCCAGCGATCGATCCTGCCCCTTACCGACCCGAGCGATTCCGATGAACACGGCTTCCCATGATTACGACCTGATCGTCCTTGGCGGCGGCTCTGCCGGCCTGGCCGGCGCCATCCGCGCCGCGCAGTACGGCAAGCGCGTAGCGCTGCTGGAACCCGGTGAACTGGGCGGGACCTGCGTCAATGTTGGCTGCGTACCGAAGAAGGCGATGTGGCTGGCCGCCGATCTGCACGAGCGTATCGGCCTGGCAAGCGCGATGGGCTTCGATGTGCCGCCACGACCGGCACTGTCGTGGAAGGAACTGGTGATCCATCGCCAGGCCTATATCAGCAACATCCATACCAGCTACCACAAGCGTCTGGATGAAACTGGCGTCGTCCGCATCCCGGCGCGCGGCCACCTGCTCGACGCGCACACGGTGGCCTGCAGCGACGGGGTGCGCTACACCGCCGACCACATCCTGATCGCCACCGGAGCGCACCCGCAGCGTCCGGACATCCCCGGCGCGGAGCTGGGCCTGGTATCCGACGACTTCTTCGAGTTGCGTGCGGCCCCGGCCCAGGTCGCGATCATCGGCGGCGGCTACATCGCGGTGGAGCTGGCCGGGCTGCTGCAGGCGCTGGGCAGCCGGGTGAGCCTGCTGGTACGCGGCAAGCGTCTGCTGGAACGCTTCGACTACGAGCTGACCGATCAGCTGGCGGAAAACCTCCGCCAGCAGGGCGTGCGCATCTACTTTGATTACCGCCTGCGCGAACTGCAGCGCGACGGTGAGCGCGTCCGCGCCTTCGGCCATGATGGCCCCATGGACAGCGTGTTCGACGCGGTGTTCTTCGCCACCGGCCGCCGTGGCAACAGCCGGGGCCTGGGCCTGGAAGCGCTGGGCATCGACATCGGCGAGCACGAGCAGGTGCAGGTGGACGAATGGCAGACCACGGCGGTACCCAGCATCCATGCCGTGGGGGATATCGCGGGCAAGGTGGGCCTGACCCCGGTGGCGGTGGCTGCATCGCGTCGGTTGATGGACCGTCTGTTCGGTGGCCGCCCACAGTCGAAGATGGACTATGAGAATGTGGCCAGCGTGGTGTTTTCGCATCCGCCGCTGGGGGCGGTGGGCATGGGTGAGGAGGAGGCGCGTGCCTGCTTCAAGCAGGTGACGGTCTATCACAGCCGTTTCCGGCCGATGCTGCAGGCACTGGCCAACGGTACCCAGCGCAGCCTGTTCAAGATGGTCTGCGCCGGGCCGGAAGAGCGCGTGGTGGGGGTGCACCTGCTGGGCGAGGCCGCGGACGAGATCCTGCAGGGCTTCGCGGTGGCGGTGAAGATGGGAGCGACCAAGGCCCAGTTCGATGACACGGTGGCGATCCACCCGACCTCCGCAGAGGAAGTGGTGCTGATGCGCTGACGCTGCGGTTGCCGCGTCGGGCCATGCGACAATGGGCGTCCACACGCACCCCCGGGCCGCCCTGCGCGGCCCGCCGCTGTTCCCATGTCAAGCTCCTCCCCGCGCATCGCCACCGCATCCCCACGCATCGCCCTGGGGGGAATCGGCCTGGCGGCGATCGGCGCCGTTGCCGCATCCGGCAAGGCGGTGATCGTCAAGCTCGGCCTGCGCCACGGTGTCGATGCGACCACGCTGCTGGCGCTGCGCATGCTGATGGCACTGCCCCTGTTCGCACTGATGGCGGTGTGGGCTTCGCGCCGTGTCGAGCCGCTGTCGTGGGCAGACCGGGCGCGCGTGCTGTGGCTGGGGTTCACCGGCTACTACCTGTCCAGCCTGCTGGATTTCCAGGGTCTGCAGTACATCAGCGTCACGCTGGAACGATTGATCCTCTACCTCAACCCGACGCTGGTGCTGCTGATCAACGTGCTGCTGGCGCGGCAGCGGCCAGGGCGCTGGCAGGTCGCCGCGCTGGTGCTGAGCTACCTGGGGGTGCTGCTGGCGTTCGGCCACGATCTGCAGCGGGAGGGCGGGCAGATCATCGTCGGCAGCCTGCTGGTGCTGGGCAGCGCGCTCAGCTATGCGCTGTACCTGTTCGGCAGCGGCCAGGTGGTGGCACGGATCGGCGCGGTGCGCCTGACCGCCTATGCCAGCTGCGTGGCCAGCGGTCTGGTGCTGCTGCATTTCGCCATCACCCATCCGCTGCCACTGCTGTGGCAGGCACCTGCACCGGTGCAGGGGCTGTCGCTGGTCAACGCCACGGTCTGCACCGTGCTGCCGGTGCTGGCGATCATGCTGGCGGTGCAGCGCGTGGGTTCCTCGCTGGCAGCGCAGGTCGGTATGCTGGGGCCTGTTTCCACCATCGTGATGAGCCTATGGCTGCTCGACGAACCGATGGGGCCGGCGCAGATCGCCGGCACCGTGCTGGTCCTGCTCGGCGTGCTGCTGGTGACGCGTCTGCGCCGCTGACGCCGGACCAGGCGCGCGCGCGCATCCTGGCGGTGATCCACGCGATCCCGCCGGGACAGGTGATGGGCTATGGACAGGTAGCGATGCGCGCGGGCCTGCCGGGGCGGGCACGCTTGACGGCACGCATTCTCGGCCAGAACGATGACCCGACACTGCCCTGGCACCGCGTGCTGCGCTCTGACGGGCGCATCGCCATGGCGGAGGGGTCGGCGGGCTGGCGGGAACAGTCGCAGCGGCTGCGCGCGGAAGGCGTGGTGGTGCAGAACGGCCGGGTGCGGATGCCGGCGTCCGACCCGGCGGCGGCGCTGGATGCCGCCGTGTGGGGACCGGGCTGAGCGCGACCGGGGTCTGAACGGGCCGCACGCGGCAGTCGCCGACACGACACGACGGTGCGGCTATGATGGAGACCGTTCCATGCCGGTGTCCCCATGTTCCCGCGACTGCCAACCGTCACCAAGGCCCTGCTGATCGCCAACGCGATCCTGTTCCTGTTGCAGCAGCCGTTCCTGCTCGGCAACCAGACCTTCGAGCCGTTCATGCTGCAGCCGCTGCAGCAGGGCTTCGATGCGTTCTCCCCGGGTGGCAACTTCCAGCCGTGGCAGCTGCTGACCTACGGCTTCCTGCACGGCAGCTTCGGCCACCTGTTCTTCAACATGCTGGCCGTTTTCATGTTCGGTGCGCCGCTGGAACAGACCTGGGGCGAGAAGCGCTTCCTGCTCTACTACCTGGTGTGCGTGGCCGGCGCCGGCGTCTGCCAGCTGCTGGTGGGGACGCTGCTGGAGAATCCGGCCACGGTGCTGGGCGCGTCCGGTGGTGTGTTCGGCCTGCTGCTGGCGTACGGCATGTTGTTCCCGAACCAGCGGGTGATGCTGCTGTTCCCACCGATTCCGATGAAGGCGCGCACGTTCGTGATCCTGTTCGGTGTCGGTGAACTGGTGCTGGGCATGACCGGCTGGCAGCCGGGCGTGGCGCACTTCGCGCACCTGGGCGGCATGCTGTTCGGGTGGCTGCTGATCCGCTACTGGCGCGGCCAGCCACCGTTCAACAAGCGCCGTCCCCCCGGCCCGCCGAACCGTCCGAATCATCTGCGCAGCGTCAAATGATCCGCAGGGTCATCTGATGCGGCAGGTGCCAGCCGTGGTTGGCACACCCCTACAGATCCTGCAGGATCACCTGCGCGGCATTGTGGCCCGGCGCGCCGGTCACGCCGCCGCCGGGATGCGTGCCTGAACCACACAGGTAAAGCCCGGGCAGGGCACCGCGGTAGCCGGCCTGGCCGATCATCGGCCGCGCCGAGAACAGCTGGTTGGGACTGAGCGCACCGTGGAAGATATCGCCGCCCACCAGGCCGAACGTCCGCTCCAGATCCAGCGGTGACAGCACTTGCCGACCGAGCACGCTGTCGGCGAAGCCGGGCGCATACCGATCGACGGTGGCGATCATCAGGTCGGCGACGATATCGCGATGCGTGTCCCAATGCCTACCCCCGGGCAGGACCGGTGCCACATGCTGGCAGAACAGGCTGGCGACGTGCTGGCCCGGTGGCGCCAGCGAATCGTCGAGGGTGCTGGGAATCAGCATCTCCACGATCGGCTCGCGCGACCAGCCGTCGCGCCGCGCATCCAGCCACGCGCGGTCCATGTAGTCGAGGCTGGGCGCCATGATGATGCCGGCACTGAGGTGCTCACCGGCGCCGGGCAGGGCGTGGAAGTCCGGCAGCCGCGACAGCGCCACGTTCATCCGGAAGGTGCCCGAACCGCAGCGCCACTGCGCCATGCGTTCGCGCGTCGCCGCGGGCACCTGCTCCGGTTCCAGCAACTGCTCGTAGAGCAGTTTTGGATTGACGTTGGCCACCACCACGCGCGCGCGCAGTACGTCCCCGCCGGCCAGCTCAACGCCCACCGCGCGTCCGTGCTCGACCAGCAGCCGCTTCACGCCGGCATCCACGCGCAGTTCTGCGCCGGCCGCGCGCGCCGATGCAGCGATGGCCTGGCTGATCGCGCCCATGCCACCGATCGCATGGCCCCAGGCGCCCTTCACTCCGTTGCATTGGCCGAACACGTGGTGCAGCAGGACGTAGGCACTGCCGGGCGTGTACGGACTGGCGTAGTTGCCGACGATGCCATCGAATCCGAACAGGGCCTTGATCGGCTCGCTTTCAAACCAGCGGTCCAGATAGTCGGCGGCCGACAGGGTGAACAGATCAAGCAGCTCCTGGCGCAGGGCAGGGGACAGTGCCGCCAGTTCCCGGCCGAGCCGGCCCATCCGCCACAGTGCCGGCAATGCGCGCCAGCCGCCTGCGACGCCGAGGTCCGGCGGCGCGCGCAGGGCCCAGGCGCGCAGCACGTCGGCGAAGACCTCCAGCCTCGCCTCATAGGCTGGCAGGCGCTGCGCATCCCGTTCGGAGAACTTCGCCACCTCGGCCTGGGTACGGCCGGGTGCCGACAGCAGATAGCGGCCGTCAGGCAACGGCAGGAAATTGTTGGCCGGGCGGGCGACGACGCGCAGGCCATGCGCGTGCAGCTGCAGCTCGTCGATCACCTTAGGCTGCAGCAGCGAGACGGTGTACGAGGCGACCGAGTTGCGGAAGCCCGGATGGAATTCCTCGGTGACCGCTGCGCCGCCGAGCACGCCACGGCGTTCGAGCACCAGTACTTTCCTGCCGGCACGGGCAAGATAGGCCGCGCAGACCAGGCCATTGTGGCCGCCGCCGACGATGACCGCATCCCACGCGGTCATGCGGTGCGGATCGCCGCTTCGATGGTGGCGATGTCGATCTTCTTCATCGGCATCATCGCGTTGAAGGCGCGCTTGGCCAAGGCCTTGTCCGGGCTGGTCACCGCTTCGATCAGCATGCGCGGACTGATCTGCCATGAGATGCCCCAGCGGTCCTTGCACCAGCCGCACTGGCTCTCCTGCCCGCCGTTGCCGACGATCGCGTTCCACAGGCGGTCGGTCTCGGCCTGGTCCTCGGTCTGGATCTGGAACGAGAACGCTTCGCTGTGCCTGAACGCGGTGCCGCCGTTGAGCCCGACGCAGGGAATGCCGCAGACGGTGAACTCGACCGTCAGCACGTTGCCCTCCTTGCCGTCCGGATAGTCACCCGGTGCGTGATGCACGGCCGTTACCGCGCTGTCGGGCAGGATCCCGGCGTAGAACGTGGCGGCCTCGAGTGCTTCGCTGTCGTACCAGATGCAGATCGTGTTCTTGTGGGCCATGGTCGGGTTCCGCTGCAGGACGAAGGCGCAGCGATAGCATGCCGCGTGTTAATGGCGGATCGTGCTGCATGCGCAAAAAAAAGGGCGCCCGAGGGCGCCCTTCGTGTCACGGCCGGCTGGCTCAGCGCCAGACCTTGATCTGCTCGGCATCGCTGCGCTGCATCGGCTGGCCGGCCTTGCAGCTGAAGGTGGCGCCGAACGCCGGGAGGTTGGCCAGCGTGCCGTTGGTGCGCCACATGCCCGGCGCGCGGATGTCGGCGGTCAGGCGGCGTGCGGCTTCGTTGGGCGACAGCTGCTGCGCCCACAACGCGGCCCAGGCACGGAAGAAGCCCTGCTGCTGGGCCGGCTTGGCCTTCGGTTCCTGTGCGGTGTAGGCCGCCCAGGCCAGTTCCAGGCCGGCGATGTCGGCCAGGTTCTCTTCCTGGGTCAACGTGCCATTGACCTTGGCGCCCTTCACGCCCGGGAACTCATAGGCGCCGTACTGGGCGGCCACGCGGCTGCCGAGCAGGGTCCAGGCCGTCTTGTCGGCCGGCGTCCACCAGCTGCGCAGTTCGCCCTTGGCATCAACCAGCGCGCCCTTGGCATCGATGGCACGGGTCAGCTCGTGGCCGACCAGGCCGCCGAAGCTGCCGAACTTGTCGGCGCTGTCGGCCTTGGCGTTGAACACCGGGCCCTGCAGGATGGCCGCGGTGACGATCAGGCGGTTCTGCGCCAGGTCATAGGCCAGCGACGGCTGTTGCGGCAGCACGTCCCAGCGACGGTCGGCATTGCCCTTGCCGATGCGCTTCATCTCCTCGCGATGGCGCCAGGTCGAGGCGATCAGCATGTTGCCACCGAACGAGCCGCGGCCCATCGGCTGCACGGTGTAGTCGAGGTCGCGCAGCGGGGTGCCGATCTCGATCTTCAGCGCCGCCAGCTTGGCCTGTGCTTCAGCCTTGGCTTCGGCACTCATCCACGTGCTGTTCCTGACGGCCTCGATCTGCACCTCGCGGACCTTGTCGACGATCCATGCCGCCTGCCGGCGGTCTTCGGCCGAGAGATGGCGGGCAGCGTACTCGCGGCCGACCATCGGACCGGCCGCCACATTGATGGCATCGAGCACCGCTTCCCAGCGCTGCGGCGGCAGCGTCTGCCCGCGCAGTACGCGGCCGCGGAACTCAAACTCGGCGTCCCGGTAGGCCTTGGACAGGTACGGCGCCATCGAGTCGCCCACGCGCCAGCGCAGGTAGGCCTTCCACTGGTCCGGCTTGAGCTTGGTGACCATGCCATCCAGTTGCTGGAACAGGCCCGGGTCGGCCAGCGACACCAGATCGTCGTTCACACCCTGTACTTTCAGGAACGCCTCCAGCTGCAGGTTGCGGTAGCGGCTGTTGAGTTCCTTGGTGGAGATCGGCGCGTAGTTGTTGAACGGGTTGTTGATGCCGGCCAGCGACTGTGCATTGCGCGCCAGCTCGGTTTCCAGCGCGATCACCGCCTGCGACTCCGCATCGAGCTTGGCTGCCGGAGTACCGGTCAGTGCCAGGATCTGCTTGACGTAGGTGCGGTAGCGGCCCATCAGCGCCACGGTATCGGCATCGGTGCGGGTATAGAACGCCGGATCCGGCAGGCCCATGCCGCCCTGCATGAAGTAGCCGATATGACGGTCCAGTGCCTTCAGGTCGACGTCCGGACCGAAGTTGAAGGCGACCGGGATGCCGACCTGATGGAGTGCAGCGATCGACGCCGGCACATCCTTGGATTTCTTGATCGCATTGATGCGGGTCAGCAGCGGCGCGATCGGATTGGAGCCATCGGCTTCCACCGCCGCCTCGTCCAGGCCGCTGGCCCAGAAGTCGCCCAGCAGCTTCTGCACGTTGCCCTGCGGCGACGTCATGGCCGCATCGAGCAGTTCGCGCTGTTGCTGCCTGCTGCGCTCGACCAGCTGGCCCAGCGCGGTGGTGGCTCCGGTCTGCGGTACCGGGTTGGCCTTCAGCCAGCCAGCGTTGGTGGCGCCGTAGAAGTCGCTGCACTGGGCACTGACGGCCGGGGCGCGGGCGGCCTTTTTCTTTGCGGCGAACGCATCATGGCTCGGGACCAGGGTCGCCAGGCTGATGCCCAGGGCGATGGCAAGCGGACGGAAATTGGGCATGTAGAACGAATCCATGATGGATTGAGGGCGGGCGCACTATAGCAAGCCGCGCATGGGCGCAGCATGCACGTATCACGGTATGCCTGGCGGCCGTGGCGGGTCGCGCAAAAACAAGGGCCCGGGAGATCCCGGGCCCTTGCAGGTCTGCCTTGGCGTCAGCCGTGGCTTACCAGATCACCACCTGCTGCTCGCCGCTGCGCGCCATCGGTGCACCGGCCTTGCACTGGAACGCGGCCGCGAAGGTCGGCAGGTTCGAGGGCGCGCCCATCGCGCGGAACTGCGCCGGGGCGTGCGGATCGGTGGCCAGGCGGACCTTGGCGTTTTCCGGGGTGTACTTGGTACGCCACACGGTGGCCCAGTTGAAGAAGAAGCGCTGATCGCGGGTGAAGCCGTCGACCTTCGGATCTTCCTTGCCGGCCGAGGCCTTCTGCAACGCATCGTAGGCCGTGGCCAGGCCACCCAGGTCGGCGATGTTCTCGCCCAGGGTCAGGTGGCCGTTCACGGCCTGGCCGTCAACCTTGTACTGGTCGAACTGCTTGACCAGCTTGCCGGTCAGGCCTTCGAAGTTCTTCTTGTCGGCCGGCGTCCACCAGTCTTCCATGTTGCCGGTCGGCCCGAAGCGCGCGCCCTGATCGTCGTAGCCATGGGTCATCTCATGGCCGATCACCGCACCGATGCCACCGTAGTTCAGCGCATCGTCTGCCTTCGGATCGAAGAACGGCGGCTGCAGGATGGCGGCCGGGAACACGATCTCGTTCTGCAGCGGGTTGTAGTAGGCGTTGACCGTCTGCGGGGTCATGCCCCACTCGGTCTTGTCCACCGGCTTGCCGATCTTGGACAGGTTGAACTTGTAGTTGAACTCGTTGGCCGCACGCACGTTGGCCAGGTAGCTGTCGCGCTGGGTCTGCAGGCCCGACCAGTCACGCCACTTGTCCGGGTAGCCGATCTTCGGAGTGAAGGTTTCCCACTTCGCGATGGCCTTGGCCTTGGTTTCCTCGCTCATCCAGCTCAGGCCCTGGATGCGTTCCTTCAGCGAGGCAGCCAGGTTCTTCACCAGTTCTTCCATCTTCGCCTTGGCTTCCGGCGAGAAGGCAACCTTCACGTACAGCTGGCCGAACGCTTCGCCGGCATCGTTCTCGATGGTGCCCAGCACGCGCTTCCAACGCGGCTTCTGTTCCTTCTGGCCGTTGAGGGTCTTGCCGTAGAACGCGTAGTTCTCCTGGACGAAGGCATCGGCCAGGTACGGCGAGGCGCCATCGACGGTGTGGAAGCGCAGGTAGGCGCGCCAGACCGACGGGTCGGTGTCGCCCAGCGCCTTGCTCACTTCCTCATGGAAGGCCGGCATCGCCAGCGAGAACTTCTCCGGCGCAGCAACGCCCTGCGACTTGAAGAACTCGGTCCAGCTGAAGTTCGGGGTCAGCTTGTCGGCGTCAGCCAGGGTGACCGGGTTGTAGTACAGCTCCACATTGCGCGACAGTTCGACGCGCGACTTGGACGCCTTGGCCAGGCGGGTCTCGAACTTGACCACGTCCTCAGCCTGCTTGGCGGCGTCGGCTGCCGGGACGCCGGACAGTTCCAGCACCTTGGCGACGTGCGCCTGGTAGGCCTTGAGCTTGTCGGCGTTCTTGGCGTCGGTGTAGTACGTGCTGTCAGGCAGGCCCAGGCCGCCCTGGCTGGCGTAGGCCAAGTTCATGGTCGAGTTCTTGAAGTCGGCCTCGGCGCCGAAGCCGAACAGCACGTTCTCGCCCTTGGCTGCGCTGGTGCGCAGGTAGTCGGCGATGGCGGCCTTGTCCTGCAGGCCGTCGATGGCGGCCAGGTCGGCCTTCAGCGGCTCGATGCCCTGGGCGTTGATCTTGGCCTCATCCATGCCGGTGGCCCACAGGTCGCCGACGATCTTCTCGATGTGGCTCGGGTTCTTGACCTGCGCGACCTGCTCGGCCAGCTGGTGCTGCACTGCCACCGAACGCTCGTCGAGGATGGTGAACGCGCCCCAGCTGGTGCGGTCGCCGGGAATCTCGTTGGCGGCCAGCCACTTGCTGTTGACGTAGTCGCCGAATGCGGTGCAGGCGTCCAGGTTGGTGTCCAGATCGCTGGGCTGGAAGGCGTTATAGGCCGGCAGCTTGCTCTCATCCAGGGTGTAGGTGGTGGCTTCGGCGGCGGCCGGGGCAGGCGCGGCGGCCTCCTTGGCCGGGGTTTCGTTCTTGCCACAGCCGGCCAGCACGGCCGACACGGCCAGGCTGAGCAGCACGATCTTGGGAGTACGCGTGATCACTATGTTTGGCCTCCAGGCCGAGTGAGTCAGGGAAGAGCCGCGGGGACGGCCGTGGGCCGAACGATACGCCGCCAGCCTACCCCGCAAGGGTGTCGAAGGTCATGGGCGGGTGCAAGGGCCAGAACGGGCAAGGGCGCCCGTGGGCGCCCTTGCCTGGCAGCGACGGGGCTTACAGGCCGCCGCCGCCGCAGCCTTTGGTCAGGTAGTCGTCGATCAACTTGAGCTGGTCGCCCATGATCGCTCGGGTCCAGGCGGGGCCATGCGCGTAGTCGGCGATGGCGTGGAATTCGATCGGCTGTCCTGAATTCTTGGCCTTGTTAACGAACCACTCCGACTGCTCGATCGGCACCGTACGGTCGCGGTCACCGTGGTAGACCATCAGCGGGATCTTCATCTCGCCGGCCTTGTCCAGTGGATTCAGGCCGTCAACGGTCTTGGACTGCGCCTGGCGGAAGAACGGGTTGGTATAGAAGCGTGCCCAGATCTTCTTGATGTCCGAGACGCCAGCACCGGCGATAGCACATTTGTACAACCCATTGGGGCGGACCGAGGCGGCGAACGCGGAATAACCACCGTAGGAGAAGCCGAACATGGCGATGTGGCCAGGCTGGGCGATCTTCTGCTCGATCATCCACTTGGCGCCGTCGTCCTTGTCATCCTGCATCTTCTGGCCCCACTCGGCGTCACCGGCCATCCACAGCTTGCGGCTCCAGTCGGCCGAACCGCGGAACTGCGGGCGCAGGACCGCCATGCAGCGTGAGGCCATCAGCGGTACCCACATCGAACCGTCGAAGTCCATGCCATCGCGCGCCCACGGCCCACCATGGGGATGCACCACCGCCTTCCACGGGCCGGCACCGCATAGTTCGGTGTTCGGTGTGGTCAGGAACGCCGGAATATCCAGACCATCGCGGGCCTTGTAATAGACCAGCCTGGTATCGCCCAGCGCAGCCGGATCGATCTTCGGATAGGACTTGGCCAGCAGGGTCAGCTTGCCGTTGCGCAACAGGTGGTATTCCGGCGGGTTCGCCGGCCCGGAGACGGCCAGCACAAAGGTCTTCAGGTCCTTGCTGTAGTCGATCACGCGCACCGCGCGGCCGGTGTCGGCCTGGGTGACCGCGCGCTGGCCCGTTGCGGGATCGACAAGGGTGACGTCGCTGGACTGGATGCCCAGGGCCTGTCGGACGCCCTGGTTGAGGCCCTTGAACACCGGATGGGTCCATTCAACCTCGTTCTCGCGCGGACCACTGTAGGTCACGCCGAGCAGTGCGCCGAACGGCACGCCCTCGACGTCCTTGTAACGGTTCACATGAACGGTGCCTGCATTGAAGAATTTGTGCTCGAACAGTACTTCCCTCTGTTTGCGGGCCGTAATGTCGTACTCATAGATGATGGTCTTGTCGCGTCCGACGTTGCTCTGGATGAAGGCGATGTTCGGATCATCGGCGAAACCGACGACCTGGGTGATATCGCGGTCCTTCACGTGCGAGCGGAAATGTTCTTCCCACGCGTTGGTGGCAGGGTTGCGGAACTCGGTGGCGACGTAGGCGCCGGTACCGTCCACGTCCTGGCGCAGGCGTGCGCGCAGTTCGCTGTTCAGATCGGTGAGGTAGCCAGCGACACGTTCTTCCGTCTTCTGGATGCGCTGGGACGTGAAGCTGCGCAGGTTGACCTTGTAGACGTCACCGGAATTGCTGC
This sequence comes from Stenotrophomonas sp. Steno-C15, assembly GCF_056393265.1. NCBI lineage: Bacteria > Pseudomonadati > Pseudomonadota > Gammaproteobacteria > Lysobacterales > Lysobacteraceae > Stenotrophomonas > Stenotrophomonas sp. Steno-C15. Next base: position 84,040 of record NZ_JBWJPF010000004.1, read on the forward strand.
CCGAGCCGTTGACCACCAGGATGTGGTCGGGGTCGTTGGGCAGCGTGTCCAGCACCGTGGCATTGGACAGCGCCTGTTCCAGTTCTTCGTTGCGGCTGGTGGCGCGCGGAACGCTGATCGGTTCCTTCCACTGCTTGCCTTCGGTATCGGTGATGAAGAACTTGCTGATGAAGGTCTTGTTGACCCGGTCGGTGCGCAGGTCGAAGGGCTGCCACAGCGTGACTGCCAGCAGCCCGTTCTTGATGAAGCCCACGCTCTGGAACTTCATGCGGCCCGCACCGATCGTGGTCGGTGCTGCGCTGAGATCATCGGTCTTCCAGACCAGGATCACGCGCTCTTCGCCGCGGGCCTGCAGACCGGCGATCTGCGTGCCGTCAGGCGACACGGAAAGGCTTGAAATATCCGGGAAGGCGGCCAGTTGTTCGATCGTGGGGACCGCGGGTTTGGCGTTGAGGTGCAGCGGCGCGGCGACGGCCAGCGCGGCCAGCAGCAGGTAGTGCTTCATGCGACGTCTCACTGTGTCCGTGCAATGGGAAGGCGGGCATTGCACCCACCCCAAAAGCAGCCGCCGCCCTTGCGGGCGGCGGCTGTTGACGCATGGCTCAGAACTTCTTGCTGAGGTTCACGAAGAACGTACGGCCGAAGTAGTCGTAGCCACTGTACAGCGGGGCGTTGCCGACGGTGTTGTAGATGCCGGCGCCCGGGCTGATGGTCGGCGGTTCCTTGTCGGCGAAGTTGCGCACGCCGGCAGTGGCCTGCCACTTGTCGGCGGTGTACTGCACCGAGAAGTCCTGGGTGATGTAGTTCGGCACGGCCAGCTTGTACGCCGAGGTTGCGGGATCTTCCTCGTAGTACGCGTAGCTGGACATGTTGTCCACCCAGTTCAGGCCATAGCGCACGCGCCATTCCTTGACACGATAGGTCAGGTCGAGCTGGCCGGTGAACTTCGGGTTGTTGATCAGGCCGTTGGAGTCAACCAGCGGATCGTCCTCGAACACCTTGCCGGACTGCTCCAGGAACCGCGAGACCTGCACATTGGCGCGGAATTCGCCCGGACCGATGTCGCGCACGTAGCGGGTCGTGAAGTCGAGGCCGCGCACCTTGTCGGTGGCCAGGTTGGCATAGCCGTTCTGGACCGTCAGCGTGTTGTTGGGCGAACGGCTGATCAGACGGCACAGACCGTTGTTGGCGGCGAAGTCGCCGGTGGTGCCGTTGTAGCAGGTGCTCAGGATGTAGGTGGCACCCATCTGGGCAACGCCGTTCTCCACTTCGATGTCGTAATAATCGACGGCGAAGGACAGATCACCGAAGCCGCTGCCGAACTCCGGCTGGAACACCAGGCCAACGGTGAATGCGTCGGAGGTTTCAGCCTTCAGGTTGGCACCGACCAGGCCGCCACCGATGGAGTCCACGCGTACCGAGTTGGTCGCGGTGAAGCTGGTGGGCAGGCCCTCAGAAGCGCAATTGATGTAGCGTGGGCTGGTCGGATTGCGCGAGCCGTAGTTGTTGCAGGGATCGCTGGAGGCGTTCAGGAAGCCGCTGGTGGCACCCAGGAACTGTTCGAACAGCGCCGGAGCACGATACGAGGTGCCGTAGGAAGCACGCAGCGACAGCCACTTGACCGGCGTCCACAGGCCACCCAGCTTCCAGGTGGTGTCCGATCCGTAGGACTGGTAGTCGGTGTAGCGGGCCGAGGCGTTGAAGGTCAGCTCTTCGGCAGCGGTGACGCCGGACAGCAGCGGCAGTTCGATTTCGCCGTAGGCTTCCCACACCGAGTCGCTGCCGCGGGTCGGGTCGGAGCTGGTCAGGTTGTACAGGTTGCGGTTGATCGAGTGGATGCTCGGGGTATCGTCGATCTTGGCCTTGCGGTACTCGACACCAAAGGCGCCTGCGGCGGTACCGCCCGGCAGATCGAACAGCGGACCATTGACGTTCAGGTTCGCGGTCGATTCCTGGTAGCTGGTGTTGCCGGTGACCGGGGTATAGACGAAGTTCTTCCACTCGTACGGCAGATTGCCGGCCAGGGTCTGTGCGTTGAGCATCGGTGCGGCAACGCAGCCATTGGCCGGGTTCACGCAGTTGAAGCCGCCTGCGCCGTCGGACACAACATCCAGGCTCTGTGCCAGGCGGTCGGTCAGGAACGAGTTGAAGGTGTAATCGGCATCCGAGTCGGCGTGGCTGACCATGAAGTCATAGTTCCACTCCGAACCGAGCCTGCCGCGCACGCCAGCGGTGGCGCGGAAGAAGTCCACCGACTGCTTGCTGCGGTCGTTGCCGAAGCCGATGAAGGTGCGGGCCGCTACGTTCTTGCCATTGGACGTTTCCGTCGGCAGGGCGAAGGCCGGCAGGTTGGACAGGTTACCGAGCAGCGGATTGCCGACCGAGTAGTCATACGACAGCTGGCGGTAGCCGGTCTGGGTGGAGTCGCGCTTGTTGCCGAGGAACTCGTAGTAGAACTCGGCGTCGCCCATCACGCCCAGATCCACGCCACCCTGGAAGAACAGGGTGTGGGTTTCGGCCGGGGACACCAGCGATTCCTTCAGCAGGCCCGGATCGTAGGTGTCGCGGTCGTAGTAGCCGACGGACTCATAGCCCGGCAGGCGGCCGGTGGTGACGGCCGGATTCGGACGCCAGCGGTTGAACCCGCCAAAGGTGGCGGTGCCCAGGGTGTTGATGGTCACGCCGCCGGAATCGAGGGTGAAGCACTTCGGCTTACCGGTGGTCGGATCGATGTAGTCGCCGCTGCCGAAGTAGTTGCCCACGTCCATGTCGCGCAGGTTATCGGTCGGGCAGCTGGCCCAGCTGCGATCGCCAATGGTCATCTCATTGCGACGGTAGTTCTCGTACGAACCAGAGAAGTGCGAGCGCTCACCGGTGCTGCCGAACACGATCGAGTACCGGGTTTCGTCGCCGCCGCCGCCCTCGGTGGCGTTGTGCTGGAACTCGGCTTCAACACCGTCCACGTTCTTGCGGGTGATGATGTTGACCACGCCGGCCACGGCGTCGGAACCATAGATGGACGAAGCACCGTCCTTCAGGATTTCCACGCGGTCGACCATCGCGCTGGGCAGCACGTTCAGGTCGGCCGAGCCGACCGAGCCGCGCGAGCCCGCCGGTGCAACGCGGCGGCCGTTGAGCAGGATCAGGGTGCGGGTAGCGCCCAGGCCACGCAGCGACAGGGTGTTGGCACCCGGGCCGCCATTGGTGACGTATCCGCCGAAGGAGTTGTTGATCTGTGCGCTGCCGGCAGTGACGCTGTTGCTCTGCAGCGCGGCGGCCGTCGAGTTGAAGCCCGCCAGGGTGGTCTCCTCACGGGTCACGACCTGCACCGGCGAAACCGAGTTGAACACGTCGCGACTGATGCGCGAACCGGTGACGGTCACTGTGTCCAGATTGGTCGCCTTGGACTTCGGCGCTTCCTGCGGCGTGTCCTGTGTCGTCTGCGTCGAGCCCGACGCATCCTGGGCAATCGCCGGGGCGGCTGCGGCGAGCAGCACGGCAGAGGCGAGGGCGAAGCTCAGCGGGTTCCTGCCGAGCGACTTGCGATTGATCATCTGAAATCCCCTTGAATCGAATGATTGCGTCGTACACCGGGGACATGACCTTGCGGGCGTCTCCGTGTGCCCCTACCCCGGTATCGGCAGCGTGCCGCCGCCCGGTTCTGGTACCGGCTTCACAAGCCAGTGACTCGAGATTAACACGCCATTAACCAAGCGTGTCAAACGTTCACAACGCAGTCATCTTTCTGTGGTCGATTTCCTGTCGGAACGTATCAAGGCGTGTCGAAAACCGCGCAGTGTATTGATTCAACTGGTTTTTCTGTTCCTTCGCAAATCGTGTCTGCTTCCTTAACGGGGGGGGGCTGGGGTGAACAGGGAGCGAAAATTCTCCGCGGCGCCCACATCTTCGACCAACGCGATCCTGCGCGCCGGTCCTTGAGGCTCCGGCGGTATGATGTCGGGTTCTCCTTCCTGACTTTCCGCCGGAGCCCGCAGTGAACAGTCCGACCCGTCGTCCCCATGCAAGCCAGGTGCAGAAGGGGCTGGCACCGCACGCGCGCATCCGCAACGTGATCGCGGTCGGCTCGGGCAAGGGCGGTGTCGGCAAGTCCACCACGGCCGTCAATCTGGCGGTGGCGCTGCAGCAGCTGGGCGCGCGGGTGGGCGTGCTCGATGCGGACATCTATGGCCCCAGCGTTCCCGCCATGCTGGGCCTGTCCGGCCGCCCGGAAAGCCCGGACAACAAGAGCATCGAACCGCTGCGTGCCTTCGGCGTGGACACCATGTCGATCGGTTACCTGATCGAGGAAGACACGCCGATGATCTGGCGCGGACCGATGGCGACCTCGGCAATGACCCAGCTCTTCAACGACACCCTGTGGGACGACCTCGACTTCCTGTTGATCGACCTGCCGCCCGGCACCGGTGACATCCAGCTGACGCTGACCCAGAAGATTCCGCTGGCCGGTGCGGTGATCGTCACCACGCCGCAGGACATCGCCACGCTGGATGCGAAGAAGGCACTGAAGATGTTCGAGAAGGTCGAAGTGCCGGTGCTGGGCATCGTCGAGAACATGGCGGTACATACCTGCAGCCAGTGCGGCCACGTCGAGCACCTGTTCGGCGAGGGCGGCGGGGAGCGCATGGCGGCGCAGTACGGCGTGCCGCTGCTGGGATCGCTGCCGTTGCAGATCGGCATCCGTGAGCAGGGTGACGCAGGCACACCGATCACCGCCGCGCAGCCGGATTCCCTGCCGGCCCAGGCCTATCGCCACGCCGCGCAGCGGCTCATCGAGGAAGTGGGCAAGCGCCCGCGTGCCTCGATCCCGATCCTGTCGTCGCTGCTGTAGGGACCGGGCGGGGAGGGCGGTGGCGCCCGGCCCCCTGCTAGAATCCTCGCGCCCCCTCGCACCCAGGACAGAGCATGAGCATCAAGAGTGACCGTTGGATCCGCCGCATGTCCGAACAGCACGGCATGATCGAGCCGTTCGAGGCCGGGCAGGTGAAGCAGGTCAACGGCCAGCGCATCGTCAGCTACGGTACCTCCAGCTACGGCTACGACGTGCGTTGCTCGCGCGAGTTCAAGGTGTTCACCAACATCAACTCGACCATCGTGGACCCGAAGCACTTCGATTCGGGCAGCTTCGTCGACATCACCGCCGACGAATGCATCATCCCGCCCAACAGCTTCGCGCTGGCGCGTACCGTGGAGTATTTCCGCATTCCGCGCGACACCCTCGTGGTGTGCCTTGGCAAGAGCACCTACGCGCGTTGCGGCATCATCGTCAACGTCACTCCGCTCGAGCCGGAGTGGGAAGGCCATGTGACCCTCGAGTTCAGCAACACCACGCCGCTGCCGGCGCGCATCTACGCCAACGAAGGCGTGGCCCAGATGCTGTTCTTCCAGGCGGCGGCCGATGATATCTGCGAAACGTCCTACAAGGACCGTGGTGGCAAGTACCAGGGCCAGACCGGCGTCACCCTGCCGCGCACCTGACGGACCGGTAGCGCCGGGTCATGCCCGGCGTCGCTCGATCGAAGGCGGCGCTTGCGCCGCCTTCGCTTATTTGCCGCGGCCGAACAGCATGGCGATGCCGACGCCGACCAGGGCCACCGGCCACCAGGTCAGCAGCAGCTTGGACAGGTTCAGGTGCGTCCAGCCCAGGTTGCTGGCAAGCATGAACAGCCCGATCAGGATCAGCAGGATGGCGGCGACGAGGTTGAATCGCATCGTGTCGGCACGGTCTCAGGAGTGGGCCGGATATCCTAGCCGTTCCTTCCAGTAGGCGACATGCTGCTGCAGCGCGTCCGGTTCGTAGCGGTGCGCAGGACCGCTGCCCCACACCGGTCCCGGCCACGCCGGATCGCCGTCGTGGCGGCCGATCACGTGGAAATGCAGCTGGCGCACGATGTTGCCCAATGCGCCGATGTTGATCTTCTCCACCCCGTCGGAGCCCTTCAGGGCCTTGCAGGCGCGGTTGAGTTCGGTGCGCAGCTTGTCCTGCTGGTCGCCGTCCAGTTCGATCCACTCCGTTACCCCGGCCAGACGCGGCACCAGGATCAGCCAGGGAAACCGTTCGTCGTTCATCAACCGCACTTGCGACAGCGGGCCTTGCGCCACCAGAACGCTGTCGGTGGCCAGGCGGGAATCAAGTTCGAAATCGCTCATCCAAGATGCTCCGTGAAGAAGTCCAGGGTGCGTTGCAGCGCCAGGGTGGCGCTGTCTGGATCATACGCATGTCCGACCTCGCGGTTGAAGGCATGGTCGGCCGGGTAGACATAGGTCGCCATCTGCGGCAGCTTCTGGCGATGCGCCTCCACGGCCTCAGGTGGGATGCTGCGGTCCTGCGCGCCGAAGTGGAAGATCACCGGCGCCTTCGGTGTCTCGTCCAGATACTGCACGTTGCGTGCGCCGTAATAGCTCACCGAGGGCAGGCCGAGGCGCAGCGCGGACAGCATCGCCACCGTTCCGCCCCAGCAGTAGCCGACCGTGCCGACCTTGCCGAAGGGGGCAAGCCGGGTTGCTGCGGCGCGCACCACTTCCAGTGCCCGTTCAATGCCCAGCGCACTTACCCGTTCCAGGCCCTGTTTCACCCCTTCAGGGTCATAGGGCAGGGCATCGGGGTCGGCGTCCGGGCCATCGACCAGGTCGAAGAACGACGGCGCCAGCACGGCATAGCCTTCGGCGGCGAAGCGCTCGGCCACGCCACGGATGTGCGGATTGGCGCCGAAGATCTCCTGCACGACCACCAGGCCGCCACGCGGCGTGCCCGCCGGCAGGGCCTGCCAGGCCCGGACCGGGCCATGATGCGTATCCAGGGTGATCCATTCGGACATCGTCGGTTTCCTCGTAGCAGTGGACAGGCCTGCATTGTCGGCGCTGGGCAGGTTAGCGCGGCGTCTGCGGCTGTGCGTGATCGGGCGGCTGATGCATCAAGCGACGTCGGATCGCGACTCGATCAAATGCGTCGCGGACGATCCTGCCAGGGATTCTGGCATCTGATTCGGCCTGGCTCTGACAGTAGATTCAGTAAAGCACCTGCTGAAGCCAAGAGGGCGAGCAGATAGCGTTTCGTTCGCGGAACTCCAGTCTGGAGGGGCGATGTGGGGCTGATCATATCTCGGCATGTTTCCGGGGGGCGGCGTGAAGGCGCAGGCGCCCGATAAATGGAGTTTCATGAAATGAAAAAGGAATTTCGCCTTCTGTGTGCATTGGGGATGGCAACAATGCACACGGTGGCTATGGCCAACCAATCGTCGTACCAGGACCGCCAGATGGCGTCATCGGATGGCAGGCAGTGGGTTGAGCGGACGGTGCGCCTCTCTGATTTCGAAGGCGGCGACGTGGCTGTCCAGGTGCGCCTTTTCAAGGATGGAAAGGGCGGTTTTGTATATCGTTATGATGATCAGAATGAAACCACAAAGCTCTATCACCAGGCCGCCTGCGAAGTCATGAACTCCAAGGTGCGGCGTGGCGAAACCGTGATATCTGGCGAGTCGGCCGTCGTTGGTTGGTCCTGTGAGGGTGATTCAGATCCGGCGGAGGATTCGAATTCAGCCTCCAGCGACATGACGCAGCCCAGGGCGGGGTACTACGTATTTGCATTGGCGCCCAGTGGGAGTGCGCCAATCGGAGTCAATTTCAATTCGGTGGGTACTGCTCGTTTCCAGAGTTCATTGGCAGGGAAATCCACAGGAACTCTCTCGCTTGATAATGGGCGCCGCATGACCTCCGCGAGCGATGAATACGCGGGCCCATTCACGGGTTCTTACACCCTTCAGGTGGTGTGTATTGGTGTGAGGCGAGGCGTTATCCCAACTGCTGCGTCAGCATGCATTCCGCGGGTTTGCTCAACAAACCACGGATCAATCAACGTCCATTGATGTCGCAATCAACGCTTCCGTGCGTCCGTGGCGACGGTGGGCCGTGAGACGATTGCCTCTCCGTGAGCGTCGAGCCGTCGGAGCGTGTTCCGCCGGGCCGAGCCGGAGTTTCAGCTCATGCCGCCGGGGGCCTTGACGCATTCACGGGTACCCTGCCGATGGAGATGGCACGTGGGGCAGAATCCGGGGCGCTCCCCTCAGTACACCCCGGGGGCGTTCAGAGCGCGGCCCTCAACCCCGGTATACTGGCGCCCTTTCAGGCCCCGGCCCCCAGGAACCCCTGCCACTCCGGCAGGGGCCCAGGCCCCCAGAGTCCCGCGATTCCATGTCCCAGCTGAACCCCAAAGTCGGCTTCGTCAGCCTTGGCTGCCCGAAGGCCCTTGTCGATTCCGAGCGCATCCTGACCCAACTGCGGTCGGAGGGATACGACATCGTCCCGTCCTATGACTCGGCCGACGTGGTGGTGGTCAACACCTGCGGCTTCATCGACTCGGCGGTGACGGAGTCGCTGGACGCCATCGGCGAGGCGATGAACCAGAACGGCAAGGTCATCGTCACCGGCTGCCTGGGCAAGCGCCCCGAACAGATCCGTGAGGCGTACCCGAACGTGCTGGCGGTGTCCGGCCCGCAGGACTACCAGAGCGTGATGGAGGCGGTGCATGAGGCGCTACCGCCCCGGCATGATCCGTTCGTGGACCTGGTGCCCGACTACGGCATCAAGCTGACCCCGCGCCACTACGCCTATCTGAAGATTTCCGAAGGCTGCAACCACGCGTGCAGTTTCTGCATCATTCCGTCGATGCGCGGCAAGCTGGTCTCGCGCCCGGTCGATGAAGTGCTGCGCGAAGCCGAGCGCCTGGTCCGGGGCGGTGTGCGTGAGCTGCTGGTGGTATCGCAGGACACCTCCGCCTACGGCGTGGACGTGAAGTACGCCGAGAAGATGTGGCGCGACAAGGCCTACCAGACCCGCCTGAAGGCGCTGTGCGAGGGCCTGTCCGAACTGGACGCGTGGGTGCGCATGCACTACGTGTACCCGTACCCGCACGTGGATGACGTGGTGCCGTTGATGGCCGAGAACCGCATCCTGCCGTACCTGGACATTCCGTTCCAGCACGCCAGCCCGCGTATCCTGCGACTGATGAAGCGCCCCGGTGCGGTGGAGAAAACGCTGGAGCGCGTGCAGAACTGGCGCCGCATCGCGCCGGACATCACCGTGCGTTCGACCTTCATCGTCGGTTTCCCGGGCGAGACCGAAGCGGAGTTCGAGGAGCTGCTGTCGTTCCTCGATGAGGCGCAGCTGGACCGCGTGGGTGCGTTCGCGTATTCGCCGGTCGAGGGGGCTACCGCCAACGCTCTTCCGGACCCTGTCCCGGAAGAGGTGAAGCAGGAGCGCCTGGCGCGCTTCATGGAAAAGCAGGCACAGATCTCGGCCGCACGTCTGGAGGCCAAGATCGGCACGGTGCAGCAGTGCCTGGTCGATGCCATCGAAGGTGACATCGCCGTGGCCCGTTCCAGGGCCGATGCACCGGAAATCGATGGACTGGTGCATATCCAGAATGCCGACCAGGTGCCGCTGCGCGTAGGCGAATTCATCAACGTGGAAATCACCGAGAGCGACGAGCACGATCTGTATGGCGACGCGCTGCCGCCGACCACGCGCCCGGCCTTCGACCTGAAGGTGCTCTGATCATGGCCGAGGGTGCTGCCGGCCACGCTGGCAGCCCTCGGCGATTCGTGCCGCCGCTGCGCGCGGCGGTGGACCCGGCGGTGTTCGATCATCCGCTGTTTGCCCGGGTGCGTGCCTTCCGCGATCTTCTGTCCGGCGACCGCTGGCCGACCGTTGCCGAGCTGGATGCGCGGCTGGCGTTGCGCGGGCGGCGACTGGTCGAGCAGGATGCAGCGTTGCTGGCCGATGGCCTGCACTACGAAACGCGCATCGCGCAGGGGCGTATCGCCACCCGTGCGGCGAGCTGGCACGATCTGTTCAATGCACTGGTATGGGCGTGTTACCCGCAGCTGAAGCACGTGCTCAACAGGCGGCAATGCCTGCATGTCGCCACGATGCCAACCGGTCAACGCAATCGCGCGCAGGCGGCGCTGACCCAGTTCGACGAGAACGGCGTGATCGTGTGCGTCCAGGACGATGCGCTGATCGCTGCGTGGGACGCCCACGACTGGCCGATGCTGTTCGCGCCGCCGCACTGGCAGGCCGGTCGCATCACCATCGCCGCGGTGTTCGGCCATGCACTGATGGAACAGGCGTTGCTGCCGGGGCGCCTGCTGGTCGGCAAGTGCGTGGTGGTGCGCGGCGATGATGAGGGTGCCTGCATCGAGACCGTGGCCCGGGCGATCGAGCAGGGCGCGACGGTGACCGATCCGCTGCAGCTGCGCCCGCTGCCACTGGCCGGAATCCCCGGCTGGTACCCGCAGCAGGACGCCGCCTTCCATGGCAACGCCGACTACTTCCGCCCGCTGCGGCAGGGCCGCCTGTACCCGCCGCCGCTCTTGCCCCGGTAGCGCCGGGCCATGCCCGGCGCTGGATTGACAGCAACGCCGGGAGGGCTCGGTGTTACGAAGACGGGTACTCGACGCTGATCACCGCGAAGGTGAACCGGCCGCCCGGCAGTTCCACCGAGAATTCATCGTCCAGGCGCTTCTTCAGCACGGCCCGCGCCAGCGGCGAGTCGATGCTGATCCAGCCCAGGCCGGCGTCGGTTTCATCCGGCCCAACGATGCGGTAACGGCTGGTCTCACCACTGTCGATGTTCTCCAGTTCGATCCATGCACCGAAGAACACCGCTTGTGGATCGGTCGGCGTGGTATCGACCACACGCAGCGATTCGAGCCGCTTGGTCAGGTAGCGCACGCGGCGGTCGATTTCACCCAACTGCTTCTTGCGGTAGGTGTACTCAGCGTTCTCCGAGCGGTCGCCCTCGGCGGCGGCAGCGGCCAGCGCCTTCACCACCTCGGGCCGGCGTACCCGCCACAGGTCGTCCAGCTCGGCTTTCAGCCGGGCGTGGCCGGCGGCGGTGATCAGGGCGGTGCTTTTCTCTGCGGGCGGACGCCAACGGGACATGTAATACAGCTTCTTCTCAGGAATACGAAAGGGCCTCAGCGCTTGCCGCCGAAGATGCCGCCCAGGATGCCGCGCACGATCTGGTTGCCCAGCTTGGTCCCGACCGTGCGCGTGGTCTGCTTGGCCATGGTTTCAATCATGCCCTGGCGACGCTTGGTGCCGAAGATCGCATCCTTGATCGCCTGGCCGAATCCACCTTCCTGTGCCTCGTCCTGCTCGCGGCTGCGCGAGGCCGGGGTCTGGGCCTGCTCCACGCTCTTCTGCGCCCGCTGGGCCAGCAGCTCGGCGGCCGATTCACGGTTGACCGCCGTGTCGTAGCGGCTGCCGACCGGGCTGCCGGCACGCACCTGCGCGCGCTCGGCCTCGGTGACCGGCCCCATCCGGCAGCGGGGCGGCGCGATCATCGTCTGCTGGACCGGCATCGGCACGCCCTTGTCCTGCAACGTGGAAACCAGTGCTTCACCGGTGCCGAGCTGGCTCAGCACCTTGGCGACATCCAGCTTCGGGTTCGGCACGAAGGTTTCGGCAGCGGTCCTGACCGCCTTCTGGTCGCGCGGCGTGAAGGCCCGCAGCGCGTGCTGCACGCGGTTGCCGAGCTGGCCCAGGATGTTGGAGGGCACGTCGTCGGGGAACTGCGAGCAGAAGTACACGCCCACGCCCTTGGAGCGGATCAGCCGCACCACCTGCTCGATGCGCTGCACCAGCGAGGAAGGCGCATCGTCGAACAGCAGGTGGGCCTCGTCGAAGATGAACACCAGCTTGGGCTTGTCGAGGTCGCCCACTTCCGGCAGCTGTTCGAACAGTTCCGACAGCAGCCAGAGCAGGAAGGTCGAGTACAGCTTGGGCTTGAGCACCAGCTGGTCGGCGGCGAGGATGCCGATCACACCGCGGCCGTCGTGATTGACCCGCATGATGTCGGCCAGTTCCAGTGCCGGCTCGCCGAAGAAATTCTCACCGCCGTCCTGCGCCAGCCGCAGCACGGCACGCTGGATCGCTGCGATCGACTGCGCGCTGACCAGTCCGTACTCGGTGGAAATGTCCTTGCGCTCTTCGGCGACCAGGCCGAGCAGGGCCCGCAGATCATCCATGTCCAGCAACAGCAGGCCGCGGTCGTCGGCCAGCTTGAACACGATGTCCAGCACGCCGGCCTGGGTGTCGTTCAATTCGAGGATGCGCGCGAGCAGGGTCGGCCCCATCTCGCTGACGGTGGTGCGCACCGGGTGGCCGAGTTTTCCGTACAGGTCCCAGAAGATGGCCGGGCTGCCCGCCGGCGCATAGTCGGCCACGCCGATGTCCGCGGCGCGCTTCAGCAGCGCTTCGCTGCCCGTGCCGGGCACGGCCAGGCCGGACACATCGCCCTTCACATCGGCGAGGAACACCGGAACCCCGAGCCGCGAGAAGCCTTCGGCCAGGGTCATCAGGGTCACGGTCTTGCCGGTGCCGGTGGCGCCCGCCACCAGCCCGTGGCGGTTGCCGAGTTTCGGCAGCAGGGTAACGGCCACATCGTCGGTGATGCCTTTGCCGAGCAGAATCGGATCCATGGTCCAGCCCTTGTGGTGAATGCGCCCAATGTTAACCGGCAGCGATGACGGCCCGAAGGTCGGCTTGCCCCGACCTTGGCGGCGCCGCTACTCTGCCTGCCTGTTTCGCACACAGTGCCAAAAATGCCCGTTCCTGTCCTGATTTCCCGCACCTGGCCGTTGCTGGCCCTGGCTGGCCTGGTTTCCCTGGCCCCCGATGCCCACGCCCAGCGGGTTTCCGCCCGGGACAAAGTGAAGGTAGATGCCCTGCAGCAGCGCATGACGGCTGCCGAGAAGCGTTACAGCGATGCGCTGCTGCTGGTGGCCAACGCCGACCCCAAGGGCAGCAACGAGGCCGACGCGGCGCTGGAGGACATGGAGGATGTCATCAGTGAGTGCGTGAAGCAGAAGGGTTGCCAGATGAGCAACATGCTGGCCACCTACAAGCGCCTGCTCAAGCGCGATGCCGATGCGGCCGCCGAAGACGAGGGCGGTGAACTGCCCGCCGAGCGGCTGGAAGCCGACCCCGACCATATCGGTCCGTTGACCGCCGACGTGCCGGAAGCCGCACGCGCAGCGGCACTGCTCAACGACAAGCGGCACGCCTTCGACAACATGGTCGAGTACAACCCGGCCGTCCAGGCCGGCATCCGCCGCTGGCTGACCGACATGCGTCCGGCGCTGCTGACCAGCTACGAGAACTACCAGAACCTGCGTGCCGTGATGTGGCCGGAGTGGGAGAAGCGCGGCCTGCCCGAAGCGCTCCTGTTCGGCATCATGGCCAAGGAATCCAATGGCCGCGTGCATGCGTCCTCGCGCGCTGGCGCCGCCGGCCTGATGCAGTTCATGCCGGCCACCGGGCGGCGTTTCGGCCTCGGTCCGGACGGCACCGGGTTCGATACCCGCTTCGATGCCCACAGCGCTGCTGAAGCCAGTGCGACCTATCTCAACGAGCGCATGCGCGAGCTCAACAACAACATCGAGTTGTCGCTGGCCGGGTACAACGGGGGTGAAGGGCGCGCCCTGCGCGTGGCGCGCGAGAATCCGGGGCAGAGCTTCTGGGTCGACCGTGTCTACAACCAGTTCCCCGGTGAAACCAAGGATTACGTGCCGATGGTGATCGCTGCGGCGTGGATCTTCCTGCACCCCCAGCAGTACGGCGTGGAGTTCCCGAAGATCAGCGCGCAGCCGGCCACCCTGCGCCTGGCGCGCTCGACCACCATCTACGAGCTGACCATCTGCCTGGGCAGCCACGGCACCCGTGATGGCTACATGCGTGCGCTGCGCAACCTCAATCCGCGTTATGAGGCCGATGGCTGGATTCCGGCCGGCACCCTGATCAACGCAACCACCCGCATCGCGAGCCTGTATCAGCGCAACTGCGTGAGCGGACCGCGTGCCGACCTGGCGCGCACCCTGATTACGGCCGACCTCAACGCCGCCATCGTGCGGCCAAGCGCTGCCAGCTACACCGGCAGCGTGGCGGTGGGCGGCGTGGTGCCGGTGGCCGATGCGGCCAGTTCGACCAGCGTACCGACCGCACCGGTGGCGGCAGTGGCCGCGCCTCGGCCGGCACCGGCCGCGCGACCGAAGCCGGCACGCAGCTACAAGGTCGGCCGCGGCGAGACGCTGGGCCGCATCGCGGCCAAATTCCAGTGCGACGTGCCGACGCTGGCACGCGCCAACGGTCTGAAGGCACCGGCCTACAGCCTGCGCCACGGCCAGGTGCTGAAGCTGCAGGGCTGCGAAAAGTAATCTCCACGACCTCTGGAACTGCCATGGACCTTGAAGCAACCCGCAACCTGTTCGCCAATCTGCGCGAAAACACCGACTGGGACATCAGCGGCCCGCTGCTGTGGGGCTATTTCTTCGTGCATTCCACTGCCGAGCCGCTGCAGGCACTGGCCGCGCATCTGCAGGCGCAGGGCTACACCCTGGTGGAGGTGTTCGAGCAGGAGCCGGACGAGGGGGACGCGCCGTTCCACGTGCTGCATGTGGAGCGCGTGGAGGTCCACGACGAAGCGTCGCTGGATCGCCGCAACCAGGAGCTGGCAGCGCTGGCAGCGCAGATGGGTGTGGAAGACTACGACGGCATGGACGTCGGCCCGGCCCCCACCCTGCAGTAGGGGCCTGTGCGTAGTGCCGGGCGCGTGCCCGGCGCTGCGCAGCAACCCGGTGGCGGGATTGTCAGCGCAGCGTGGCCAGGGCCTGGCCCAGCTGCACCGGTGACTCCGCAGCCAGGTGTGGAGCGAACTCCGCCACGCCCGGCGGCAGCAGCACGACCACGGTCGAGCCATAGTTGAAGCGTGCCATCTCCGCGAAGCGCTCCAGGCGGATGCCCTGGCCGCGATAGTCCTTGCGGGTGATGCGGTCACCGTACTGAGGGATCTCCTCGCCGCTCCACACTGTCTCCACGCCGGAGACCAGCAGCGCGCCGACCATCACGCTCACCATCGGGCCGAAGCTGGTATCGAAATGGCAGACCAGGCGCTCGTTGCGTGCGAACAGGCGTGGCACGCCTGCCACGGCGGCCGGACCCACGCTGAAAAGGCGGCCTGGCACATGCACGGTCTCGCGCAGGGTGCCGGTCCAGGGCATGTGCACACGGTGGTAGTCGCGCGGGGACAGGTAGACGGTCGCGTACAGGCCGTCGTTGAACGGCTTGGCGTCCTCGGCGCTGCCCAGCAGCTCGGCGGCGGTGAACGACTGGCCCTTGGCCTGGAAGATGCGGCCGGCCTCGATGTTGCCGAGCTGGCTGACACGGCCGTCGGCCGGCATCACCAGGGTGCGCGGATCGGCATCGGCCACGCGTGCACCCGGTTTCAGCGCACGGGTGAAGAACTGGTTGAAGGTGGCGTAACTGCGCGGGTCGGGGTTGGCGGCTTCGTCCAGATTGACGTTGAACCTGCGGCTGACGGTGTCGATCAGCCAGCGCGACACGCGCGGGTTGTCCGAGTACGCCAGCGAGCGCGCCATCGAGGACAACAGGCGATGGGGCAGGGCGTATGTCAGGGCGGTGGTGAGGCTCATGGGGCGGTTTTCTCGGTCAGCTTCTGCAGGTCGCGGGCGATCGCCGGCGCATTGAACGGGGGGCGCACCAGGCCGGCGAGCCGGCCCTGCGGATCGAGCACGGCCAGGCTGGCCGAGTGCTCGACGGTGTAATCCTCGGGATTCTCGTCGAAATGCTTGCCCGGCACCTTCTGGAACACGAAGCCCAGTGCGGTGGCGAAGCGTTCCAGCGAAGGGACGTCGGCGGTGGCCGCCAGGGTGTCCTTGTGGAAGCCGTGCGCGTACTCGCCAAGGCGGGTGGCGCTGTCGCGCTCGGGATCGACGGAGACGAACAGCACCCGCGGACGCAGCCCGTCGGGCAGTGCTTCCCACTGCTGCTGCGCACCGGCCAGTTCGGCCAGGGTGGTCGGGCACACGTCGGGGCAGAAGGTGAACCCCAGGAACACCAGGGTCCAATGGCCCTTCAACTCGCCCGGAATGAGCCGCGTGCCATCGGACTGGGCCAGGTTGAAGTCGGGCAGCTCGCGCGGCTGCGGGTACAGGGTGATCGCTTCGGTGGCCGGCTGGCCGGCCGGGGGCTTCGGAGCAAAGACCTGCTGCGCGGCGAGCAGGCCCAGGCCCGCCGCCAGGGCGATCAGCAGGATGATGCCGACGTTGCGATTGAACATGGGAGCCCCCGCGCGAAGTGGTCCCCATCATACCGGCTGCGGCCTGATCGTTTCCGTCGCAACGGATGCCGGCGCAGGCGCCAGCCCCTATAATCGGGGGCCACTTTGCCCGCAGTACCGCCATGACCGCTGAAACGGCCGCCGAACTCCACACGATCATCGACCTGATCCGCTACGGCACCAGCCGTTTCAACGCCGCCGGGCTGACCTTCGGGCACAGCTACGACAACGCCCTGGACGAGGCGACCCAACTGGTGCTGCACAGCCTGCACCTGCCGCATGACCTGGGCCCGGCGTATGGCCAGGCGCGGTTGCTGCAGGAGGAGAAGGTGCGGGTGCTGGAGCTGTTCCAGCGCCGCATCGACGAACGTATCCCGGCCGCCTACCTGACCGGCGAGGCGTGGTTCGCCGGCCTGAGCTTCAAGAGCGACGCGCGCGCCCTGGTGCCGCGTTCGCCGATCGCCGAGCTGATCGAGTGTGGTTTCGAACCATGGCTGGCCGGCCGCGACGTCAGCCGCGCGCTGGATCTGTGCACGGGTTCGGGCTGCATCGCCATCGCAATGGGCCACTATTACCCGAACTGGGAGGTGGACGGCGTGGACCTGAGCGACGACGCACTGTCGCTGGCCGAAGAGAACAAGGAGCGCCTGCAGGCGCACAACGTCACGCTGATCAAGTCCGACCTGTTCAGTGGCCTGACCGGCCGCCATTACGACCTGATCGTCACCAACCCGCCGTACGTCACCAACGACGAGACCGATGCCCTGCCGCAGGAATATTCCTACGAGCCGGAAATGGGCCTGCGTGCCGGCGATGACGGCCTGGACCTGGTGCTGAAGATCCTGCGCGATGCGCCGCTGCACCTGAGCGAGGACGGCCTGCTGATCTGCGAAGTGGGCGAGTCCGAGCAGCACCTGGTCAAGCTGCTGCCGGAAGTGGACTTCGCCTGGATCGAGTTCAAGGTCGGGCAGATGGGCATTTTCGCGGTCGAATGCCGCGAGCTGATCGCCCACAGCGCCCGCATCACCGAACTGGCGGCGCAACGGCCGTGAGCTCCAATTCGTTCGGCAAGCTGTTCACCGTCACCACGTTCGGCGAGTCGCACGGGCCAGCCATCGGCTGCGTGATCGATGGCTGTCCGCCCGGGCTGGCGCTGGACGCGGCCGAATTTGCCCACGATCTGCAGCGCCGTGCCACCGGCAAGAGCCGGCACACGTCGGCGCGGCGCGAGGCCGATGAGGTCGAGATCCTGTCCGGCGTGTACGAGGGCCTGACCACCGGCACGCCGATCGCGCTGCTGATCCGCAACACCGATCAGCGCAGCAAGGACTACGCGAACATCGGCCAGCAGTTCCGGCCGGGCCATGCCGACTACAGCTACTGGCACAAGTACGGCATCCGCGATCCGCGGGGCGGTGGCCGTTCCTCGGCGCGCGAGACCACCATGCGCGTGGCCGCGGGCGTGGTCGCCAAGAAGTGGTTGGCCGAGCGCTTCGGCGTCACCGTGCGCGGGTATCTGTCGCAGCTGGGCGGGATCACTCCTGGAGGTTTCGACTGGTCGGCGGTGGAAGACAATCCGTTCTTCTGGCCGCACGCCGCGCAGGTGCCGGAGCTGGAGGCGTACATGGATGCGCTGCGCAAGTCCGGCGATTCGGTCGGCGCGCGCGTGGACGTGGTTGCCGACAACGTGCCCCCGGGCTGGGGCGAGCCGATCTACGGCAAGCTCGATGGCGAGCTTGCGGCGGCGCTGATGAGCATCAACGCGGTCAAGGGCGTGGAGATCGGCGACGGGTTCGCCAGCGTGGCCCAGAAGGGCACCGAACACCGTGACCTGCTGACCCCGCAGGGTTTCGCCAGCAATCACGCGGGCGGCATCCTGGGCGGCATTTCCACCGGCCAGCCGGTGGTTGCGTCGATGGTGTTGAAGCCGACCTCCAGCCTGCGCCTGCCGGGCCCATCGCTGGACACCGCCGGCAACGTGGTCGAAGTGGTCACCACTGGCCGCCATGATCCCTGCGTCGGCATCCGCGCCACGCCGATCGCCGAAGCGATGGTGGCGCTGGTGCTGATGGACCAGGCATTGCGTCACCGCGCGCAATGCGGCGATGTCGGCACCATCACGCCCCGCATTCCCGGGCAGGTCGATGGCTGAAACGCGGCCGACGGTGTGGGTGAGCCAGCCGCTGATCGAGGCGGCCATCGCGCCGCTGCGTGATCGCGTGCAGCTGCGCACCACCGACTCCGTCACCGTGTGGTCGGCTGAGCAGATCGCCGCACAACTGGCCAGCGCCGATGGCGCGATCATCACCCTCAACGAGCGTATCGGCGCGGCCGAGCTGGCCAATGCCTCGCGGCTGCAGGTCGTTGCCAACGTCGGCGTGGGCTACAACAACCTGGATGTGACCGCGCTCAGCGCGGCGGGCATCCTGGCCAGCAATACCCCCGACGTGCTTACCGAGACCACCGCCGATCTGGGCTTCGCACTGCTGATGGCCGCCGCGCGCCGGATCACCGAATCCGAACGCTGGCTGCGTGAAGGGCACTGGCAGCAATGGTCGTTCCAGACCATGCTCGGTGCCGACATCCACGGCAGCACCCTGGGCATTCTCGGCATGGGGCGGATCGGCCAGGGCATCGCCCGTCGCGGCGCGCATGGTTTCGGCATGAAGGTGCTGTACCACAACCGCTCGCGACTGCCAGCAGATGCCGAAGCAGCAGTCGGTGCCGCTTATGTCGATCTGGATACGCTGCTGGCGCAGTCCGACCATCTGGTGCTTGTGCTGCCTTACACCCCGGCCTCGCACCACCTGATCGACGCCGCTGCGCTGGCGAAGATGAAACCGACGGCCACGCTGGTGAACATCGCGCGCGGAGGCCTGGTCGACGAAACAGCGCTGGCCGATGCACTGGCCCATGGGCGCCTGGCCGCTGCCGGGCTGGACGTCTACGAAGGCGAGCCGGCCGTACGCCCGGAACTGCTGGCGCTGCGCAACGTCGTGCTGACCCCGCACATCGGCAGCGCTTCGCTGGCCACGCGTACGGCGATGGTGCAGCGGGCCGTGGACAACCTGCTGGCCGCGCTCGGCCTGGCCGGCGGGCCGGCGCACATGCCGAGCGCGATCAATGCCGACGCGGCGCTGGCCGCACGTGCCGCCCTGGGCAAAAAAAACGGGAAACGATAGGGAGCCTCCGCGCGTTCCGTCCGAGGAGGTTCCCCGAACCCAGCTGTCGTGCGTGAATTTTTCCCATCCGTTTTCTTGAGAGTTCCCCCCATGAGCAATGCACAACGCCGCTTCCATGTCGCCATCGTCGGTGCCACCGGCGCCGTCGGCGAGACCATGCTGGCCATCCTGGCCGAGCGCGGTTTCCCGGTCGGAACCCTGAGCCTGCTTGCCTCCGAGCGTTCGGCCGGTGGTGAGGTCGAGTTCAACGGCGAGAAGGTCAGGATCCAGGACCTGGCGAGCTTCGATCCGAAGGGTGTGGAGATCGCCCTGTTCTCCGCAGGTGGCAGCGTCTCCAAGGAGTACGCACCGAAGTTCGCCGCCGCCGGTGCGGTGGTGATCGACAACTCCTCGGCCTTCCGTTACGACGATGACGTGCCGCTGGTGGTATCGGAGGTCAATCCGGACCAGATCGGCAATCGTCCGCGCGGCATCATCGCCAACCCCAACTGCTCGACCATGCAGATGCTGGTCGCGCTGGCGCCGCTGCATCGTCGCTATGGCATCGAGCGCATCAACGTCTCCACCTATCAGTCGGTGTCCGGCGGTGGACGCTCCGCACTGGAGGAGCTGGGCAAGCAGACCGGCCAGCTGCTGAGTTTCCAGGAGATCGATCCGCAGCGTTTCCCGGTGCAGATCGCCTTCAACCTGATCCCGCACATCGACGACTTCCAGGACAACGGCTTCACCAAGGAAGAAATGAAGCTGGTGTGGGAAACCCGCAAGATCCTGGGCGACGACAGCATCCTGGTGAACCCGACCGCGGTGCGCGTGCCGGTGTTCTACGGCCATTCCGAGTCGGTGGCGATCGAGACCCGCGACAAGGTCACCGTGGCCGAGGCCCGTGCGCTGCTTGAACAGTCGCCCGGCATCGAGGTGGTCGACCGCCATGAAGCCGGCGGCTATCCGACGCCGGTCACCCACGCATCGGGCACCGATGCGGTGTACGTCGGCCGCATCCGCGAGGATCTGTCGCATCCGCGTGGCCTCAATCTGTGGATCGTGTCGGACAACGTGCGCAAGGGCGCAGCCCTGAACGCGGTGCAGCTGGCAGAGCTGGTCGCTGCCGAGCAGCGTTGATCGACAGCCCGGGCGCCCTGGGCTGCTCTGTGCGTGCGGACCCCGGTCCGCACGCTTTATAGTGTCGCCCATGAATAAACGGGCCAAGGGCGCATCGCGCCCGCTCACCTATCTGTCTGCCGCACTGCTGGCTCTGGCCAGCAGTCCGGTGTTCGCGCTGGGGCTGGGCGACATCCGCGTCCTGTCCAGACCCGGTCAGCCGCTGCTGGCGGAGATTCCGGTGGTGTCCGCCGATCCTTCGGAGCTGGAGAATCTGCGCGTGGCGCTGGCATCGCCAGCCACGTTCGAACGTGTCGGCCTGCAACAGCCGACCGGCCTGGTGGGCGAGCTCCAGTTCGAGCTGACCCGCAATGCGCAGGGGCGGGCCGTGGTGCGGGTCACCTCGCAGATGCCGGTGGAGACGCCGTCGCTGAGCTTCCTGGTCGAGGCCGACTGGGGGCAGGGGCGGTTGGTGCGCGAGTATTCGGCCCTGATCGATGCGCCCTCCAGCGCGCTGGCCGTGGCGGAACCGGAAATCGTCGCACCGGCGGGCACGCTCTCCAATACCATCGCCCGCGATCCGCCCGCCGAGGCGGCGGTACCGGCGCCTGCACAGGGCGGGACGCCGGCCAGTGCGACCACGGCGGCTGCACCGGTGCGTCCGCGCGCTGCCGCTGCACCGTCGTTGCCGCCGGCTGCCGATGGCAGCATTACCGTGCAGCGCGGGCAGACCTTGTCGCAGATCGCCAGCGCGGTCGCCCGCGGCAACCAGGTCAGCCGCGACCGGGCGATGATTGCGCTGCTGCGTGCCAATCCCGAGGCCTTCATCCGGGGCAACATCAACCTGCTCAAACAGGGTGCGGTACTGCGCATGCCCGGCAGTGACGCGCTGGCGGCTGTGGATGCGGCCGAAGCCGGTGCCCTGGTCCGCGAACACGCCGCGCAGTGGCGGCAGGCGCGTACCGTGCCGCAGCCGGCAGGCGTTCCTGCACCTGCGGTCGCTGCGCGGGCCACTTCTCCGGCCGCCGCGGCCGGGGCACGACTTGAGATCGCCCCGGCGCTGGCGTCCGACGCCGCGCACGCGGGCACAACCACCGGCACCGGAGCCGGCAGCGAGGGTGACATGCTGGGCAACGAACAACTTCGCCAGGCGCGCGAGGACATCGCCACCCGCGATGCCGAGATCGGCGAGCTGAAACAGCGTGTGGCCGAACTGGAGACGCTGAAGGCACAACAGCAGTCGCTGATCGCGATGAAGGACAACGACCTGGCGGCGGCTCAGCAACGGCTGGCACAGGCGCCGGGCGCGCGTGACGCCGGAACGCCGTGGTACTGGCTGGGACTGCCGGTGCTGCTGGTGCTGGCAGGCGCCGCATGGTTGCTGCGCCGTCGCAAGCCATCGCCGCTGCCGCCGCTGCGCGAGGAAGACGATGCCACAGCTCTGGCGGCGGCCGTGCCGGCCGGTGCCGCGCTCGATACGCTGGCCGAGCAGTCTGCGTGGTCTACCGCCGATGCCGACAGCGGGCGCCAGGAGCCGGCGATGCCGGCCTGGGCGACGATCGCCGACGCCCGATCCGAAGACGGATCGGGCGGCACGGACGAGCAGCCGTCGGGCGATGGCAAGGACGAGGCACCGTTGCCGGAACCCGTGACCGACCTGCCGCGCTGGGACGAACCGGTGGACGAGAGGGGTGTTGGCCGGCCGACGGCCCAGGAAGCCGATTCCGGGGTTTCGGTCCCGGACTACGCGCTGCATGCCGAGCAGCAGCCGCAGTTCCGCGGCGTGTTCGACCTGCCCGCCGATCTGCAGGACAACGACGCCCCGTCGGTGGAGGATGCCGGCGACACCTGGTCGCCCCGCGCTGGGCAGGAACGCCTGGAGCTGGCGATCGCCTACCTGGATCTGGGCGACGCACAGACCGCGCGTACCCTGCTGCTGGAGGTTGCCGAAGGGGGCGACCCGGACTGCCAGGCGCAGGCGCGCGAGCTGCTGGCCCGGCTGCCGTGACCGATACCTTCGACAAGGACCCTGCCATGACCCGCGAGCGTCGCATCGACTATGTTGAGTTCGCGTCCCGCGACCCGGCCGCCAGCCGTGCATTCTTCGAGAAGGTGTTCGGCTGGTCGTTCGTCGATTACGGCAGCGACTACACCGCCTTCGACGATGGTCGCCTGCAGGGGGGCTTCTTCCGCGGCCAGCCGCAACGCGCTACTGAAGGTGCCCCGCTGCTGGTGCTGTACGCCGATCAGCTGGCCCCCGCCGAAATGGCCGTGCGCCAGGCGGGTGGTGAGGTGGTGCGGCCGGTGTTCTCCTTCCCGGGCGGCAGCCGCTTCCAGTTCGTCGAACCCGGTGGCAATGAACTGGCGGTCTGGTCGGAACGCGATCCGGCCTGAGCGTCGTCCACTCCGCAACATCGAGGTAGCACATGCGTTATGCGCTTGGCGTCGAGTACGACGGCAGCGATTTCAGAGGCTGGCAGAACCTGGGAGAGGGCGGTCCCAGCGTCCAGGCCAGTCTTGAGCAGGCCCTGTCTTCGGTGGCCGACGCGCCGCTGCAGGTGGTCTGCGCTGGCCGAACCGACGCCGGCGTGCACGGCCAGTGCCAGGTCGTGCATTTCGATACCGACGTAGTGCGCGACCCGCGCGCCTGGATGCTGGGTACCACCACCCGCCTGCCGCGCTCGATCGCGGTGCGCTGGTGCGTACCGGTGGCGGAGGATTTCCATGCGCGGTTCTCAGCGCGGGCGCGCCGCTACCGTTACCGGCTGCTCAATCGCGAAGTACGGCCGGCGCTGGACCGGCAGACGCTGAGCTGGGAGCGTCGCGCACTGGACGCGACGCTGATGCACACGGCCGGGCAGGCGCTGCTGGGTGAGAACGACTTCAGCGCGTTCCGCTCGGTCCAGTGCCAGGCCCTGCATGCGCGGCGCGAGCTGCAGTCACTGCAGGTCAGCCGCCACGGCGAGGTGATCGAGGTGGCGGTACAGGGCAATGCATTCCTTCATCACATGGTTCGCAATATCGTCGGTTCGCTGATCCTGGTCGGCAGCGGCGAGAAACCGGTGGAGTGGATCGCCGAGCTGCTGGCCGGAAGGGATCGCACCGTAGCCGGTCCCACTGCACCGCCGCAGGGCCTGGTGTTTCTTGGACCGCTGTACCCCGACAACTGGCATCTGCCCGCCGAGGTCACGCTATGAGCCGCTCCTACTACCGTACACGCATCAAGTTCTGTGGAATGACCCGTGCCGGCGACGTGCGCCTGGCCGGCGAGCTCGGCGTGGATGCGGTGGGTTTCATCTTCGCCCGCGAGAGCAGCCGCCGGGTTGCGCCCGTCGAAGCGCGCGCGATGCGCCAGGCGATCGCGCCGATGGTCGACGTGGTGGCGCTGTTCCGCAACAACAGCAAGGAAGAGGTGCGCGAAGTGCTGCGCACCGTGCGGCCCACCCTGCTGCAGTTCCATGGCGAGGAGGACGAGAGCTTCTGCCGCAGCTTCAACATGCCTTACCTGAAGGCGGTCGCGATGGGGGGGCGTGAGGAAGTCAACGCGCGTACCCTGCAACTGCGCTATCCGAGCGCGGCCGGCTTCCTGTTCGACAGCCACGCACCGGGTGGCGGTGGCGGTACCGGTGTTGCATTCGACTGGACCCGCATCCCGACCGGGTTGCATCGGCCATTCCTGCTGGCCGGCGGTCTGACCCCGGACAATGTGTACGACGCGGTGCTGGCGACCCTTCCGTGGGGCGTCGACGTCTCCAGCGGCATTGAACTGGAGCCGGGCATCAAGGACGGCTACAGGATGCGCACCTTCGTCGAGGAAGTGCGCCGCGCCGACTGCACCGTGCTGGAGTAGGACCGGGAGGCTGCGGCGTCACGTTACCTCAGCTGGGCCGCGACCCAGTCCGCCAGGGCGTCGACGCGTGCGTCGGCCTGGCCCTCCGGCCGCGCCAGGACCCAGAAGCCGCCCGTGGCGGCGAAACCCCATGGGGCCAGCAGCCGGCCTGCCGCGAGATCCTCAGCGACCAGCGGCTCCGGCGCGATCGCTGGACCCAGCCCTGCCACCGCCGCTTCCAGCAGGTAGTAAAGGTGTTCGAAACCCGTGCCCAGCCGCAGCCGGGCGGGGTCGAGATCGTGCGCCTGCGCCCACGTCGGCCACGCCTGTGGCCGTGAGCTGGTGTGCAGCAGCGTCTCCTGCAGCAGTGCCGAGGGCGGCACATGGCGCAGGCGCTGCGCCGCCGGATGTGACGGTGCCACCACCACGCCCACCCGCTCGGGCGCCAGCTCGCGCACCTGCCAGCCCCGTGGCCACGGCCCCTGCGCCAGCAGCAGGACCGCATCCAGTGCCGCCTGCGCCTCGGTGAAGCTACCGTCCAGTGCCGACCACTGCAGGCGCACACCGGGCAGTGCGGCCTGCAGGGCGGGGAGGCGCGGAATCATCCAGCGCGCCAGCACGCTGCCGCTGCAGCCCAGTACCAGCGCTGGCGACGCCGCGGGCCGCCGCAGCTCGCGCACGCAGTCTTCGATGCCGGCGAAGGCTTCGCTGCAGGCCGCCTGCAACAGTGTTCCCGATGCGGTCAGGCGCAGGCCACGCCCGGCGCGCTGGAACAGGGCCAGGCCCAGATGATCCTCCAGCAGCTTCAGCTGCCGGCTGACTGCACCGTGGGTGACATGCAGGTCCTGCGCGGCGCGGCCCACACCGCCCAGACGGGCGGTGGCCTCGAACGCGCGCAGGGCATTGAGTGGCGGCAGCAGGGATCGGCTCATGTGAGATTTCCTGACGATATGTGCCAGATAATATCCATTTTCCGGTCATGACCCGTGCGCTAGAGTATCCACCTGTCTGAATCACCGGTCCCTGCCATGTCTGCCTCCCCCATTGCCGACTACCACGCCTTCCCGGATGCCCAGGGCCATTTCGGCCGCTATGGCGGCAGCTTTGTCGCCGAAACCCTGGTCGGTCCGCTGCAGGAGCTGGCCCAGGCCTATGACCAGGCCCGCCAGGACCCCGCGTTCCAGGCGGCCTACGACCGCGATCTGGCTCATTACGTGGGCCGGCCGAGCCCGATCTATCATGCCCAGCGCCTGAGCGACCACGTCGGCGGCGCACAGATCCTGCTCAAGCGCGAGGACCTGAACCACACCGGCGCGCACAAGATCAACAACACCATCGGCCAGGCGCTGCTGGCGGCGCGGATGGGCAAGACACGCATCATCGCCGAGACCGGCGCCGGCCAGCATGGCGTCGCCAGCGCCACCGTTGCCGCACGCCTGGGCCTGGAGTGCGTGGTGTACATGGGCGCCACCGACATCGAGCGGCAGAAGATCAATGTCTACCGGATGAAGCTGCTCGGCGCGACGGTGGTGCCGGTCACCTCCGGTTCGGCGACCCTGAAGGATGCGCTCAATGAAGCGATGCGCGACTGGGTGACCAACGTGCAGGACACCTTCTACATCATCGGTACCGTGGCCGGCCCGGACCCGTATCCGCGCATGGTGCGCGATTTCAATGCCATCGTCGGCCGCGAAGCGCGCGAACAGATGCTGGCTGAGTATGGCCGGCTGCCGGATGCGATCACGGCGTGCGTGGGTGGCGGCAGCAACGCGATCGGCCTGTTCCATGCCTTCCTCAACGACCGCCAGGTCGAGATCATCGGCGCCGAAGCGGCCGGTGACGGTATCAACACAGGCCGCCATGCCGCCTCGATCGCGGCAGGGCGTCCAGGCGTGCTGCATGGCAACCGCACCTACGTGCTGTGCGACGACGACGGCCAGATCATCGAGACCCACTCGGTGTCGGCCGGCCTGGATTATCCGGGCGTCGGCCCGGAGCACGCGTTCCTGGCCGACAGCGGGCGCGCGCGCTATCTCGGCATCACCGACGAAGAAGCGCTGCAGGCGTTCCATCTGCTGGCACACACCGAGGGCATCCTGCCGGCGCTGGAGTCCAGCCACGCGCTGGCGCAGGCGATCAAGCTGGCGCGCGAGCGTCCGCGCGACCAGATCGTGCTGTGCAATCTGTCCGGGCGTGGCGACAAGGACGTGCATACCATCGCCGCACGCGAAGGGCTGGTGCTGTGAGGCCCATGCTGCGCCATGGCGGCGCGCTGGTACTGGCGGTGGGGCTGGGCGGCTGCACGCCGCCCGATCCGCCGGTGCTGGCGCCCGCGGCGACGTCTCCGGCGGCCATCGCCCCGGCCCGCCAGGTGGCCAGCAACGACGACGATGCCGCCCATCACCCGATCGAGGATGCACCGTTGCCTGCAGCAGGGGAGGTCGCAGATGACGGGGCCACGCCGACGGTGGCTTCGGTCGCGCTCGACCATGCCGGCGAGGTGCTGATTGGCCAGCCTTTCAGCGAACTGCAGGCCGAGGCGCAGTGGCACTCGGCGGGCCTCGCCGAGGCGACGGCCGGGCGCTGCGACTATTACGAGCGCGGCACGCTGCCCGAGGGCGTGGCGATGCTGGTGCAGGACGGCAACGTGGTGCGTTTCGACCTGGCTCCGATCGACGATTCGGGACTGGTGGTGACCCAGCCCGGGCCGTTCGGACTGCGCCTGGACATGCCGCGTGCGCAGGTGCTGCAGCAGATGCCGCAGGGCGTCATCGCAGCTGCGCTGGGCGTTGATGCCGACGCCGGCGAATCCCTGCTCTGGCAGGACCCCGGTTCCGATCTGGCGATCCGCGTGGAGATCGTGGATGGCACCGTATCCAGAATGCATTGGGGCGCCAGCGGCGCCGTTGACCTGATCGAAGGATGTATCTGACATGCCCGTATCCCGACTCGACGCCTGTTTCCAGCGCCTGCGCGAACAGCAGCGCAAGGCACTGATTCCCTTCGTCACCGCTGGCGATCCTCTGCTGGAAGCAACCGTGCCGGTCATGCATGCACTGGTTGAGGCGGGCGCCGACGTGATCGAACTGGGGGTGCCGTTCTCCGATCCGATGGCCGACGGCCCGATCATCCAGCGCAGTTCCGAACGTGCGCTGGCGCGCGGTGCAGGCAGCCGTTACGTCCTGCAGGCGGTAGCGCAGTTCCGCCAGCGCGATGCGCAGACGCCGGTGGTGCTGATGGGCTATCTCAATCCTGTGGAGATCCATGGCTACGCGGCATTCGCCAAGGCCGCGGTGACCGCCGGCGTGGATGGCGTGCTGCTGGTCGACCTGCCGCCGGAGGAAGCCGGCGAGGCCCAGCAGGCCTTTGATGCGGAAGGCCTGGCCCTGGTCCTGCTTGCCTCCCCGACCACCAGCCCGGCACGCGCGGACAAGCTGCTCGCGCTGGCGCGGGGCTACCTGTACTACGTCAGTTTTGCCGGTGTCACCGGTGCGTCCGACCGCCTCGACAGCGAGGCCGCCAGCGTACGCCTGCAGGCGCTGCGTGAACGGGCCACGGTCCCGGTGGTGGCCGGCTTCGGCATCCGCGATGCCGCCAGTGCGGCGGCCATGGCGCGCGAGGCAGACGGTGTGGTGGTGGGCAGCGCCTTGGTCGCGGCACTGGCCGAAGCGACCTCGGCCGAAGAGGCGGCCCAGCGGGCGCACGCATTCCTGGCGCCCCTGCGCCAGGCCCTGGACGCCTGACGGCAGCGCCCGGCCATGCCCGACGGTGCGCGCTACGGCGTATCCGCCGGGCGTGGCCCGGCGCTGCCTGCGCTAAACGTACGTCCCAGCATGGTTTTTCCGCCGCCGCCCACAGGCCGGCAAGGGGTGCACGGGCGGGGAAAGCGGAGCTAGACTGTCCGCCTTTGCGGCCCCCGGGCCGCCCTGAACGGAAGTGTCCTCCCGCATGAGTTGGCTCAGCAAGTTGATGCCGTCCGGCATCCGCACCGACAACACCCCCAGCAAGAAGCGCAGCGTCCCCGAGGGCCTGTGGGAAAAGTGCAGCAACTGCGGCAGCGCGCTGTACCGGCCGGAACTGGAAGAGAACCTGGAAGTCTGCCCGAAGTGCGGTCACCACATGGCGATCCGCGCGCGCGCGCGCCTGGCCGCGCTGTTCGATGCGGACAGCACCACCGAGATCGGTGCGCGCCTGGGGCCGACCGACCTGTTGAAGTTCAAGGACCAGAAGAAGTACAGCGAGCGCATCAAGATCGCGCAGAAGAACACCGGCGAGTACGACGCGCTGATCGCCATGCGCGGCCTGCTCAAGGGCCGTCCGCTGGTCGCATCCTCGTTCGATTTCGCCTTCATGGGCGGTTCGATGGGTTCGGTGGTCGGCGAGCGCTTCTCGCTGGCGGCCGAGGCTGCCGTGGAGATCGGCGCGCCTTACGTCTGCTTCTCCGCCAGTGGCGGCGCGCGCATGCAGGAAGGCCTGTTCTCGCTGATGCAGATGGCCAAGACCTCGGCTGCGCTGGGCAAGCTGCGTGAAGCCGGCCTGCCGTACATCTCGGTGCTGACCCATCCCACCACCGGTGGCGTATCGGCCTCGTTCGCGATGCTGGGTGACATCAACATTGCCGAGCCGCAGGCGCTGATCGGATTCGCCGGCCCGCGCGTGATCGAACAGACCGTGCGCGAAAAACTGCCGGAAGGTTTCCAGCGTTCGGAATTCCTGCTGGAGCATGGTGCCATCGACCAGATCTGCGACCGCCGCGAAATGCGTGACCGCCTGTCCGACCTGCTGGCGATGCTGGGCCGCCAGCCGGCGCCGGAGGTGGCTTGATGGGAGGCCGCAAGTACTTCGGTACTGATGGCATCCGCGGACGTGTCGGTGAGGGAGCGATCTCGGCCGACTTCGTGCTGCGCCTGGGCAATGCATTGGGCCGCGTGCTGGTGGCCCGGCACGGCCATGACGGGCGCCGCCCGATCGTGGTGATCGGCAAGGACACCCGCATTTCCGGCTACATGTTCGAGGCGGCGCTGGAGGCGGGCCTGGTCGCTGCCGGCACCGATGTGCAGCTGCTCGGCCCGATGCCCACCCCGGCGGTGGCGTTCCTGACCCGCACCTTGGGCGTTGATGCAGGCATCGTCATCAGTGCTTCGCACAACCCGCATTACGACAACGGCATCAAGTTCTTCTCCGCACAGGGCGAGAAACTGGACGACGCCACCGAACTGGCGCTGGAAGCCGCACTGGACGTGCCGTTCACCACGGCCGAATCGGAGCGGCTGGGCAAGGCGTCGCGCGCGCGCGAGGCGGTAGGCCGCTACATCGAGTTCTGCAAGGCCAGCGTGCCGCGTGCGTTCGATCTGCGTGGCGTACGTCTGGTGCTGGACTGCGCGCATGGTGCCACCTACCAGATCGCCCCGCTGCTGTTCCGCGAGCTGGGTGCCGAGGTCATCGGCATCGGTGCCGAGCCGAACGGGGTGAACATCAATGCCGGCGTCGGTTCGACCCATATCGACAACCTCGCCGCCAAGGTCCGCGAGACCCGTGCCGATCTCGGCATCGCCTTCGACGGTGACGGCGATCGCGTGCTGATGGCTGACGACCAGGGCAATCCGGTCGACGGCGATGACCTGCTGTACATCCTGGCACGCACCTGGCAGGCGGAAGGTCGCCTGCGTGGGCCGGTGGTCGGCACGCTGATGAGCAACTATGGACTGGAGAAGGCGCTGGCCGACCTGCAGATCCCGTTCCAGCGCAGCAACGTCGGCGACCGCTACGTGCACCAGGCGCTGATCGAAGGTGACGGCGTGCTCGGTGGCGAAGCCTCGGGCCATCTGCTGTGCCTGGACCGGGCCACGACCGGTGACGGCATCGTCAGTGCGCTGCAGGTGCTGCTTGCGCTGCGCAGCAGCGGACAGACGCTGCGGCAGGCGTTGCAGCCGCTGGTGAAGGTCCCGCAGAAGACGGTGAACGTGCGGTTGGGCAATGTCTCGGCCAAGACTACCGTGCAGGCCGAAAGCGTGCAGTCGGCACTGCTGGAGGCGCAGCAGGCCGTGGCCGGCCGTGGGCGCGCATTCCTGCGCCCGTCCGGCACCGAGCCGGTGGTGCGGGTGACGGTCGAGGCCGATGACGCAACACTGATGCAGGACACGCTGGATCGCCTGTCGGCCGCAGTGAAGGCCGCCGCCGCGGCCTGAGCCCGCAGGTGGTTCCGCAACGGACAACGCCCCGGACGACCGGGGCGTTTTCTGTTCAGAGGGCCGCTGCTGGGCCGAGGCGGACTCAGGGGCCCGGCACCATCTTCTTCTGGCGGGCCTTGAAGCCGTTGAACAGCGGCGCGATCAACGGGTTGTAGCTCTGCGCGATGCGCTTGCGCAACCAGCTGGCCGGCCGGTTGCGGATCGCGAAGCGGTAGATGCGTTCGGGATCGCCGCCGATCACGTTGCGGCCGAACGGGTGGGTGGTATGCAGGTAACGGAACCCCTGCTCGCGCGCGACTTCGACATGGTCATCGTCGAAGTCACCGTACGGCCAGCACAATGTGTCCGAAACTTCGCCCAGCTTGTCCTGCAGGACCTGGCGCGAGAGTGCCAGGTCGTTGCTGATGCCGGCCCGGCGCTGCGCGCGGTCCAGGTCGTCGCGGCGCAACCAGCGTGTATGGGTGTGGGTATGGCAATGCACCTCGAAGGTGCCCGCGTCGATCGCCGCGCGCGCTTCGCTCCAGCGCATCATCACATCGTCGCTGCGCCCCTGCTCGTAGATGGCGGCCTCGCAGCCGCGATGGTCCGGCGTTGCCGGCAGTACCGCGCCGGGCAGGCCTGCATGCGGCCGCACCGGGCCTTCGCCCATCCATCCGGTGACCACGAACACCACCGCGTGCATGCCGTACTTCTGCAGGATCGGATGCGCGTAGACCCAGTTGTCCAGGTAGCCATCGTCGAAGGTGATGACGATCGACCGGCGCGGCACCGGCCTGCCGGCCAGGAACCCGGCGTACTGCTCCAGTGTCAGTGAGGTCCAGCCACTGTTGGCCAGCCAGGCAATCTGGCTTTCGAAATTCTCCGGCGACACCGTGATCATGCCGGGCGACGGACTGACGTGATGGTGCATCAGCACCGGTACGGTTCGGGCATCAGCCATGTCCCAGCTCCTTCAGCCACTGGCGGTAGTAGTGTTCGGTGGTCTCGCCGTGGCCGGTGGGTGTGAAGCGGTGCGCAGCGCGCATCCATTCCCAGCCGGCACGGCCCATCTGCCGGCGCCGTTCCGGATCGTCCACCAGCAGGCGCAGAGCGCCTGTCAGGGCAGCATTGTCGCCCAGCCGGGTGAGGATCGCATTGCTGCCGTCCACGACCATCTCCGGCACGCCACCAACCCGCGTCGCCACGATCGGCACGCCGACGTACGCCGCTTCCAGGAACACGGTGCCGGCGGCTTCCTTGTGCGAGGCGAGGGCGAAGATATCGAAGCCGGCCATCAGCCGGCAGGCGCCGTCGCGGTAGCCGAGCAGGTGGACCTGCGACTGCAGGCCGTGCTCGGCGCACATCGCCTGCAGGCGCTCCATCACCGGCTGCCCGTCGCCGATCACCACCAGGTGCAGGTTCGGATTGGCCTTGCACAGCGGCACCATTGCCTGCAGCAGATCGGCATGGCCCTTGGGCTCGCGCAGCACCGCCACGCAGCCGACCACGATGTCCTGTTCGCCGAAGCCGAGCTCGGCACGGACTTCGGCACGCACGTCCTGCAGGCACTGCCACGGATCTTCCTTGCGGATATCGGTCCAGCGCGGTGGAACCGCGATCGGCGGCACGATGCCGATGCGCTCAGCGGGAATGCCACGGTCGGCCAGCAGCTGCTTGACGAAGCTGCTGACGGTCAGCACCCGGTGCGGCAGGCCGGTATAGGTCAGCAGCGAGTTGACCGGACTCATCAGGTGGCGCGAGCGCACCACCAGCGGCGCACCGCCGAGGCGGGCGCCGGCGGCGGCAATCAAGGCGTCGCGACGGCTGGTGGTGTTCACCACGTCATAGCGTTCGCGGCGCACCAGGCGCGAAACCGACCAGATGCCGCGCAGCAGGCGCGCCAGCCCTCCCATGCGCAGCGTATGCACGGTGAAGCCGTCATCGCGCGCCAGCTGCGCCAGCCGTGCCTCGGGCTGGCACAGCAGCGAGACGTCGTGGCCGCGCGCGCGCATGGCCTGCATGTGGCGGAAGATGTAGATCTCCTGCCCGCCCATTCCCTTGGCGGCTTCGGTGTGCAGGATGCGCAGCGAACGTTTCATGCGGACTCGATCCTTGATATCAACGATTGCGGAAGCGCGTCAGCGCTTCCCAGGCGGAACGGATCGCGGCTGCGTCCGGCGCCTGTTGTGGCAGTGGGCGATAGTGCCGATCCAGCGCGGTGGCATTGCCGAACTTGTCGAACACGTAGAGGGCATCGCCGTGGCGGACGGCGCGCTGCGACCAGCTCTCCACCACCAGGGCACGGAGCCCTTCCGGGGCCGCCAGCAGATCCTGGCCGGTGCTGTAGTCGGCCAGCGGGTTCTCGCAGCCCAGGGCGTGCCGCATCAGCGTGGGCACCCAGTCCTCATGCGAGCTGGTGCGCGCATCACGGCCGCTGGCCTCGCCCGGCCAGTGCAGCACGAACGGCACCTGCAACTGGTAGTCGGAGAAGTTGCCGTTGTGGCCCCAGTAGTTCAGCGCGAGGTCGTTGAACTCCTCTGCGTGATCGCCAGTGACCAGCACGATGGTGTCCTGCTCCAGGCCCTGCGCACGCAGGGTATCGAGCAGCGATCCGACCAGGCTGTCGGCGTAGTGGACGGAGGTGTGATAGCGGTTCAGTTCCGGCGTCGGATCGTGGTCCGGCCCGAACTTGAGGAAGTCGATGTCCGCGGCCATCGGCGTGGCCAGGGGCGGATAGTCGGCCGGCAGGTGGTAGGGCGCGTGGGTGGAGTCGAGGAACACGAAACCGAACCACGGGCGCTGCGCGGCCTGGCTGTTACGGATGTCCTGCTGCAGCGACGCGACGATGGCACGGTCGCGGCCATCGGGCTTCAGTGCCGACGGCCCCTGGTGCAGCTGGTCACGGACATCGGCGAACACGGTGCGGTCGAATTCCGGGCTGTACATCGGCGCGCTGCCGTACAGGTGCAGGTCATAGCCCTGCTGTCCCAGGACCTGGAACAGCTGCGAGCCACGCTGCTCGTCAAGCATGCTTGCCCAGTAGCCACCGGGAAGTCCGTAGAGCAGGCCGAACAGGCCGTAGCGGGTGGCGTTGCCGGTGCTGAAGTGATGCTCGTAAACGCGGGAGGACTGCGCCAATGCCGTGGTGTTCGGCATGATCTGTGGCGTCAGCACATCGTGGCGGAGTGATTCGAGTACCACCATCAGCACGTTCGGCCGCTGGTGGCTCTGGCAGCGCAGCGGATGCAGCGGGTAGTGCAGCTGGGCATGGCGGGGGGCGGGCAGGCCCGCCTGCTGCTGGCTGACCACGCCCAGGCGACGCATGAAGCTCTTGGCGGTGATCGGCTGCGCCCAGGGCAGGTAGTTCCACTGGCTGATCACGTCACGCTCGCCGCGTGCATCGTAATAGGCGGTCGCCACCTGGCCACCTGCCATCAGCAGGATGACCAGTGTCCATGCCTGCAGGACGTGGCGCCGTCGGGGCAGGGCGGGCAGCAGCTTCCAGCAGGCCCACGCCAGCAGGGCTTCGGCGGCGAAGATGGCCGATACGAGGGCGATCGCCTGCAGCCAGGTCTTCCACGACAGCGCGACCTGATCGTGCAGCGCGCCGCCGAACACCATGTTCGCCACCATGGCATTGAGGTGGAAGCGGTACAGCGCGAACACCTTGGCATCGACCAGCAGCAGGCACAGCCACAGGCCCTGCAGCACCACCGCGCCGATGCTCAGAGGACGCGCGCTGCGGGCCCACAGACCGAGCAGCAGCGGCAGCAGGCCGGCCAGCGCGCCGAACGCCAGCAGGTGGCCGGGCAGGGCAACGGCCAGATACGCCAGGCCGACGGGGCCGCCGGGGTTGTCCCGCAGCGGCACGTTGCCCAGGGTGATGACGGCTGCCAGTACGGCGTTCGCCGCCACGAACAAGGACCACCAGGCCAGCCGGCGCCAGTGCTGGGTACAACCGGGTCGGGAAGCTGGATCGGCGGCGGGTGGAGCGGAGGGCATCGTCGGTACGTGTTCAGCAGGAGCGGGACAAGGGGGCGGCGCCGCCGCGGCCGGCGGATCCGCGCGCGGGTCGCGCATTGTATCGGTTTGTTTCAACGTATCGGTGTCGACCTGCGGGCGATCTGTCACAATGTTCAGGTGGGCCCTGAATGCGGCGGCCCTCCAGACCCAATGACAAGCCAGGAACCGCTGTGAGCCAGATCCCGACCCTCGACATCACCCGTTTTGACAGCGACCGCGAGGCCTTCGTGGCCGAGCTGGGGGCGGCCTATCGCCAATGGGGATTCGCGGGCATCCGCAACCACGGCATTCCGCAGGCCGACATCGACGCGGCCTACGATGTCTTCAAGGCCTTCTTCGCCCTGCCGGAGGAGATCAAGCGGAAGTACCACGTGGCTGGCGGCGGCGGTGCACGCGGCTATACCCCGTTCGGCGTGGAAACCGCGAAGGGGTCCAAGCACTTCGATCTGAAGGAGTTCTGGCACATCGGCCGGGAGATCGGCGACGACTCCAGGTACCGCGACGTGATGCCGCCGAACCTGTGGCCGACCGAGGTCGAGGGCTTCCGTGAGCGGGGCTACGGCCTGTACCAGGCGCTGGACAACCTCGGGTCGCGCGTGCTGTCGGCGCTGGCGCTGCACATCGGCCTGCCGGAGGATTTCTTCGCCGACAAGACCAATTTCGGCAACTCGATCCTGCGCCCGATCCA
This sequence comes from Stenotrophomonas sp. Steno-C15, assembly GCF_056393265.1. Classification (NCBI taxonomy): domain Bacteria; kingdom Pseudomonadati; phylum Pseudomonadota; class Gammaproteobacteria; order Lysobacterales; family Lysobacteraceae; genus Stenotrophomonas; species Stenotrophomonas sp. Steno-C15. The sequence continues at coordinate 119,186 of NZ_JBWJPF010000004.1, forward strand.
TTACCCGCCGATCACCACCGACGACATTCCCAACGTGCGTGCCGGTGCGCATGGCGACATCAACTTCATCACCCTGCTGGTTGGTGCCAGTGCGGCGGGCCTGGAGGTGCAGTCGCACGATGGCAAGTGGGTGCCGTTCACGTCGGATGCGGACACCATCGTGGTCAACATCGGCGACATGCTGCAGCGCCTGACCAATCACGTGTATCCCTCCACCATCCATCGCGTGGTCAATCCCCCGGGCGAGCTGGCCCGCCAGCCGCGCTACTCGGTGCCGTTCTTCCTGCACCCGAACCCGGACTTCCTGATCGACGTGCTGCCGTCCTGCATCACCCCGGAGAACCCGAGCCGGTATCCGGAGCCGATCACCGCCCACGGCTTCCTCGAGGAACGCCTGCGCGAGATCAAGCTGAAGTAATGAAAAGGCCGCCGCGAGGCGGCCTTTCCATTACGGGTAGCGCCGGGCCGTGCCCGGCGAGCCAAAGCCAAAGCGGCTCTGGGATGTTCCGTGGGGGGCGGGGAGGCGTCGGATGGCGGGGACGCCGTAAACCCATCCCTGGGGGCTTGGCCGCGGCATCCATGCCGCGGACACCCCGCCATCCGACACCTCCCCGCCTTCGACAGTTTCCCGGTGACGGATGGATGAGATCTGTCGCACCGGGGTGGGGCAGGGGTCAGATCCGGATCTGACCCCGGCAGCCACCCGCAATGCCGCTTTTGCCTTTGATCTTCTTTTCTCTTTCCGTGGCGGGCGGAACCGCCGGAATGTGTCAGAAGCCGGGCGGGTGGGGCTGCGCAGGGGCGTGAGCCGCATGGATGCGGCGATCGAGCTTACAGGGACGTACTTGCAGCGTCCCCTGCGCAGTCCCGCCCGCCCGGCCAGGCCGATCAACTACCCGGGGCTCCCCGCGACCAACCCCACCCCCGCCACGAGGGGCCGCGCCGTTGGCTGGAAATCCATGTAACCGCTTACACGGAAACGGATTTTTGCCGTAACGGGTATCATGACCGGCTGACTTCACACAGGAGCCACCCGCTCATGCGCCGCAAGATCGTCGCCGGAAACTGGAAGCTGCATGGCAGCCGTCAATTCGCCAATGAACTGCTGGGGCAGGTGGCTGCGGGGCTGCCGCTGGACGGGGTCGATGTCGTCATCCTGCCGCCGCTGCCGTACCTGGGCGAGCTGGTCGAGGAGTTCGGCGCGACCGGCATGACCTTCGGTGCCCAGGACGTGAGCAGCAACGAGAAGGGGGCCTACACCGGCGAAGTGTGCGCGGCCATGCTGCACGAGGTCGGTGCCCGTTACGGCCTGGTTGGACATTCCGAGCGTCGCCAGTACCACCACGAGAGCAGCGAACTGGTTGCCCGCAAGTTCGCCGCTGCCCTGCATGCCGGCCTGGTGCCGGTGCTGTGCGTGGGGGAGACCCTGGAGCAGCGCGAGGCCGGACAGACCGAAGCGGTCATCGCCAGCCAGCTGGCGCCGGTGCTGGATCTCGTCGGCGCCGACGGTTTCGCCAGCGCCGTGGTCGCCTACGAGCCGGTCTGGGCGATCGGCACCGGCCGCACCGCAAGCAAGGAGCAGGCGCAGCAGGTGCACGCGTTCATCCGTGGCGAAGTCGCGCGCATCGATGCTAGAATCGCTGATTCACTGCCCATTCTTTACGGCGGCAGCGTGAAGCCCGACAATGCCGGGGAACTGTTCGCGCAGCCGGATGTCGATGGTGGGCTGGTCGGCGGCGCCTCCCTGGTGGCCGCGGACTTCCTGGCCATCGCGAAGGCGGCGGCCGCGAACTAAATCCTAGAAGTATTGTCCGAGGGCGGATTTCCAATGCTGATGTTGATCCTCAATGTCGTCTACGTGCTGGTTGCCGTAGCCATGATCGCGCTGATCCTGATGCAGCGTGGCTCGGGCGCAGCGGCTGGTTCGGGCTTTGGTGCCGGTGCCTCGGGAACGGTGTTCGGTGCGCGTGGCGCCTCGAACTTCCTGTCCAAGTCGACCAAGTGGCTGGCCGTGGTGTTCTTCGGCATCAGCCTCTTCATGGCCTGGTATGCCGGCCACGGCAGCCGTCCTGCCGCCGAGCAGGACCTGGGCCTGATGTCCGCCCCGGCGGCCAGCGCTCCGGCCGCCCCTGCAGGCGAACTGCCGGCCGTTCCGAAGGCCGATGAGGTCCCGGCAGCCCCGGTTCCGGCGGCGACTGTGCCGGCTCAGGCGGAATCTTCGGTTTCTGGTGAAGAAAAGCCGTCGGAAGGCTCCCAGAAAGACTGAAGCCGGTTACAATACGCGGCGCATCGGGAAGATAGTCTGATGTGATCGTTTGCCCAGGTGGCGGAATTGGTAGACGCACTACCTTGAGGTGGTAGCGACGCAAGTCGTAGGGGTTCGAGTCCCCTCTTGGGCACCATTTGTAAGTAAAGCGGGTTCACCTGGCGCGCAATGCGCCAGGGCGATTCCCGTCCACTCCCCCATGCCAAAGCGCCTGCAGGCGCAGCGGCAGAGGCAAGAGAGAATCGCTGTGCTGGCCGAATATTTGCCGTCTCTGCTGTTTCTGATCGTTGCCACCGGTATCGGCGTCGTGCTGATGCTGGTCGGCCGACTCCTCGGTCCCCGCCGCCCTGATCTGGAAAAGCTCTCGCCGTACGAGTGCGGCTTCGAGGCGTTCGAAGACGCGCGCATGAAGTTCGATGTGCGCTATTACCTGATCGCGATCCAGTTCATCGTCTTCGACCTGGAAATCATCTTCATCGTGCCGTGGACCCAGGTCTTCATGGAGCTGGGTGCCCGTTCGCTGGTCACCATGGGCCTGTTCGTCGGCATGCTGTTCCTCGGTTTCATTTACGTCTGGAAGAAGGGAGCGCTGGAATGGGAGTGATTCAGACGCTCGATGGCCTGATGAACAATCCGACCCCGGAAGGGCGGGTTGATGACATCCTGCGGCCGGAAGGCGACAACCCGCTGCTGGAAAAAGGCTTCGTCACCACCAGCGTCGACGCCCTGCTGAACTGGGCGCGTACCGGCTCGATGTGGCCGATGACTTTTGGCCTGGCCTGCTGTGCCGTGGAGATGATGCACGCCGGCGCCGCGCGCCTGGACCTGGACCGCTACGGCGTGGTGTTCCGCCCGTCGCCGCGCCAGTCCGACGTGATGATCGTCGCCGGTACGCTGGTCAACAAGATGGCCCCGGCACTGCGCAAGGTCTACGACCAGATGCCCGACCCCAAGTGGGTGATCTCCATGGGCAGCTGTGCCAACGGCGGTGGTTATTACCACTATTCCTATTCTGTCGTGCGCGGCTGTGATCGCGTGGTGCCGGTGGACGTCTACGTCCCGGGCTGCCCGCCGACCGCCGAGGCGCTGGTGTACGGGATCCTGCAGCTGCAGAAGAAGATCTGGCGTACACAGACCATCGCCCGCTGACCCCTTCACCTGACAAGAGCGCGCCAAGCCCCCATGGCAGAGCAAGCATCCTTCATCGACCGACTCTCCGCACGTTTCGCTGGTGCGAAGGTCATCGTGGTCGAACCCCGCGGCGAAGTGACGCTGGAAGTGCCTGCCGCCGAGTGGCACGCCACCGCCCTGGCGCTGCGTGACGAGTTTGGTTTCGAGCAGGCCGTGGACCTCTGCGGCGTGGACTACCTGGGCTATGGCTCCGACGAATGGGACACCGCCGACGTGTCCTCGCACGGCTTCAGCCGCGGCGTCGAGGGCAAGGCGCAGGGCCGCTTCGCGTGGGGCGAGTTCCCCAGCGAGGAGAGTGCCGAAGGCGCCCGCCCGCAGCACATGCCGACCCAGCGCTTTGCCGTGGTGGCGCAGCTGCGCTCGTACCAGCACAACCTGATGATGCACCTGCGCTGCTTCGCACCTGACGAAGCGCTGCCGGTGGTGTCCTCGCTGACCGGCATCTGGCCGGGCCTGAACTGGTTCGAGCGCGAAGCGTTCGATCTGTATGGCGTGATCTTCGAAGGCCACCCGGACCTGCGCCGGATCCTGACCGACTACGGTTTCGTCGGCCATCCGTTCCGCAAGGACTTCCCGCTGATCGGCAATGTCGAAGTGCGCTACGACGAAGAAAAGAAGCGCGTGATCTACGAACCGGTCACCTCGGTGGAGCCGCGTGTCGGCGTGCCGCGCGTGATCCGCGACGACGCCCGTCTGCAGACCGCAGCCGGCGAGCGCGCGCAGGAGGCAGTGAAGTGAGCCACGTACACCAGGCCGGCGAAGCGTTCGCCAGCAATGCCGCCGAAAGCCGGCAGGAAATCCGCAACTACACCATGAACTTCGGCCCGCAGCATCCGGCCGCGCATGGCGTGCTGCGCCTGATCCTGGAGATGGACGGCGAGACCATCATGCGCGCCGACCCGCACGTCGGCCTGCTGCATCGTGGTACCGAGAAGCTGGCCGAGTCCAAGCCGTTCAACCAGTCGATCGGTTACATGGATCGCCTGGATTACGTGTCGATGATGTGCAACGAGCACGCCTACGTGCGCGCGATCGAGACCCTGATGGGGATCGAGGCGCCGGAGCGTGCGCAGTACATCCGTACCATGTACGACGAGATCACCCGCATCCTCAACCACCTGATGTGGCTGGGTTCCAACGCGCTCGACCTGGGCGCGATGGCGGTGATGCTGTATGCCTTCCGCGAGCGCGAAGAGCTGATGGACTGCTACGAAGCGGTTTCCGGCGCGCGCATGCACGCGGCGTACTACCGTCCGGGCGGTGTCTACCGCGACCTGCCGGACCACATGCCGAAGTACAAGGAATCCCGTTGGCACAAGGGCAAGGCGCTGAAGCAGCTCAATGCTTCGCGCGAGGGCTCGCTGCTGGATTTCCTGGAGAACTTCACCAATGAGTTCCCGGGTCGCGTCGATGAATACGAAACCCTGCTGACCGACAACCGCATCTGGAAGCAGCGCACCGTCGGCATCGGAGTGGTCACTCCGGAACTGGCGCACCAGTGGGGCATGACCGGCGTCATGCTGCGCGGTTCGGGCGTCGCCTGGGACCTGCGCAAGAAGCGTCCGTATGCCAAGTACGATGCCGTTGATTTCGACATTCCGCTGGGCAAGGAAGGCGACTGCTACGACCGTTATCTGGTCCGCGTCGCCGAGATGCGCGAGTCCAACCGCATCATCAAGCAGTGCGTGGCATGGCTGAAGGCCAACCCCGGCCCGGTCATGGTCAAGAACTTCAAGGTCGCTCCGCCCAGCCGCGAGGACATGAAGGACGACATGGAAGCGCTGATCCACCACTTCAAGCTGTTCAGCGAAGGCTACTGTGTGCCGGCCGGCGAGACCTACTCGGCGGTGGAGGCCCCGAAGGGCGAGTTCGGCTGCTACCTGGTTTCCGACGGCGCCAACAAGCCCTTCCGCGTGCACCTGCGTGCGCCGGGCTTCGCCCACCTGTCCTCGATCGACTCGGTCGTGCGCGGCCACATGCTGGCCGACGTGGTGGCGATGATCGGTACCTACGATCTGGTGTTCGGCGAGGTTGACCGGTAATGCCGTCTGCCACGCCAACGCCTGCTGCAGGCAGCCGGCGCAAGCCGGCGCCGCAGTTCCTGGAATTTCACGTTATGCATTTCGCTGAGGTCGGCCGATGAAGGCGACAGGTAATTTCGAGGCGGCGCGCGACGTCGACCCGATGGTGGTGCTGAGCGACAAGACCCGCGCTCACATCGATCACTGGCTGTCCAAGTTCCCGCCGGACCGCAAGCGCTCTGCCGTGCTGCAGGGCCTGCATGCGGCCCAGGAGCAGAATGAGGGCTGGCTGACCGACGAGCTGATCGCCGGCGTGGCCAAGTACCTGGACCTGCCGCCGGTGTGGGCCTACGAGGTCGCCAGCTTCTACTCGATGTTCGAGACCGAGAAGGTGGGCCGCAACAACGTGGCCATCTGCACCAACATCAGCTGCTGGCTCAATGGCGCCGAGGACATCGTGCGCCACTGCGAGAAGAAGCTGGGCATCAAGCACGGCGAATCGACCCCGGACGGCCGCGTCTACCTCAAGCGCGAGGAAGAGTGCCTGGCCGGCTGCGGCGGTGCGCCGATGATGGTCATCAACGGTCACTACCATGAGCGTCTGACCCTGGAAAAGGTCGACGAGCTGCTGGACGGGCTGGAGTAAGGGCATGGCACATCACCACGAATCCAATGGCCCGGTCGGTCCCGCGCCGCTGCCGCACCAGGTGGTCTACACCACCCTGCATTACGACACTCCGTGGTCGTACGAAAGCTACCTCAAGACCGGTGGCTACGCCGCCCTGCGCAAGATCCTCGAAGAGAAGATCCCGCCGGAGCAGGTCATCGAGATGGTCAAGGCCTCCGGCCTGCGCGGCCGCGGTGGCGCAGGCTTCCCGACCGGCCTGAAGTGGTCCTTCATGCCCAAGGGCAACATGCAGAAGTACATCCTCTGCAATTCGGATGAATCCGAGCCGGGCACCTGCAAGGATCGCGACATCCTGCGTTACAACCCGCATTCGGTGGTGGAAGGCATGGCGATCGCCTGCTACGCCACCGGTTCGACCGTGGGCTACAACTACCTGCGCGGCGAGTTCCACCACGAGCCCTTCGAGCACTTCGAACAGGCCCTGGCCGACGCCTACGCGAACGGCTGGCTGGGCAAGAACGTGCTGGGCTCAGGCGTGGACATCGACATCTACGGTGCTCTCGGTGCCGGTGCCTACATCTGCGGCGAAGAAACCGCGCTGATGGAATCGCTGGAAGGCAAGAAGGGACAGCCGCGCTACAAGCCGCCGTTCCCGGCCAACTTCGGCCTGTACGGCAAGCCGTCGACGATCAACAACACCGAGACCTACGGCTCGGTGCCGGCGATCATCCGCAACGGTCCGGAGTGGTTCAAGGGCCTGAGCCGGACCGCCAATGGCGGCCCGAAGTGCTTCTCGGTCTCCGGCTGCGTGCAGAACGGCGGCAACTTTGAAGTGCCGCTCGGCACCACCTTCGACGAGCTGCTGGAAATGGCCGGTGGCCTGCGCCCGGGCCGTACCCTGAAGGGTGCGATTCCGGGCGGCGTCTCCATGCCGGTGCTCACCGCGGCGGAGCTGAAGGGCCTGCCGATGGACTACGACACCATCCGTGCGCTGGGCTCCGGCCTGGGTTCCGGGGCGGTCGTGGTGCTGGATGACAGCGTGTGCTGCGTCAAGTTCGCCTGCCGCATCAGCCAGTTCTTCCACAAGGAATCCTGCGGCCAGTGCACGCCGTGCCGTGAAGGCACCGGCTGGATGCACCGCGTGCTCGAGCGCATCGTCGCCGGCAAGGCCACGATGGAAGACCTGCACCAGCTGAAGGCGGTGGCCGGCCAGATCGAAGGCCACACCATCTGTGCGTTCGGCGAAGCGGCGGCATGGCCCATCCAGGGCTTCCTGCGCCAGTTCTGGGACGAATTCGAGTACTACATCGTCAACGGTCATTCGATGGTTGACGGCAAGAAGGTGGAGGCAGCCGCCGCATGAGCGCGCAACCCGTAAACCCGAACGTGCCACCGGACCATGTGACCATCGAGATCGATGGCAAGTCCCTGGTCGTGCCCAAGGGTTCGATGATCATCCAGGCCGCCGACAAGGCCGGCATTCCGATTCCGCGCTTCTGCTACCACGAGAAGCTGCCGATCGCCGCCAACTGCCGCATGTGCCTGGTGGACGTGGAGAAGTCGCCGAAGCCGGCGCCGGCCTGCGCCACGCCGGTGATGGACGGCATGAAGGTCGCCACCCGCAGCGAGAAGGCGCTGAAGTTCCAGCGCTCGGTGATGGAGTTCCTGCTCATCAACCATCCGCTGGACTGCCCGATCTGCGATCAGGGCGGCGAGTGCGAGCTGCAGGACGTGTCGCTGGGCTATGGCCGTTCGGTCAGCCGCTTCAACGAGCGCAAGCGCGTGGTCCCGGACGAGGACATGGGTCCGCTGGTCGCCACCGAGATGACCCGCTGCATCCAGTGCACCCGCTGCGTCCGTTTCACCGCCGAAGTGGCGGGCACCTATGAACTGGGTGGCATGTACCGCGGCGAGAACCTGCAGATCGGTACCTACGACGGCAAGCCCCTGACCACCGAACTGTCCGGCAACGTCGTCGACGTCTGCCCGGTCGGCGCGCTGACCAACAAGGTGTTCCAGTTCCGTGCCCGTCCGTGGGAGCTGACCGCGCGCGAGTCGCTGGGTTACCACGACGCGATGGGGTCGAACCTGTTCCTGCATGTGCGCCGCGGTGAAGTGCTGCGTTCTGTGCCGCGCGACAACGAAGCGGTCAACGAATGCTGGCTGTCCGACCGCGACCGCTACTCGCACCAGGGCCTGTACAGCGAAGACCGTGCGGTCAAGCCGCTGCGCAAGGTCAACGGCGAGTGGAAGGAAGTGAGCTGGGCGGAAGGCCTGGCCGCTGCCGCCGACATCCTCAAGGCGAACCAGGGCGACACCCTGGGCGTGCTGGTGCACCCGTCGACCTCCAACGAGGAGGGCGCTCTGCTGGCGCGCCTGGCCAAGGGCCTGGGTTCGGGCAATATCGATCACCGCATCAACAACCGCGATTTCTCCGACGCCGCCACCGCCGAAGTGTTCGGCCTGCCGCTGGCGGAGATCGAAGGCGCTGACCGCATCGTGGTTCTGGGCAGCAACATCCGCCATGAACTGCCGCTGCTGCATGCCCGCCTGCGCAAGGCGCAGACCCAGCACGGCGCGAAGATCCACGTCGTCAACCCGGTCGACTTCGACTTCGCCTTCAGCATCGCCGGCAAGCAGATCGTCGCACCGTCGCAGTTCGTCGATGCCCTGGCCAACGCCGAGCTGCGTTCGGCGGTGCAGGGTGGCAGCAAGACCGTGCTGATCGTCGGTGCCATCGCCGAGAACCACCCGCAGGCTGCCGCGATCCGCGCCGCCGCGCGTGATTTCGCCACCGCCACCGGTGCCCGCCTGTGCCGCATTCCGCAGGGCGCCAATGCCGTCGGCCTGACCCGTGCGGGCGTGCTGCCGGCCGGCAGGGACGTCGCCGCGATGCTGGCGCAGCCGCGCCAGGCCTACGTGGTGTACGGCCTGGAGCCGGGCCTGGACTTTGCCGATGCGCCTGCCGCGCGCAAGGCGCTGGCCGGTGCCCAGGTCGTGGCGTTCAGCCACTTCGCCTGCGCCTCGACCCGCGACGTCGCCGATGTGATCCTGCCGATCGGTGCGCTGCCGGAAATCGACGCCACCCTGACCAACCTCGATGGCCGCGAACAGTCGGCCCGTGCCGGTGGCAAGCTGCCGGGCGAGGCCCGTGAAGGCTGGCGCGTCCTGCGTGCGCTGGGCGGTGAGCTGGCGGTGGCCGGTTTCGACTTCATCGATCTGGCGGGCCTGCGTGCCAGCCTGGCACCGGTATCGGTCACCGTGGCTGCGTCGGCCCAGCCGGCCGTTGCAGGCGAAGGCCTGGAAGTGGCCTCGACGGCGGCGATCTACCGCACCGATGCCGTGGTCCGCCGCGCTCCGGCGCTGCAGTCGCATCCGCTGAACAACGCCCCGCGCATCGTCCTCAACACGGAAGATGCCGCACGCCTGCAGCTGCAGGAAGGGCAGATGGCCAAGGTCGGCACCGATGCCGGTCGCGCCACCCTGCCGGTGGTGGTCGACGCCCGCGTCGCTGCGGGTTCGGTCTGGATTGAATCGGGCCACGGCGCGACCGCGCCGCTGGGTGCCGCTCGCGTAACGGTGGTGGCTGCATGAACGAATTGCTGTTGAACGCGGTCGATCCGCTGCACCAGTGGCTGCTCGGCCTCGGTGACATCGGCGCGCTGCTCTGGATCATCCTGAAGATCCTGGTGATCACCGTACCGGTGATCGTCTCGGTGGCCTTCTACGTGGTCTGGGAACGCAAGCTGATCGGCTGGATGCACGTCCGCCATGGCCCGATGTACGTGGGCATGGGCATCTTCCAGGCCTTCGCCGACGTCTTCAAGCTGCTGTTCAAGGAAGTGGTCCAGCCGAGCAACGCCAACAAGGCGATCTACCTGCTGGCACCGCTGATCACCCTGGCCCCGGCGTTCGCGGCCTGGGCGGTGATTCCGTTCGATTCGCAGATCGTGCTGTCCAACGCCAATGCCGGCCTGCTGTACCTGCTGGCGATGACCTCGCTGGGCATCTACGGCATCATCCTGGCCGGCTGGGCGTCCAACTCGAAGTATGCGTTCCTGGGTGCGATGCGTGCCTCGGCGCAGATGATCAGCTACGAAATCGCGATGGGCTTCGCCCTGGTCGGCGTCATGATCGCTTCGGGCAGCCTGAACCTGAGCAACATCGTGATGGCCCAGGCCGGCAGTTCCGGCTTCTTCGACTGGTTCCTGATTCCGCTGTTCCCGCTGTTCGTCGTGTACTGGGTGTCCGGCGTGGCCGAGACCAACCGTGCGCCGTTCGACGTGGTGGAAGGCGAGTCGGAAATCGTCGCTGGCCACATGGTCGAGTACTCGGGCGGCGCGTTCGCGCTGTTCTTCCTGGCCGAGTACGCGAACATGATCCTGATCAGCTTCCTGATCTCGATCTTCTTCCTCGGTGGCTGGCTGAGCCCGATCCAGGGCTGGGTCGATCCGGGCACTGTGTCGCCGCTGGTCGACTGGATCTGGAAGGGTGGCGCGCCGTGGCTGTTCGTCAAGGTGTTCTTCTTCGCCAGTGCCTACATCTGGTTCCGTGCCAGCTTCCCGCGCTTCCGCTACGACCAGATCATGCGCCTGGGCTGGAAGGTCTTCATTCCGCTGACCATTTTCTGGATCGCGGTCACCGCCGTCATGGTGTTCTTCGGCGTGATTCAAAAGGGCGTCTAAAGTGATGAACAGGATTACCCATTACTTCAAGAGCCTGCTGCTGCTCGAACTGCTGGCCGGCCTTTGGCTGACGCTGAAGTACAGCGTCAGGCCGAAGTACACGATGATGTACCCGATGGAGAAGTTCCCGCAGTCGCCGCGCTTCCGTGGCCTGCATGCGCTGCGCCGCTATCCCAACGGTGAAGAGCGCTGCATCGCCTGCAAGCTGTGCGAGGCGGTCTGCCCGGCGCTGGCCATCACCATCGATTCGGCCAAGCGCGAGGACGGCACCCGCCGCACCACCCGCTACGACATCGACCTGTTCAAGTGCATCTTCTGCGGCTTCTGTGAGGAAAGCTGCCCGGTGGACTCGATCGTCGAAACCCACATCCTCGAGTACCACTTCGAGAATCGTGGCGAAAACATCGTTACCAAGCCGCAGCTGCTGGCCCTGGGCGACCGTCTCGAGTCCGAGATCGCCGAGCGTCGCGCCGCCGATGCCGCTTACCGCTGAGGTCGAGAGATGGATTGGGTAAATATCGCTTTCTGGGTCTTCGCCATCGTGGCCGGCATCTCCGCCGCGGCGGTGATCAGCGTGCGCAACCCCGTGCACGCCGTTCTGTGCCTGGTGCTGACCTTCTTCTCCGTTGCCTGCGTGTGGCTGCTGGTGGGCGCCGAGTTCCTCGGTGTGGCGCTGGTGCTGGTCTACGTCGGCGCGGTGATGGTGCTGTTCCTGTTCGTGGTGATGATGCTCGACATCGATCCGTCGAACCTGCGTGAGGGCTGGGTGCGTTACCTGCCGGTCGGCCTGGTCGTGGCCGTGGCGATGCTGGTGCAGATGCTGATGCTGATCGGCGTCAAGGGCAGGGCGGTCAACCCGTTCCCGGCCGACAATGCCGCCGCTCTGGCCGCTGACACGTCCAACGTCACCTGGCTGGCCCGCAGCCTGTTCACCGAGTACCTGCTGCCGTTCGAGTTCGCCGCCGTCATCCTGACCGTGGCCGTGGTGGCCGCGGTGATGCTGACCCTGCGTCGCCGCGAAGGCCTGAAGACCCAGAACCCGACGCAGCAGACCATGGTCAAGGCGCACGATCGTCTGCGCGTGGTCAAGATGAGTGCCGAGCAGCCGGTGGTGCACAGCAACAGCACGCCTGCGGCGGGCGAAGAGGAGACCAAGGCATGATCACTCTGGGCCATATCCTGGCGCTGGGCGCGGTGCTGTTCTGCATCAGCCTTGCCGGCATCTTCCTCAACCGCAAGAACATCATCGTGCTGCTGATGTCCATCGAGTTGATGCTGCTGTCGGTGAACATCAACTTCGTCGGATTCTCGCGCCAGCTGGGCGATCCATCCGGCCAGCTGTTCGTGTTCTTCATCCTGACCGTCGCCGCTGCCGAGGCCGCCATCGGCCTGGCGATCCTGGTGACCCTGTTCCGTACCCGCCGCACGATCAATGTCGGCGAAGTCGATTCGCTGAAGGGCTGATCCACAGATGGAAATCACTCTCTCCAAGAGTCTGTTGATCGCAGTGGTGCTTGCACCGCTGTTCGGCAGCATCATCGCCGGCCTGTTCGGTCGCCAGGTCAAGCGCTTCGGCGCGCAGACCATCACCATCCTCGGCGTTGCGGTTGCGTGCGGCCTGTCGATGTACACGCTCTACCAGCTGCTGTGGGGCGGGGCGCAGCCGTTCAACCAGAACGTCTACACCTTCTTCGAAGTCGGCCAGTACTCGGCCCACGTCGGTTTCATGGTCGACAAGCTGACCGCGATGATGATGGTGGTGGTGACCTTCGTGTCGCTGCTGGTCCACATCTACACGATCGGCTACATGCAGGACGATCCGGGCTACCAGCGCTTCTTCAGCTACATCTCGCTGTTCACCTTCTCGATGCTCACCCTGGTGATGAGCAACAACTTCCTGCAGCTGTTCTTCGGCTGGGAAGCGGTGGGCCTGGTGTCGTACCTGCTGATCGGCTTCTGGTTCAAGCGCCCGACCGCGATCTTCGCCAACATGAAGGCGTTCCTGGTCAACCGCGTCGGTGACTTCGGCTTCCTGTTGGGCATCGCCGGCGTGCTGTGGGTGTTCGGCACCCTGGACTACTCCGAGGTGTTCTCGCAGGCCAGCATGCTGGCCGACCCGCGCGCCCAGCTGCAGATCTGGGACGGCACCCTGTTCGGGATGCAGCTGCTGAACGAGCCGGTGATCTGGTCGATCGCCACGCTGATCTGCATCTGCCTGTTCATCGGCGCCATGGGCAAGTCGGCCCAGGTCCCGCTGCACGTGTGGCTGCCGGATTCGATGGAAGGCCCGACGCCGATCTCGGCGCTGATCCACGCCGCGACCATGGTGACCGCCGGTATCTTCATGGTCACCCGCATGTCGCCGCTGTTCGAGCTGTCGCAGACCGCGCTGGACTTCATCCTGTTCATCGGTGCCACCACGGCCTTCTTCACCGGCCTGATCGGTATCGTGCAGAACGACATCAAGCGCGTGGTCGCGTACTCGACGCTGTCGCAGCTGGGCTACATGACCGTGGCGCTGGGTGTTTCGGCCTATTCGGCTGCCGTGTTCCACCTGATGACCCACGCCTTCTTCAAGGCGCTGCTGTTCCTCGGCGCCGGTTCGGTCATCATCGCCATGCACCACGAGCAGGACATGCGCAAGATGGGCGGCCTGCGCAGGTACATGCCGATCACCTTCATCACCATGTGGATCGGTACCCTGGCCCTGGTCGGTACGCCGTTCTTCTCCGGCTTCTACTCGAAGGACACCATCATCGAGGCCGCCGAGATCCATGCGCATATCCAGGGCAGCTGGGTGGCCACCTATGGCTACTGGGCGGTGCTGGGCGGCGTGCTGGTGACCAGCTTCTACAGCTTCCGCCTGCTGTTCATGACCTTCCATGGCAAGGAGCGCTTCCGCGACGCGCATGACGATCATGGCCACGGCCATGACGATCACCATGCCGCTGATGCGCACCATGCCGACGCCCACCATGACGACCACGGTCATGGGCACGGCGCGCACGAGCCGCACGAGACCCCGTGGGTGGTGACCCTGCCGCTGATCCTGCTGGCCATCCCGTCGATCGCCATCGGCTTCTTCAGCATCGGTCCGATGCTGCACGGCACCGACTGGGCCGGCCACCACGCCCATGAGGCGATCAAGGGCCAGGCGACCACGTTCTTCACCGGCATCGTCGACTTCTACGATCCGGCCAAGAACACCGTGGCCTTCCTCGGCGAGGAGTTCCATGGCCCGGTGGCGTTCGCGCTGCACGGCATGATGCTGCCGCCGTTCTGGCTGACCCTGGCGGGCTTCCTGCTGGCCGCGTTGTTCTACCTGTGGAAGCCGGACCTGTCGGGCAAGGCACGCAAGGCCTTCGCCCCGCTGGTGTCGGTGCTGGAAAACAAGTACGGCTTCGACAAGCTGTGGATCGATGGCTTTGCCGGTGGCAGCGTCAAGCTCGGCAGGGTCTCGCGCTGGATCGACAGCAACATCGTCGACGGCGTGGTCAATCTCTCGGCACGTGTTGTGGACGTCGCAGCCGGCGTGCTGCGTCGTACCCAATCCGGTTTCCTCTATCACTACGCCTTCGCGATGATCATCGGCCTGATTGCCCTGCTGGGCGTGCTGATGCATTACCTGCGTTGATGACCTGTACGGAATAAGAAGACGTGTCGAACTGGCCTCTACTCAGTGTCCTCATCTGGCTGCCGATCATCGGTGGTGCCCTGATCCTTGCGATCCGTGATGCTCAGACCGCCCGCTGGGCGTCGCTGGGCGTGGCGGTGCTGACCTTCGTGGCGAGCCTCTCGCTGCTGGGCGGCTACAACCCGGGCATCGATGGCCTGCAGTTCGTCGAGACCCATGCGTGGATCCCGGCGTACAAGATCGGCTACAACCTGGGCGTGGACGGCATCGCCGTGGCGCTGATCCTGCTGACCACCCTGGTCAGCGTGCTTGCCCTGATCGGTGCCTGGAGCGCGATCGACAAGCGCGTCAACCAGTACGTGGCGGCCTTCCTGATCCTGGAAGGCGTCACCGTCGGCATCTTCGCTGCGACGGACGCGATGCTGTTCTACGTGTTCTTCGAAGCGATGCTGATCCCGATGTTCCTCATCATCGGTGTCTGGGGTGGCCCGCGTCGCATCTACGCCGCACTGAAGTTCTTCCTCTACACCTTCCTCGGCTCCGTGCTGATGCTGGTGGCGCTGATCTACCTGTACATGAAGGGCGGCAGCTTCCAGCTGGCCGATCTGTACGCGCTGCCGCTGACGGCCAAGGAGCAGACCTGGATCTTCTTCGCCTTCCTGATCGCCTTCGCGGTCAAGGTGCCGATGTTCCCGGTGCACACCTGGCTGCCGGATGCGCACGTGGAAGCGCCGACCGCCGGTTCGGTGATCCTGGCCGCCATCGCGCTGAAGATCGGTGGTTACGGCTTCCTGCGCTTCAACCTGCCGATCGTGCCGGATGCTTCGCTGGAGTGGGCCTGGCTGGTGATCGCGCTGTCGCTGATCGCGGTGATCTACGTTGGCTTGGTCGCCCTGGTCCAGGACGACATGAAGAAGCTGATCGCGTACTCGTCGATCGCGCACATGGGTTTCGTCACCCTGGGTACCTTCATTGCCCTGTGGCTGGTGCGTGAAGCCGGCAACGTCGATGCGGCCCGCCTGGGCCTGCAGGGCGCGATGGTGCAGATGATCTCGCACGGCTTCGTGTCGGGTGCGATGTTCTCCTGCGTCGGCGTGCTGTACGACCGCATGCACAGCCGCCGCATCGCCGATTACGGCGGCGTGGTCAATGTGATGCCCTGGTTCGCCACCTTCGCCATGCTGTTCTTCATGGCCAATGCGGGCCTGCCGGGCACCAGCGGTTTCGTCGGCGAGTTCATGGTCATCCTGTCCGCCTTCCAGCGTAACCCGTGGATCGCCCTGGGCGCGGCCACCACCCTGATCATCGGTGCGGCCTATACCCTGTGGCTGTACAAGCGCATCTTCTTCGGCGAAGTGGCCAACAGCCATGTCGCCGAACTGAAGGACATCAACGGCCGCGAATGGCTGGTGCTGGGCGTGTTCGCCATCGGCGTGCTTGCCCTGGGCATCTACCCCAAGCCGCTGACCGACCTGATGGAGCCCTCGATCGCGAAGCTGGCGATGCAGATCGCATCCAGCAAGCTGCTGTAATTCCAGGATTTGATGATGACCACCTCGCCGCTGCTGCCATTGACCGCTGCTGACCTGCCTCCGCTCGCCCCCGAGCTGGTGCTGATCGGCAGCGCCTTCGCCCTGATGATCCTCGACCTGTTCGTCAGCGAGCGGAACAAGATCGTCACCCACCTGTTCTCGGTTGCTGCACTGGCCGTCGTGCTGTTCATGCTGGCGACCGGCGTGGGCGGGCAGGGAGAGGTCTTCCATGGCATGTTCGTGCGCGATACCGCCGCGGACGTGATGAAGACCGGGATCGTGCTGCTCAGCGGCCTGACCCTTGTGTACGGCTGGCGCTACCTGCGCGACCGCAACCTGTTCCAGGGCGAGATCCCGGTGCTGATCCTGTTCGGCACGGCCGGCATGATGATCCTGGTCTCGGCCGGCAGCCTGCTGATGGTCTACCTGGGCCTGGAACTGCTGGCGCTGTGCTCGTATGCGCTGGTGGCCAGCAACCGCGACAGCGGCTTGGCCTCGGAAGCGGCGATGAAGTACATCGTGCTCGGTTCGCTTGCCTCCGGCCTGCTGCTGTATGGCATGTCGCTGATCTACGGCGCCACCGGCAGCCTGCACCTGGACGTGATCCGCGATGCCATCCCGCATTCCGAAGAGCGCGTGCTGCTGATCACCGGCGCGGTGTTCATGATCGCGGGCGTGGCCTTCAAGCTGGGTGCGGCACCGTTCCACATGTGGCTGCCGGACGTCTACCAGGGTGCGCCGGCGCCGATCGCGCTGTTCATCAGCTCGGCACCGAAGCTGGCTGCGTTCGGCATGGCCTACCGCCTGCTGGAAATGGGCGTGGGTCCGCTGTCGACCGAGCTGCAGCTGCTGATCGCCGGCCTGGCCGCCGTATCGCTGGTGATCGGCAACCTGATGGCGATTGCGCAGAGCAATCTCAAGCGCATGCTGGCGTTCTCCACCGTCTCGCACATCGGCTTCCTGCTGATGGGCATCGCCGGTGGTGGCTCGCAGGGCTACGCTGCCGCGCTGTTCTATGCGCTGGCCTACGCCATCATGTCCACCGCTGCCTTCGGCGCGATCATCGCGCTGTCGCGTGCCGGCTTCGAGGCCGAGAACATCGAGGACTTCAAGGGCCTGAACGCCCGCGACCCGTGGATGGCCGGCCTGGTGCTGTGCATCATGGCGTCGCTGGCGGGCATTCCGCCGTTCCTCGGCTTCTGGACCAAGCTGGCGGTGCTGGGTGCGGCCGTCAACGGCGGCCTGCTGTGGCTGGCGATCCTCGGCGTGCTGTGCGCAGTGGTCGGCTGCTTCTACTACCTGCGGGTCATCAAGGTCATGTACTTCGATGAGCCGGTGGGCGAGGCCATTCCGCGCGGCAACGATCGCGTGCTGGGCCTGGTGCTGGGCGTGAACGCGCTGGCGCTGCTGGCCCTGGGCCTGGCCTGGAACCCGATCATGGTCTGGTGCCAGCAGGCTTTTGCGCATCTTGCATAAAAGTTGACACAAAGCTGCGCGATTCGTGTAATATGCGCAGCCTGAGTTGTCACTGCAGCGGTTCAGCCAGAACATCGTTGCGACATCCCCCTCGTCAGGGTGGGGCAGCAGCTCAAACACTTCCGGTGCGGGGTGGAGCAGTCTGGCAGCTCGTCGGGCTCATAACCCGAAGGTCGCAGGTTCAAATCCTGCCCCCGCTACCAACATCAGGCCGGCGCCATCCGGCTTGATGAATGAGGGAAAGCTTGCATTTATTGCAGTTATGCCTCATGATTCCGCTTCTGATGCGGGGTGGAGCAGTCTGGCAGCTCGTCGGGCTCATAACCCGAAGGTCGCAGGTTCAAATCCTGCCCCCGCTACCAAGTAAAGAGATCGCCTTCGAAGTCCTGCTTCGAAGGCGTTTTTCTTTGAGGTCTGTGTGCTTTCCCCGTGTTCGGGGTCAGATCCCTTTTTCCGTGGAAAAGGGATCTGACCCGGGTCCCTGCCTTGCACCAGCGCGGTGCAGCCGCTATCATCATCGGCCTAAGCAGTACCCCTGAAGGCGGCGCTCCCCTGGGGAGACCTCACCCGGAAGGAGGGCTCGCAACATGCCTTCGCGGCGTGCTGCAACCGGAATCCAGTCACCGGAGTCTTTCCGGAAAAAGGGGCCCTGCGGGCCCTTTGTCGTTTCCGGGGCGTCATGTTCACGCCGGCCATGGCCGGCACCCAACCAAGAGATCAAGGCAGGCTGTGAGCGACAAGGCAACCGACATCGCGAATCTGCTCGCCCCGACCGTTGTGTCGCTGGGCCTGGAGCTGCTGGGCGTTGAGTATCTGCCGGCCCCCGGCGGTGCGACCCTGCGCCTTTACATCGACGTGCCGCTGGCCGAACAGCCCGAGCGCATCATCAATGTCGACGACTGCGAGCGGGTCAGCCGCGAAGTGTCGGCGCAGCTGGACGTCGAAGACCCGATCAGCGGCAACTACACGCTGGAAGTGTCCTCGCCGGGCGTTGATCGTCCGCTGTTCAACCTGGAGCAGTTCACTCGCCACCTGGGGGAGTCGGCCAAGGTCACCCTGAAGCTGCCGCAGGACAACCGACGTCGCCTGCAGGGCCGTATCGAAGCGACCGACGAGGCTGCGGGCACCATCACCTTCATCGTCGACAAGGCCGAAGTGGTCGTGTCGGCGGACAACATCGACAAGGCACGGATCCTGCCCGACTGGGTGGCGCTGGGGCTGGCCCCGAGCAAGCCGACCGGTCCGGCACCGAAGCGTCCGAAGCCGAACAAGAATTCTTCTTCCAACGAGCCGGCGGCAAAGAAGCCGCGCGCGGAGTGAGCCAATGAGCAAGGAACTGTTGCTGGTAGTCGACGCGGTCGCCAACGAGAAGGGCGTGCCGCGTGAAGTGATCTTCGATGCCATCGAGGCCGCCCTGGCCTCGGCAGCGAAGAAGCGCTATCCCGACGAGGAAGTGCTGACCCGCGTGGTCATCGACCACAAGGATGGCAGCTACGAAACCTTCCGTCGCTGGGAAGTGGTGGCCGATGACGTGGTCATGGAGTCGCCCGACCGCCAGATCCGCCTGATGGACGCCATCGATGAAGCCGAGGGCGTGGACGTCGGCGATTACATCGAAGAGCAGATCGAGAACCCGGACTTCGGCCGCATCGCCGCCCAGGCCGCCAAGCAGGTGATCGTGCAGCGCGTTCGCGAAGCCGAGCGCCAGCAGGTCGTGGACGCATGGAAGGACCGCGTCGGCGAGCTGATCACCGGTGTGGTCAAGCGTGCCGAGCGTGGCAACATCTACGTCGACCTCGGCGGCAACGCCGAAGGCTTCATCCCGAAGGACAAGGGCATTCCGCGCGACGTGCTGCGCGCCGGTGACCGCGTCCGCGGCTACCTGGCCGAAGTGCGCTCGGAGCCGCGTGGCCCGCAGCTGTTCATCAGCCGCGCCGCGCCGGAGTTCATGATCGAGCTGTTCAAGCTGGAAGTGCCGGAAGTCGGTCAGGGCCTGGTGGAAATCAAGGCCTGTGCCCGCGATCCGGGCGACCGCGCCAAGATCGCCGTGCTGGCCCACGACCAGCGCACCGATCCGATCGGTGCCTGCATCGGCATGCGCGGTTCGCGCGTGCAGGCGGTGTCCAACGAGCTCAATGGCGAGCGCGTGGATATCGTGCTGTGGAACGACAACCCGGCCAACTTCGTCATCAATGCGATGGCGCCGGCCGAGGTGCAGTCGATCATCGTCGATGAGGACAAGCACTCGATGGATCTGGCCGTTGCCGAGGACCGCCTGGCCCAGGCGATCGGCAAGGGTGGCCAGAATGTGCGCCTGGCCAGCCGCCTGACCGGCTGGCAGCTCAACGTGATGACCCAGGACCAGGTCACCGCCAAGTCGGAGGCCGAGCAGGCTTCGGCCCGCCAGCTGTTCATGGACAAGCTGGAAGTGGACGAGGAGATCGCCGGCATCCTGGTCAGCGAAGGCTTCGGCACCGTCGAGGAAATCGCTTATGTCCCGGTCGGCGAACTGCTGGCCGTGGAAGGTTTCGACGAGGATATCGTCGAAGAGCTGCGCGCTCGTGCCCGCGATGCGCTGCTCAATGAGGCCCTGGCAGTCGAGGAAGGCCTTGAAGACGGCCAGCCGGCGCAGGACCTGCTGTCCCTGAAGGGCATGGACGAAGCCACCGCGTATGCGCTGGCCGGCCACGGCGTGCGCACCAGCGAGGATCTCTCCGACCTGGCCGCCGACGAGGTCGTGGACTTCGGCATCGAAGGGCTGGACCAGGAGCGCGCCGCCGCGCTGATCCTGGCCGCGCGTGCCGAGGAGATCGCCCGACTGGAACGCGGCGAATGAGCCGGCAATGAACAGGGCCCTGAGCCGCTCAGGGCGTAGAATCCGCGCCACCTCCAGATGCGGGGGGGCGCCCACAAGATCATAGGATCCGAATGTCGCAGCAAACCACCATCCGCAAGCTTGCCGAACTGGTCAACACACCGGTCGAAAAACTGCTTGAACAGCTGGCCGGTGCCGGCATGAAGTTCAGCGGTCCCGACCAGGTCGTGACCAGCACCGAGAAGGTGAAGCTCCTGGGCTTCCTTCGTCGTTCGCACGGCAAGCCCGAGCAGGCGCCGGAAGAGACCGATCAGTCTGCAAAGAAGATCACCCTCAACCGCCGTAAACAGCAGGAAGTGACGGTCAATTCCGGTCGCAGCAAGACGACCGTGAATGTCGAGGTGCGCCAGAAGCGTACCTACGTCAAGTCCGATGGTGGTCGTGCGATGACTCCGGACGAAGAGCGCGCCGACATCCTGCGCAAGCTGGAAGAGTCGCGCGCCCGCAACCTCGCCGAACAGCAGGCATTGGCCGAGAAGGACCGTCTGCGCGACGAGGCCATCGTCCGTGCACGCGAGGAAGAGATTGCCGCCAAGGAGCGTGCCGAAGCCGAGAAGAAGGCTGCAGAGGAAGCAGCGGTTGCCGCCAAGGCCGCCGAGGCGCTGGCCGCCAGCCAGCCGAAGACGCGCGCTCCGATCGACGAAACCGCACCGCGTCCGCCGCGTACCCCGGCCGCAGCCCCGGCTGCCCCGCGTGGCGCTCCGCCACGCAGCGAGGATCGCAACAACCGCAGCGCGCCGCGCAACGAGCGTGGCCCGGGCGATCGTTTCTCCGGCCAGATGCACCTGTCGGCCGCCGACCGTGCACGTCGTGGCAACAGCAACAGCACGACCCGTGGTCGTCCGGGCGGCCGGAACCAGGCCGGCGGCCGTCGCGACATGTCGCGCGGTGGCAGCAACGCCGGTCCGCATGCCTTCGAACGTCCGACCGCACCGGTCGTGCGTGAAGTGGCGATCGGCGACACGATCACCGTGGCCGACCTGGCGCAGAAGCTCGCGCTGAAGGGCGGCGAGGTGGTCAAGGCGCTGTTCAAGATGGGCGTGATGGCCACCATCACCCAGTCCATCGACCACGACACGGCGGCGCTGGTGACCGAGGAACTCGGCCACAAGGCGATCCGTGCCAACGACAACGACGCCGAAGACGCACTGCTGGCATCGACCGGTGAAAACCAGGGCGAAGCCGTGCAGCGCCCGCCGGTGGTCACCATCATGGGCCACGTCGACCACGGCAAGACCTCGCTGCTGGATTACATCCGCCGCACCAAGGTCGCCACCGGCGAAGCCGGCGGCATCACCCAGCACATCGGTGCGTACCACGTGGATACGCCGAAGGGCGTGATCAGCTTCCTGGATACCCCGGGCCACGCAGCCTTCACTTCGATGCGTGCCCGCGGTGCCAAGCTGACCGATATCGTGGTGCTGGTGGTCGCTGCCGATGACGGCGTGATGCCGCAGACCAAGGAAGCGATCCAGCATGCCCGTTCCGCCGGCGTGCCGCTGATCGTGGCAATCAACAAGATCGACAAGTCCGACGCCGATCCGATGCGGGTCAAGAACGAACTGCTGACCGAGCAGGTCGTGGCCGAAGACTTCGGTGGCGATACCCAGATGGTGGAGATCTCGGCCAAGACCGGCCTGGGCATCGACGACCTGCTGGACGCCATCTCGATCCAGGCCGAACTGCTGGAGCTGAAGGCTGTCGATGAAGGCCGCGCGTCCGGCGTGGTGATTGAATCGTCGCTGGACAAGGGCCGCGGCCCGGTCGCCACCGTGCTCGTGCAGCAGGGCCGCCTGAAGAAGGGCGATTACCTGGTGTGCGGTATCCAGTACGGCCGCGTGCGAGCGCTGTTCGACGAAACCGGCAAGCAGCCGGAGTTCGCCGGCCCGTCCATCCCGGTGCAGGTCCTGGGCCTGTCCGGCGTGCCGGAGGCCGGTGACGACTTCGTGGTGGTCGAGGACGAGCGTCTGGCCAAGGACGTTGCCCAGCAGCGTGAGACCAAGCGCCGCGAGTCGCGCCTGGTCGCCACGGCGGGCAGCCGGATGGAAGACATCATGGCGACCCTGGGCAAGGGTGAGGGCCAGCAGGTCCTCAACCTGGTCATCAAGGCCGACGTGCAGGGTTCGGTGCAGGCGCTGAGCCAGGCCCTGGTCGCGCTGTCCAACGACGACATCCGCATCAACGTGATCCACTCCGGCGTGGGCGGCATCACCGAGTCGGACGCCAATTCGGCTGCCGCCTCCAAGGCCACCGTCATCGGCTTCAACGTGCGTGCGGATGCTTCGGCCCGTCGCATCATCGAATCCAACGGCGTGGACCTGCGTTACTTCTCGATCATCTATGACGTGATCGATCAGGTGAAGCAGGTGGCCTCCGGTCTGCTGGGCGTGGAGATCCGCGAAGAGATCATCGGTATCGCCGAGGTCCGCGATGTCTTCCGCAGCTCCAAGCTGGGCGCCGTCGCCGGCTGCATGGTCATCGAAGGCGTGGTCAAGCGCAGCAAGCCGATCCGCGTCCTGCGCGACAGCGTGGTGGTGTTCGAAGGCGAGCTGGAATCGCTGCGTCGCTTCAAGGAAAACGTCGAGGAAGTCCGCAACGGTACCGAATGCGGTATCGGCGTGAAGGCTTACAACGACGTCAAGCCGGGCGACCAGATCGAGTGCTTCGAGCGCATCGAAGTGCCGCGTACCCTGTAATGCTGCAACGGACCGGCCCTCGCGGGCGGGTCCACCCCAGGTGGCGCCCGACCCCGGTCGGGCCGTCTCTCCCGGTAGGGCCCGACCTTGGTCGGGTCACATTCAATTCAAGAGCCCGACCGCGTGCCCAAGACTTTCCATCGAACCGACCGTGTCTCCGCCCAGCTGCGCCGTGAACTCGGCACCCTGGTGCACAACGCCGTGCGCGAGCACGGGTTGCCCTCGGTGAGCGTGTCCGACGTGGAAATCACCCGCGACATGGCCCATGCCAAGGTCTTCGTCACCGCGCTGATGCCGGAACGTTCGGCCGAAGCGGTGGCCGGCCTGAAGGAACTGGGCTATCGCCTGCGCATGGACCTGGCCCGGGCGATGAAGCTGCGCCACGTGCCGGAGCTGCATTTCCATTACGACGACTCGGTTGATCGGGGCGAGCACATCGACAACATCCTGCGCGATCTGCCCGACACCGTGGCTGCCGAGAAGCGCCGCGAGAGCGACGAAGAGTAACCGCGCGACGCCGGGCATGCCCGGCGTTGCTGCATTCCGGCTGCGCGATGTCTGATGCAGGCCGCGCCGCGCGCTTGCCGGGCATGGTCCGGCGCTACACCCGTATCTGTCATGACCCGAATTCAGTTCCGCCGCCTGGACGGCATCCTGCTGCTCGACAAGTCGACCGGCATGAGCTCCAACGCTGCCCTGCAGGTGGCGCGTCGCCTGTTCCGTGCCGAGAAGGGCGGGCATACCGGCAGTCTCGACCCGCTGGCCACCGGCCTGCTGCCGTTGTGCTTCGGCGAGGCGACCAAGATCGCCGGCCTGCTGCTGGGCTCGGCCAAGGCCTATGACGCCGAGATCGTGCTCGGCCAGACCACCGACACCGATGACGCCGAAGGCGAGGTGCTGCTGCAGCGCCCGGTGCCGCAGATCACTGCTGACGTCCTGCAGGCCGCGCTGGCACCGCTGACCGGCAGCATCCGCCAGCGGGCCCCGATCTATTCAGCGCTGAAGCAGGGAGGCGAGCCGCTGTACGTGAAGGCCCGCCGCGGCGACGCCATCGAGGCGCCGGAGCGGCAGGTCCAGGTGCATGCCATCGAGGTCCTGGAACAGCAGCCCGAGCGGCTGCGCCTGCGCGTCACCTGTGGCTCGGGTACCTACATCCGCAGCCTGGCGCGTGATCTCGGCGAGGCGCTGGGCTGTGGTGCGCACATCAGCGCCCTGCGCCGGCTGTGGGTGGAGCCGTTCCGCGAGCCGGCGATGGTCACCCTGGACCAGCTGCGGGCCATGGTCGAAACGGGCGACCTGGCGGCCATGGATGCGCTGCTGCTGCCGCTGGCCGACGGTCTGGCCGGGTATCCGCGGGTCGAGCTGGACGCCGGCCAGACGCAACGGTTCTGCATGGGACAGCGGTTGCGCGATGCCGGCTGGCCGCGCGGTCTGGTGGCGGTGTTCGGTCCGGACGCCGCTGTCCAGGGCCTCGGTCAGGTCGATGACAGTGGCCTGCTGGCCCCGCAGCGCCGCTTCAACCTCTGAGCAGGGCGGGGCGGTTCAGCCCCGGTCCTTGTCCCCGGAGCCCCTGGCCGTTACAATTTCGCGGCCATTTTCTGGCAGCCTGCCCCGCGCAGGTTTCATCCCTGTAGTCCACGGCGAGCCTGGCGGTGCGCGAAGCGCGTTCCTGCCGGCCACGCATCACTGAGAAAAAGACATGTCGATCGACACCCAGAAGGTCATTGAAGACAACAAGCGCAGCGCCGCCGACACCGGCTCCCCGGAAGTCCAGGTGGCCCTGCTGACCGCCCGCATCGAACTGCTGACCGGCCACTTCAAGACCCACAAGAAGGATCACCACAGCCGCCGCGGCCTGCTGCAGATGGTCAACCGCCGTCGCAGCCTGCTCGACTACCTGAAGAAGAAGGACGTCGAGCGTTACAAGGCCCTGATCGAGAAGCTTGGCCTGCGTCGCTAAGCAACGAATCCCCCGCGGCGCAGCGATGCGCCGCGGTTTTGTTTTGTAGTACCGCAATCCCCGATTCAGGCCGGAACGATCCGGTCACCCGCTGGCGGCAAGGGTCGCCGACGGTCCAAATTCGCAGACAGCATCCCCAAGGACACCCTCCGTGGCAAAAATCACCAAAACCTTCCAGTACGGCAAGCACACCGTCACGCTTGAGACCGGCGAAGTCGCCCGTCAGGCCAGCGGCGCCGTCATCGTCAAGATGGACGACACCGTACTGCTGGTCACCGCCGTCGCCGCCAAGAGCGCGCGCGAAGGCCAGGACTTCTTCCCGCTGACCGTCGACTATCAGGAGAAGTTCTACGCCGGCGGCCGCATTCCGGGTGGTTTCTTCAAGCGCGAAGGCCGTGCGACCGAGAAGGAAACCCTGATCTCGCGTCTGATCGACCGTCCGATCCGTCCGCTGTTCCCGG
Source organism: Stenotrophomonas sp. Steno-C15 (assembly GCF_056393265.1). Lineage (NCBI taxonomy): Bacteria > Pseudomonadati > Pseudomonadota > Gammaproteobacteria > Lysobacterales > Lysobacteraceae > Stenotrophomonas > Stenotrophomonas sp. Steno-C15. The sequence continues at coordinate 144,611 of NZ_JBWJPF010000004.1, forward strand.
AAGACTACAAGAACGAAGTGCAGATCATCGCCACGGTGATGTCGCTGAACCCGGACGTGGACGGTGACATTCCGGCCCTGATCGGTGCTTCGGCGGCCCTGGCTCTGGCCGGCACCCCGTTCATGGGTCCGATCGGCGCTGCCAAGGTCGGTTACAAGAACGGCGAGTACATCCTGAACCCGACCGTCAGTGAACTGGCTGACTCGCAGCTGGAACTGGTCGTTGCCGGTACCTCCAACGCCGTGCTGATGGTCGAATCCGAAGCCGCGCTGCTGTCGGAAGAAGTGATGCTGGGCGCCGTGACCTTCGGTCACCGCGAAATGCAGAAGGTCATCAACGCGATCAACGAGCTGACCGTCGAAGCCGGCACCAAGCCGTCGACCTGGGAAGCCCCGGCCAAGAACGAAGCGCTGATCGCCGCCCTGAAGGAAGCCATCGGCCCGCGCCTGGGCGAAGCCTTCCAGGTGCGTGACAAGCTGCAGCGTCGCGATGCCATCTCGGCGATCAAGAAGGACGTGGTCGAAGCCCTGGCCGGCCGCGTGGCTGCCGAAGGCTGGAACCCGGCCGAGCTGTCGAAGGAATTCGGCGAACTGGAATACCGCACCATGCGCGACTCGGTGCTGGACACCAAGGTCCGCATCGACGGCCGTGCGCTGGATACCGTCCGCCCGATCTCCGTGAAGACCGGCGTGCTGCCGCGTACCCACGGCTCCTCGCTGTTCACCCGCGGCGAAACCCAGGCCATCGTGACCATCACCCTGGGCACCGCCCGCGACGGTCAGGTCATCGATGCCGTTGCCGGTGAGTACAAGGAAAACTTCCTGTTCCACTACAACTTCCCTCCGTTCTCGGTGGGTGAGTGCGGCCGCATGATGGGTCCGAAGCGCCGCGAGATCGGCCACGGTCGCCTGGCCAAGCGCGGCGTGCTGGCTGTCATGCCGTCGCTGGAAGCCTTCCCGTACACCATCCGCGTCGTCTCGGAAATCACCGAGTCGAACGGTTCCTCGTCGATGGCCTCGGTCTGCGGTTCGTCGCTGGCCCTGATGGACGCCGGCGTGCCGGTGAAGGCCCCGGTGGCGGGTATCGCCATGGGTCTGGTCAAGGAAGGCGACCGCTTCGTCGTCCTGTCCGACATCCTGGGTGACGAAGATCACCTGGGCGACATGGACTTCAAGGTGGCCGGTACCGCTGAGGGCATCTCTGCCCTGCAGATGGACATCAAGATCGAAGGCATCACCGAAGAGATCATGAAGCAGGCGCTGCAGCAGGCCAAGGCTGGCCGTCTGCACATCCTGGGCGAAATGGCCCACGGCCTGACCGCTCCGCGTTCGGAACTGTCCGACTACGCGCCGCGCCTGCTGACCATCAAGATCCACCCGGACAAGATCCGCGAAGTGATCGGCAAGGGTGGCTCGACCATCCAGGCCATCACCAAGGAAACCGGCACCCAGATCGACATCCAGGATGACGGCACCATCGTCATTGCCTCGGTCAACGCGATCGCTGCCCAGGCCGCCAAGGCTCGCATCGAGCAGATCACCTCGGACGTCGAGCCGGGCCGCATCTACGAAGGCAAGGTCGCCAAGATCATGGACTTCGGCGCGTTCGTCACCATCCTGCCGGGCAAGGACGGCCTGGTCCACGTCTCGCAGATCTCCAGCGAGCGCGTCGAGAAGGTCGGCGACAAGCTGAAGGAAGGCGATGTGGTCAAGGTCAAGGTGCTGGAAGTCGACAAGCAGGGCCGTATCCGCCTGTCGATGAAGGCCGTGGAAGAAGGCGAGGGCGCCAGCGCCGAATGATCGACCCACGGTCGATCACGGCAGGTGTCAACCCGGGTTGAGCACCGCCGCTGACATCGCTGGAATGAGAAAGCGGGCTTCGGCCCGCTTTTTCTTTGTCCGGCATCCTGAGCGGGCTTGCCGCTATGCTGTTGTCATGGACCTCCTGCGCCTGCTCGACCTGGACATCGACCGCCCGGCGCAGCGCGTGAGCCGGGCCGGTGAGGCCCTGCCCATCAGTGGCCTGAGCTGGACCCTGTTCGACGTGCTGCTTGCACACGGCACCCGTGTGGTGGATTTCGACACGTTGGCGGCCCAGGTCTGGGCACCTGCGGTGGTTGGTGAGGATGCGGTCAGTCAGCGGGTGAAACTGCTGCGGCAGGCACTCGGCGATGACAGCCGTCGGCCGCGCTACATCCGTTCGGTGCGCGGGCGCGGCTATCAGCTGTGCGCCGCACCGATACCGATGGCACCGCCGCCAGTGATCCGATCGTCACGAGGGCGCTGGTGGTGGGCTGCAGCGCTGGTGGCGGTGGGCGGGTTGGCGGTGGCGGTGCTGGCGTGGCCGGACCAGGCTCCGCCCGCCGCAGCCACGTCCCTGCTGCAGCGCGCGGACTATTACGCCGGCATCGGCCAGGCGAGCAACAACGAACGCGCGATCGCCCTCTACCGCCAGGCACTCCAGGTCGATCCCGAATCCAGCGCGGCCCGGCGTGGGCTGGCACGTGCATTGTCGGCGCAGGGATGCCTGTTCAACGGTTCTCCGCAGCAGATGCGCGAAGCGCTGGCGCTGGCCGACTCCGAACGTGCACGAGCGCCGCATGACGGTGCCACGTACGCCCTGCGCGGGTATGCGCATGATTGCCTTGGGCGGATGGACGATGCGGTAGCCGACTACGCGCGCGCGATCCAGCTCGATCCTGCGGACGAGCGCACCCGCGCATCGCTGGCCTACCTGCAGCAGGAGCAGGGCCACCTGTCGCTGGCGCTGCGCGCCAACCTCGCGCTCAAGGCACCCGAACGCATCCGCTTCCGTGATGTGCAGGTGGCGCGCGAAATGGAACTGCTCGGTTTCACCCAGGCGGCAGCGCAGCGCCATGCGCGCAACTTCCAGCTTTACCCGGACAACGTGTTCGCCAACATCGCGTGGCCGCGCAGCCTGTACGTTGCCGGGGCCACCGGGCGCGCCCGGGAGGAGCTGGCCATCGCATTGACGCGTGGCACACCACACCCCCAGCTGCTGCGCCTACAGGGAGAACTGGCATTGCTGGCCGGTGACACCGCGGCGGCGGCCGAGGCGTTCGCGACGGCGCACCGGCTGCGGCCGCAGCAATCGTTGGGAGAGACGCTGGCGGGCCTGTACGGATCGACGGCCATCGATCCGGCATGGGCACGTGCGCGATTGCAGCGCCTGCCGGCGGGGAGTGGTGATGGTTGGGCCGATGCTGCGCTCGAGCGGGCTCTGCTGTTGCAGTCGGTGGGTGATGCGAAGGCCGCCGTGGCCGCGCTGCACCAAGCGGTGGACGATGGCTTCCGCGATGCGGCATGGCTGCGTGCCACGCCGCTGTATGCTCCGCTGCGCAGCGCGCCGGAGTGGGAGCCGCTGCTGGCGCGTATCGATGCGGATGTCGCCAAGCAGCGCGCGCAGGTCCTCGCCGCCGCATGGCGACCCTCCGATCTGTCCGGTCTCAGCGCAGTGCCGGAAGCAGGAACTCAGTGAGAATCCGCCGCGACTGCGGATGGGCGAAGCTGCGGTTGTAGGCTTGGCTGGTGACTACGGCCACGGCATTCCTGTCAGGAATCAGGAAGACATAATTGCCACCGTTGCCGGACATCGCCCACACGGTCCGCTGCCTGCCCTGCACCGTCAGCTGCAGGCCCCACCATTGGTAGCCGTACTCGCTGCCATCGCCAGTGCGGGCCTGTGGCTGGATCATTGCAGCGATGAAATCACGGGGAACCAGTTGCCGGCCATTGCCGCGCCCCTGATCCAGCACCAGCTGCCCCAGCCGCGCCAGGTCGCGGCTGCGGTAGCGCGTGCCGCCGCCTCCCATTCCGATGCCCTCCGGTGAACGGTTCCAGTGGCTCTCGGTGATGCCCAGCGGACGCTCCAGTGCCCGGGCGGCATAGTCCGACAGTGGCATGCCGGTGGCCCTCTCGAGCACGGCGCCGAGCACGAACGAGTCGGCCGTACAGTACGCGAAGGAACGGCCATGAGGGCTGTCCTCCGGTCGCTGCATCCAGGGCGCGAAGCCCTTCACCGGCAGGGACAGGGCAAAGTCCAGCCAGCGCTCGCTCACGTACATGCGCTCTTCGTGGCCGCTCGAGAACGGGTTCTCGTCGTCGCATTCCCACAGGCTGCTCATGGTCAGCAGATCCTGCAGGGTGATGGCGCGCAGGCGCGGGTCGACGACGTGGCGCGCGGTGAATCCGGGGAAGTAGTCGTAGACCCGGGCCTGCACGCCCGGCAGCGCCCCCTCGCCGATGGCGGCGCCGATCAGCAGTGCTGTCACGCTTTTGCTGGCCGAGCGCACATCGTGCAGGGTGCCCGCGTCCGCGCCGTTGAAGTAGCCCTCGTAGACGACGTTGCCGTCGACCTGCAGCAGCACGCTGCGGATCTGCTTGAGGTCATCGCGGGCGATGGCCTGCTCCAGGGCGGGCAGGCGGACGGAGGCAGGCGTTGCGGCGCCGGTGGTGTGGGGTATGAATGCCAGCAGCAGAAGGAGGAAGGGCATCAACGGACGCATGGTCGGGCTCCATCGGAAAGGAGACTGGATTGAGCCCGGTCCTTCGCTGAAGTGCTGGAAGCGTGTCTGAAGAATTCTGAAGGGCCAGTACCGGCGACGGCAGCGCGCTGTCCTGCCGTGGGGCGTCAGGGACATGCCGATGTCATCCTGCGGGCGTCCGTGCCTGTCCAGTGGACGACATTCGATGAAGCCGCGCCGGGGCGTGATCGGTTTGCTACCGTGGCTGCGCCTTCGAACCGGGAGATCCCATGTTCCGCCAGACCCTGGCCGTCCTTGCCGTACTCGTCACCGCCGCCGTGCCCGGCGCAGTGCACGCTGCGCCGGCGCAGTCGCCGATCTTCGGCGCCTACTACCCCGGTGGCTCGGCCGGGCGCTATCCGGTGTCGAGCATTCCAGCCGAGCGCCTGACGCATCTGTTCTACGCGTTCTCCACCATCGAAGACGGCCGATGCGTGATCGGTGCGGACGCATCGAAGAACGTTGCCGAGCTGGCTGACCTGAAAAAAGCGCATCCGCATCTGCGCACGCTGATCTCGATCGGCGGCTGGGGCGCCGGTGGGTTCTCCGATGCCGCGCTGACCGAAGCCAGCCGCAGGCGCCTGGTCGACTCCTGCATGGCGCTGTTCTTCGAACGGCACGCAGGCAGCTTCGATGGCGTGGACATCGACTGGGAGTTTCCGGTCAGTGGCGGCCCGAAGGAACTGGCCCATCGTCCGCAGGACCGGGCCAACATGACGCGCCTGGCGCAGGCGTTCCGTACCGCGCTCGATACGTACGGGCGCAGGGCAGGGCAGCCGATGCTGCTGACCGCCGCGCTGGCCGCTGGCCGGCTGCAGACCGATGGCCCCTATGATCCCGCCGCCAGCTACGACCTGCCGGCGCTGGCCCGGATACTCGATTTCATCAACCTGATGAGCTACGACATGGGTACCGGTTTTTCGGCCGTGTCGACCTTCAACGCGCCATTGCATGAAGTGCCGGCCGACCCGCTGGCGCCGGAACTGCGGCGCTGGAACAACGTGGCCGGTGCGGTGCAGTACTACCGCGAACATGGCGTGCCGGCGGACAAGCTGGTGCTGGGCGTGCCGTTCTACGGGCGCGGCTTCAAGGTGACCGGGGAGACTGCCGACGGCCTGTACCAGGCTTACAGTGCGCCGGCCGATGCCGGCGACTGGCGGGTGATCAAGGCGCGTTACCTCGATCAGCCGGGCTGGACCAGGCACTGGCACCCGCAGGCGCAGAGCCCGTGGTTGTACAACCCGCGGGAGAACGTCTTCATCAGCTATGAAGACCCGCGTTCGATCGGCCTGCGGGCGCAGTTCGCCCGCGAACAGGGGCTGGCCGGTGTCTTCATGTGGGAGCTGACCGGCGACGATGAACAGGCCAGCCTGCTCAACGCGATGCTGGCACCCTGGCACAAGGCCCGCGTGGGCGATTGAAGGCGCCGCGCTCCGCCGGCATGGCCCGGCGGGGCGGTCAGTCGGCCCAGACGCTGTTGGGGTCGCCGTTGCGCGCCCGGCGTTGGCTGGCCAGCGCCAGGCGCGCAAAGCCGAAGGCCATCGCCAGGGCGACGGCGTCGATCCAGAACAGCGGCCAGTGCCCGGCAGCGGCGGCACGCCACAGCCAGTCACCGTTCAATGCACCATGCAGGACCGGCACCAGCGCGGTCGCGGCCGCAGCGGCCCACAGCAGTTCCCGGGCAGCCTGTGCGGGCCTGCGCAGGAATGCCCACAGCGCGCACGCGGCCCAACTGCTGAAACAGGCCCAACGGATGCCCGGGTCGACCGCCGCGGGTGCTGCGCGTTCGAGCACCAGCGCTACCACGAACGCCAACGAGATCGCCACGCACAGGCCGATGCAGACACCGACGGTGGCACGCGCCATGTTGACGGCCGCACGCGACTGCTCGGGCTGGCGTCGCTTGCGTCGCGATTCGATCCACAGCAGGTTGCCGGAATAGAACAGGAAGGCGCCGCCGAGCCCCATCAGGAAGTACAACCAGACCACCACGCCGTTGCCGAACTCACCGAAATGAAGCGCATAGGCGGCGCTCAGCGTAGCGTGATTGGCATCGCGCTGGCCCGGCAGCTGCGTGGCCAGCACGTCGCCGGTGGCCACGTCCAGGGCGACCGCGCCCAGCGGGCCCAGCGTGCCGGTGGATTCGCCGGTGATCTCGATGGTGGCCTTGGCGTCGCCACCATTGGCCAGTTTCAGATAGGCCGGTTCGAAGTTGGCCACGCCCTGGGCGCGGGCCACTTCCAGGGCGCGCGCATGCAGGACCTGCAGGCTGCCCGGCGGTGCCGGAACGCCGCTGGCCTCGCGCACCGGAGCGGTATCCATCGCGGTCGGCACGGCCTGCAGCAGCTTGCCCTCGAAGATCAGTGGATTGAGCAGTGCCATCTGCACGAACGCCAGGCAGAGCAGGGCGCCGGTGACGGCGAACATCAGATGGAAGGGCAGACTGAGCACGCCGATCACATTGTGCGCGTCCTGCCACTGCTGCTTGAGGTTGCGGCCCGGGCGCAACGCGAACAGGTCACCCAGCAGTTTCGGCAGGTGGATCACCAGGCCGCTGAGCAGGGCCATGCCGTACAGCAGGCTGACGATGCCCATTACATACACGCCGGCCACCGGCAGGCCCAGGCTGTAATGCAGCTCGTTGACCAGTTCGGCCAGACCGGTCTGCGGCGGCGTCGGGCTGCCGGCGGTGTGTCCCGGCCATGCGTAGCGCCAGCTGCCGTCATCGGTCTGCCAGTAGGCCAGCGGCTGCGGATGGTCGGTGCCGGGGAAGGTCATGCCGACATGGCGGCGTGCCTCCGCGTGGGCTGCCAGCACGTCCTCGAGCAGGTGCTGTGCGTCATCCAGGTCCGCGGGCAATGCCGTCGCCGCGCCCGGCGTCTGCCACAACGGCAGGTCATGGTGGAAGAGGGTCAGGGCGCCTGCATAGAAGGCCACGAACAGGCCAAAGCCGGCGACCAGGCCGACCCAGGTGTGCAGGGTGGTGAACGTTCGCAGCGTCTGCGAGGAGAACTTCATGGGGACGGTCTCATTGCACCGCACCGGCCAGGCGCAGCAGGCCGAGCACGGCGAAGCCGGCGCCAGCACTGCCGGCCAGGGCCAGCCAGGCGTGTGCGGCGCGGCGGAAGCTGAACGCCCAGAGGGCGGCCAGCATCCACAGCGGGATGAAGGCGATCAGGGCCGGTACCAGGGCGTGCTGCCATGGGCCGGGCGGCAGCCAGGCCACCAGTCCGGTGGCGGCCGCGGCCAGCAGGAAGCCGGCGAAGATGCCGGCGAGGGCGCGGGCCCACATCAGCGCGGCTCCGCGCCGGGGCGGTGCCAGGCGGCGATGGCCGGCAGCAGCATCGCCGCCAGCATCCAGGTGCACAGCATCGCCACCAGCCCCGCGGCGAAGCCCAGTTCGGCCATCCACAGCCATAGTGCGGCCGCAGCGGCAACCAGGCCGATCTGTCGGCCAAGCCGGCCAGCCCGGCGCAGGCGCGGCCAGCGGCAATGCGGCGAGGCGGCATAGAAGGCCGTCGCCGAGAACATCGCGGACAGCACGCCCAGGCTGCAGAAGCCGAGCGTGGAAAGGCCGACAGTGATCATTGCCGGCAGCCTGCGCGGCGCGAGGGCGGCGAACGCGGGACACGGGCGGGGCCGGCGTAGGCCGGTCGGAGCGGGTGGCGCATCACGAGGTCCTGGGGGAAAGCGGGCAGGCTGGCACGGGGCGGGCTGCCTGGATATGGTAATCATTGCGATTTCAGGCTGCCAGCGACGGCCATTCAGGGGCGCGACGGGGAGTGCTTGGGCTTTCCCGCGCAGTGGTCTAAAATCGCAGTCATTATCCTGACTGGAACAAGGTGGCCCGCGCCCAGCGCCGGCCGAGCGTGCGACATGAGCACTACCACCGCCCACGGTTGACCTGCCCCCGAAGGCCCTGCGTTCCAGGCGCCCTCGCGGCGCTTTTTTATTGCCCGGGCGCCTGCCCGGAGCCGCTTTCCAGCCCGCAGCGCGGGCCCCCGCACGAAGCCACTGCGATGATCAACATTACCCTTCCCGACGGCAGCCGCCGCGAGTTCGAAAACCCCGTCAGCGTCATGGACGTCGCCCAGTCGATCGGCGCCGGCCTGGCCAAGGCGACCATCGCCGGCTCGGTCGATGGCGTGCTGGTCGATGCCAGCGACGTCATCGATCACGATGCCAGCCTGCGCATCATCACCGCCAAGGACGAGGAGGGCGTGGAGATCATCCGCCACTCCTGCGCCCACCTGGTCGGCCATGCCGTCAAGCAGCTGTACCCGGACGTGAAGATGGTCATCGGCCCGGTCATCGCCGAGGGCTTCTACTACGACATCTACTCCGAGCGCCCGTTCACCCCGGACGACATGGCCGCGATCGAGAAGCGCATGGGTGAACTGATCGCCCAGGACTACGACGTCATCAAGAAGATGACGCCGCGCGCGGAAGTGATCGAGATCTTCAAGGCGCGTGGCGAGGACTACAAGCTGCGCCTGATCGAGGACATGTCCGACGACATCCAGGCCATGGGCATGTACTACCACCAGGAGTATGTGGACATGTGCCGTGGCCCGCACGTGCCGAACACGCGCTTCCTGAAGGCCTTCAAGCTGACCCGCATTTCCGGTGCGTACTGGCGTGGTGACGCGCAGAACGAGCAGCTGCAGCGCATCTACGGCACCGCCTGGGCCGACAAGAAGCAGCTCGATGCCTACATCAAGCGCATCGAGGAAGCCGAAATGCGCGACCACCGCCGCATCGGCAAGCAGCAGGACCTGTTCCACCTGCAGGAAGAGGCGCCGGGCCTGGTGTTCTGGCACCCCAAGGGCTGGGCGCTGTGGCAGGTGGTCGAGCAGTACATGCGCAAGGTCTATCGCAACAGCGGCTATGGCGAAGTGCGCTGCCCCCAGATCCTGGACGTGAGCCTGTGGAAGAAGTCCGGTCACTGGGACAACTACCAGGACAACATGTTCTTCACCGAGTCGGAGAAGCGCACCTACGCGGTCAAGCCGATGAACTGCCCGGGCCACGTCCAGGTGTTCAACCAGGGCCTGCACAGCTACCGCGACCTGCCGATCCGCTACGGTGAGTTCGGTTCCTGCCACCGCAACGAGCCCTCCGGCGCACTGCACGGCATCCTTCGCGTGCGCGGCTTCACCCAGGACGACGGCCATGTGTTCTGCACCGAGGCGCAGATCGAATCCGAGGTGACCGCCTTCCACCAGCAGGCGCTGGCGGTCTACCGGCACTTCGGCTTCGAGGAGATCCAGATCAAGATCGCGCTGCGCCCGGAATCGCGGCTGGGCGATGACGCCACCTGGGACAAGGCCGAGGGCGCACTGCGCTCGGCGCTGGCCAGCTGCGGCGTGGAGTGGCAGGAACTGCCGGGCGAGGGCGCCTTCTACGGCCCGAAGATCGAGTACCACCTGAAGGACGCCATCGGCCGTACCTGGCAGCTGGGCACGATGCAGGTCGACTTCATGATGCCCGGCCGCCTGGGCGCCGAGTACGTGGACGAGAACAGCCAGAAGAAGCACCCGGTCATGCTGCACCGGGCGATCGTCGGCTCCATGGAGCGTTTCATCGGCATCCTGATCGAGCACCATGCCGGCCAGTTCCCGGCCTGGCTGGCGCCGACCCAGGTGGTGGTGGCCAACATTACCGACGCCCAGGCCGACTACGTCTCGGGCGTGACCAAAACCCTTGCGGAGCAAGGCTTCCGCGTCAGCTCGGATTTGCGTAACGAGAAGATCGGCTATAAAATCCGCGAGCATACGTTGCAGCGCGTGCCCTACCTGCTGGTCATTGGTGACCGCGAGAAGGAAAATGGGGCTGTGGCGGTGCGTACGCGTTCTGGCGAAGACCTGGGCAGCATGAGCCTGCAGGCCTTCATCGAGCGGCTCCAGGCCGAGGGCGCGTAAGCAAAGGTCCGGTCCGGGGGCACAGGCACCCGGACCGGTTCGATACCCTTGGGAGAACGTAATATCAGCACCCCTGACAACAAACAGAACCGCAAGAATCAGGAAATCCGTGTGCCGCGCGTCCGCGTGATCGGCAGTGACGGAGAAATGATCGGCGTGTTGTCGCGCGACGAAGCGCTGTCCATGGCCGAAGATGAAGGCCTGGACCTGGTCGAAATCCAGCCGCAGGCCGATCCGCCGGTCTGCAAGATCATGGACTTCGGCAAGTTCAAGTTCGAAGCGCAGAAGAAGGCCAGCGAGGCCAAGAAGAAGACCAAGCAGGTCGAGATCAAGGAAGTGAAGTTCCGTCCGGTCACGGACGAGGGCGACTACCAGATCAAGCTGCGCAAGATGCGCGGGTTCCTTGAAGAAGGCGACAAGATCAAGGTCAACATCCGTTTCCGTGGCCGTGAAATGAGCCACCAGGAACTGGGTCGCGAAATGGCCAACCGGATCGAGACCGATCTGGGCGAGGACATCGTCATTGAATCCCGTCCGCGCCTGGAAGGGCGTCAGATGGTCATGATGATCGCGCCGAAGAAGAAGACCTGAGGCCTGACGGGCCGCCTTCCGGGGCGCCTGGCTGAATGGTTCAGGGTAAAGGGACGCCACTGGCGTCCCTTTGCTTTTGCAGGATGCCGGTGAAATGCCGGCGCAAGGGGGGGGTGGGGCTGGTGGCAGGGCGGTTTTGCCTGTATCATGCCCGGCTCGACCCACCCAGGACGGGTCGTACGCCGATCATGGCAGGACGGAAAGAGCGGCCCAGGCCGCCGCCAGATCAGTCAGAAACCAGGGTCAAATCCCATCAAGGACATTGCAATGCCCAAGATCAAGACCAACCGGGCAGCGGCCAAGCGTTTCCGCAAGACCGCCTCGGGCAAGTACAAGTGCGGCCACGCCAACCGTAGCCACATCCTCACGAAGAAAGCGACCAAGCGTAAGCGTAATCTGCGTCAGACGGGCCATGTCCGTGCAGAAGACGCAGGCCGTCTGGACCGCATGCTCCCTTACCTCTGAGGAACTGAAAAATGGCACGAGTTAAGCGTGGCGTACAGGCGCGTCGCCGCCACAAGAAGATTCTGGATCTCGCCAAGGGCTATTACAACGCCCGCCGCAAGGTCTTCCGCGTCGCCAAGCAGGCGGTCATCAAGGCACAGCAGTACGCCTACATCGGCCGTAAGCAGAAGAAGCGCAACTTCCGTTCGCTGTGGATCACCCGCATCAATGCGGCTGCCCGCATCAATGGTCTGAGCTACAGCCGCTTCATGAACGGCCTGCTGAAGGCCGGCATCACCCTGGACCGTAAGGTCCTGGCTGACATCGCCGTGCACGACGCAGCCGGCTTTGCCGCGCTGGCCGAAAAGGCCAAGGGCGCGCTGGCGGCATAAGTCCTTCCCGATGCCGTTGCCGTTCATCCGGAACGGTGTCAGGTCAAGGCAATGCATGGGGAAGGGCGCAAGTCCTTCCCCATTCTTTTTTGGGTCCCGGCGTGGCCACGGCGACGCGGGGACGGCGGTGGCGACAGGGGTCGGCCCTTCGCCTGCCGCGATGGCAGATCGACTGGAGTTCCGGCCCCCCATGAGCGACATCCAATCCCTCACCACCCAGGCGCTGGCCGAGGTGGCTGCTGCACAGAGCCCCGACGTGCTGGAGCAACTGCGCGTGGCCCTGCTCGGCAAGAGCGGCAGCATCACTGCGCAGCTCAAGCAGCTCGGCGCCCTGCCGGCCGACGAGCGCAAGGCCGCCGGTGAAGCGATCAACCAGGCCCGCGACGCACTGACCCGCGCGCTGGGCGAGCGCAAGGCGCTGCTGGAGGATGCGGCACTGGATGCGCGCCTGGCCGCCGAAGCCATCGACATCACCCTGCCGGGCCGCAATGGCGAACGCGCCGGCCTGCACCCGATCACCCGTACCCTGGAGCGCATCACCGGCATCTTCGGCCGACTGGGCTACGAGTTGTCGGAAGGGCCGGAGATCGAGGATGACTGGCACAACTTCGAGGCGCTGAATTTCCCGCCGCACCACCCGGCGCGCGCCATGCATGACACCTTCTACTTCGGTGACGGCCGCCTGCTGCGCACTCATACCTCCGGTGTGCAGGTGCGCTACATGGGCGACCATGCGCCGCCGCTGCGCATGATCGCCGCCGGCAAGGTGTACCGCAGCGACAGCGACCAGACCCACTCGCCGATGTTCCATCAGGTCGAAGGCCTGCTGGTGGACGAGCACTCGACCTTCGCCGACCTGAAGGGCACGCTTGCCGAATTCGTCCGTGCCTTCTTCGAGCGCGACTTCGAGATGCGCTTCCGTCCCAGCTACTTCCCGTTCGTCGAGCCCGGTGCGGAAGTGGACATCGCCTGGCAGCAGCCCGATGGCAGCACCCGCTGGCTGGAAGTGCTTGGCTGCGGCATGGTCCATCCGAACGTGCTGCGCAGCGTCGGCATCGATCCTGAGCGCTACACCGGTTTCGCCTTCGGCATGGGCGTGGAGCGTTTCGCGATGCTGCGCTACGGCGTCAACGATCTGCGCGCGTTCTTCGAGAACGATGTGCGCTTCCTGAAGCAGTTCGCGTAACGCATTCGGCAACGCCGGGCCCAGCCTGGCGGACTCAAACATTCGACGGCCCAGGCGCCTGCGCCGGGTCCACCAGGGTGACAACATGAAATTCTCCGAAAACTGGCTGCGCAGCCACGTCCCCACCCGCGCGTCGCGCGATGAGCTGAGTGCGGTGCTGACCGCGATCGGCCTGGAAGTGGAAGACGTGACCGCGTTGGGCGAGGGCCTGCAGCACGTGGTGGTGGCGCGCATCGTCGAGGCCGTGCGCCATCCCGAAGCGGACCGCCTGCAGGTCTGCCGGGTCGATGCCGGGCAGGGCGAGCTGCTGCAGATCGTCTGCGGCGCACCGAACGCGCGTCCGGGCCTGGTCGCGCCGCTGGCGATGGTCGGTGCGCAGATCGGCGAACTGAAGATCAAGCCGGCCAAGCTGCGGGGTGTCGAGTCCAACGGCATGCTGTGCTCGGCGAAGGAGCTGGGCCTGGACAACGATGCTTCCGGCCTGCTGGAACTGCCCGCGGATGCCCCGGTCGGCCAGACCCTGGTCGACTACCTGGGTCTGCCCGATGCCAGCATCGAGATCAAGCTGACCCCGAACCGTGCCGACTGTTTCAGCGTGCGCGGCATCGCCTACGACGTGGCGGCCGCCACCCGCAGCCAGGTGCTGGACTTCGCTGCAGCACCGGTCGCCGCCGTCGGCAGCCGCGAGCTGTCGATCCGGCTCGACGCCGGCGCCGAGGCGCCGCGTTACCTGGGGCGCGTCATCGAGGGCCTGAACCCTGCGGCGAAGACCCCGCTGTGGATGGCCGAGCGCCTGCGCCGCAGTGGCGTGCGTCCGGTGTCGCTGCTGGTCGACATCACCCAGTACGTGATGCTGGAACTGGGTCAGCCGATGCATGCCTATGACCTGGGCACCCTGCAGGGCAGCATCGCCGTGCGGCGCGCACGCGCAGGCGAGAACCTGAAGCTGCTCGATGGCCGCGATGCCGTGCTGGACGACAGTTTCCTGGTCGTGACCGATGCTGATCGCGCGGTGGGCCTGGCGGGTCTGATGGGGGGCTTCGATTCCCGTGTGACCGACGCGACCACCAGCGTGTTCCTGGAGGCTGCGCACTTCGCGCCGGCAGCGATCATGGGCCGTGGCCGCAAGCTGGGCCTGCACACCGATGCCGGCCACCGCTTCGAGCGCGGCGTCGATCCGGCGCTGCCGCGCACCGCCATCGAGTACGCCACCCGCCTGGTGCTGGACCTGGCCGGCGGCACCCCGGCACCGGTCACCGAGGCCGTGCGCGAGGCTGACCTGCCCCGGTCGGCCACCATCGCGCTGCGCCGCGCGCGCATTACCCGCGTGCTCGGCATCACCATCGAGGATGCCGAAGTGGAGCGCATCCTGCGCGCGCTGGGCATGGAGGTGGTCGCCACGGCGGACGGCTGGCAGGTCACCGCACCGAGCCGCCGTTTCGATATCGCCATCGAAGAGGACCTGATCGAAGAGCTGGCCCGCATCCATGGCTACGAGCAGATTCCCACCACCCTGCCGGGCGGTGCCGCGCGCGTGGCGATGCCGAGCGAGACCCAGCTCGACACCCTCAGCGTGCGTCGCCAGCTGATCGCGCGCGACCTGCAGGAAACCCTCAATTTCGCCTTCGTCGACGATGCGCTGCTGACCCAGTGGCAACTGCGCGACGATCTGGTGCCTCTGGCCAATCCACTGTCGGCCGAACTGGCGGTGATGCGCCCGTCGCTGCTGCCGGGCCTGGTGGCCACGCTGGGCCGCAACGCCGCGCGCCAGTTGGGCCGGGTGCGCCTGTTCGAGATCGGCCGCGTGTTCGCCCGCCAGGCCGGGGAGGGCCAGCCGGCGCCGCTGGAAACTCCGCGTGTTGCTGCCGCGGTGTGCGGCGATGCGCAGGCGGTGCAGTGGGGTCTGCCTTCCCGCAAGGTCGATTTCCATGACCTGAAGGGTGATCTGGAGTCCCTGGCTGCTGCCAGTGGTGCCTCGCTGGAGTTCCGCCCGTCGAGCCGTGCGCATGGCCACCCGGCGCGCTCGGCCGAGGTGTTCCGCGACGGGGTTGCGATCGGCTGGATCGGCCAGATCCACCCGCGCCTGGCCAAGGCGATGGACATCGAGGCCGACGTCTACGCCTTCGAGCTGGACCTGGAGCCGCTGTCGGCGCGCCGCCTGCCGCGTGCCGGCGAACTGTCGCGCTTCCCGGCGGTACGCCGCGACCTGGCGTTCCTGGTGCCGGAGCAGGTGGCCTGGAGCGATCTGGCCGCTACGGTCCGCCAGGCCGCCGGCCCGCTCCTGCGCGAGCTGAACCTGTTCGACCGCTATGTGGGTCAGGGGGTCGAGCCGGGATTCAAGAGTCTCGCTATGGGCTTGATTTTGCAGGACAAGTCGCGCACTCTGACGGACCGCGACGTGGATGCGGTGGTGGCCGAGGCGGTCACCGCCATCGAGCGTGAACACCACGCCCGGATCCGCGGCTGAGCGGGCAGCACTCGGGGGGTAGCAGGCAATGGCATTGACCAAGGCGGAGATGGCGGAAAAGCTGTTCGACGAAGTCGGTCTGAACAAGCGTGAAGCCAAGGAATTCGTCGACGCGTTTTTCGATGTGCTGCGTGAAGCATTGGAACAGGGACGTCAGGTGAAGCTGTCGGGCTTCGGCAATTTCGACCTGCGGCGCAAGAACCAGCGTCCGGGCCGCAATCCGAAGACCGGCGAGGAAATTCCGATTTCCGCCCGTACGGTGGTCACCTTCCGTCCGGGCCAGAAGCTCAAGGAAAGGGTGGAAGCTTATGCTGGATCCGGGCAGTAACCGCGAACTACCGCCGATCCCGGCCAAGCGCTACTTCACCATCGGTGAGGTGAGCGAGCTGTGCGACGTCAAGCCGCACGTGCTGCGCTACTGGGAAACCGAGTTTCCCAGCCTTGAGCCGGCCAAGCGCCGCGGCAACCGCCGCTACTACCAGCGCCATGACGTGCTGATGGTGCGGCAGATCCGCAGCCTGCTGTACGAACAGGGCTACACGATCGGCGGTGCCCGCCTGCGTCTGGAGGGCCCCGATGCCCGCGAGGAATCGGCGCTGAGCAACCAGATCATCAAGCAGGTGCGGATGGAGCTGGAAGAAGTGCTGCAATTGCTTCGCCGGTGACCCAAATCCCGCGTGATCCGCTATACTTCACGCCCCGCCGCACTGGCGGGAACATCGCAGCATCAGTCGGGGCGTAGCGCAGCCTGGTAGCGCATCTGCCTGGGGGGCAGAGGGTCGTCGGTTCGAATCCGGCCGTCCCGACCACTGTGATGGAACAGAAGGCCCGCGCAGCGATGCGTGGGCTTTTTTGTGGGTGAACCGATGGGCGATGCGGCCGCGTACGCCGGCCCATGCGTGACCGACATCCCGTATCATCGCTGCACATCCGATCGCATCGGTTTCTCCTTCCGTCTCTCTTCCGCGTCCGCTGGCGCAGCATGTGGCTGCGGTCACGGGCGTGCAGCGGGTCCGTGGAGGTGGATGCGCGGACCACGACGACCACAGGGGGTTGCGTTGATCAGCAGTACCGTCATTCATCGCTCGGCTGAGGCAGGTGCCGCCGAGGTGCAGGTCCTGGACACCACGTTCAAGGGCAAGCACGTCTTTGTCAGCTGGGGCCTGCGTGGGCCCGAGTTGACCCGCAGTGCCGACCCGGCCGCAACGGTGGCCGCGCGCCGCGCATTGCAGGCCGTTTCCCGGCACAACGAGGGGCCGCGCAGCCCCGAAGTGTTCATCGCCAACCAGTCGGCGGTGGCGATCACGGTCTATCGGTTGTTGACCGAGGCCCGGTCCGGGGATGCGATCTTCTTCCTGTGCGACTCGCAGGCGGTGGTGGATTGGCTGGTCACGGCGCTGGAAGTGCAGGGGGCGGAGTGATCGCGTCCACGCCGGCCGTCTATCCCGCCAGCGCGGCGTCAACCGCTGCCTGGGCGTGCAGGCTGGTGGTGTCGAACAGCGGCACCGCACTGTCCTGCGGGCGTACCAGCAGCATGATTTCGGTACAGCCGAGAATGATCGCTTCGGCACCACGCGCCACCAGCCGCGCGATCACGTCTGCGTAGACCTGTCGCGAGCGCTCGCTGACCACGCCGGCGATCAGCTCCTGGTAGATGATGTCGTGGACCTGCTGGCGATCTTCGGCGTCGGGTACCAGCACTTCCAGCCCGAAGCGACCGGCAAGGCGTCCCCGGTAGAAGTCCTGCTCCATGGTGAAGGCCGTACCGAGCAGGCCCACCCTGCGCCAACCGGCCGCCACGATGGCGGTGGCAGTCGGGTCGGCGATGTGCAGCAGCGGCAGCGGGCAGGCTGCTTCGATCTGTGCGGTCAGCGCGTGCATCGTGTTGGTGCAGATCAGCAGTACATCGGCGCCGCCCGCCTGCAACCGCTCTGCCGCATCCACCATGTGCCGCGCAAGCGCATCCCAGTCGCCGTCGTGCTGCAACTGCTTGATCGGAGCGAAATCCACCGACCACATCAGCAGCTGCGCCGAGTGCGCGGCCCCCAGGCGACGGCGCACCTCTTCGTTGATGAGGCGGTAGTACTGCGCCGAACTCTCCCAGCTCATGCCGCCGATCAGGCCCAGGGTCTTCATGTGCCGCTCCAGGTGGGGAGGCGCCATTGCAGCACAGGCGGGCGGCGATGTCGCCGCGACCGCTGACAGGCGCGATAATGCGGCCATCGATGATCGAGGGCAGGGTGATGGGCGAATGCTGTGGCTGCGGCAGGACGATGGACCTGGCGGCGATGCAGGCGCGTCACCGCCGCGTGCTGCGGATCGTGCTGCTGGTCAACCTTGCCACGTTCGCGATGATGGTGCTGGCCGCCTGGTACAGCCATTCTTCGTCACTGCTGTCCGGTGCGCTGGATAATCTGGGCGACGCGGCCACCTATGCGCTCAGCCTCGCGGTGGTGGGTGCGGGCATCGTCGCCAAGGCACGTGTGGCGCTGTTCAAGGGGCTGCTGATCCTTGCCGCAGCGGTGGCCGTGGCGGTGCAGATCGGTTGGCGCCTGCTGCATCCGGAGGTGCCGCTGTTCGCCAGCATGGGCTTGGCCGCCCTGCTCAATCTGGCAGCCAATGCACTGTGCCTGTGGCTGCTCACACCCTATCGCAACGATGACGTCAACCTGGCGTCCGCCTGGGAGTGCTCGCGCAACGATCTGTACGAGGGCTCGGCGGTGCTGCTGGCTGCAGGGCTGGTGGCGCTGTTCGGTGCGGGCTGGCCCGATCTGCTGGTGGCGGCCGCACTGCTGGTGCTGTTTCTGCGGTCGGCGATGCGCGTGCTGGGTACGGCGTGGTCGGAGCTGCGCGCGGCACGGCAGGTTCATGCGTGAGTGGCCGCCTGTAACCGTCGCATCGGCATCGCGCTGTATGTGACGTCGCGGTGAGCCACCGCCTATGCTGGGACGGTTCTCTTTCGTGGATGGCCGAATGTCCCTGCAGACCTGGTGGTGGTTCCTGGCTACGGTGTTCGTGCTGTGTGGCACCCCTGGACCGAACATGCTGCATATCCTCGGACGCAGCGTCGGCCTGGGATTCCGCGCCAGCCTCCCGGCCATGGCCGGCTGCCTGCTGGCCATGCTGGCGGTACTGGCGGCCTCCGCCGCCGGGTTGAGCGCACTGCTGCACTCCTCACCCATGCTGTTTGAAGTGCTGCGCTATCTGGGCGTGGCCTACCTGGCCTGGCTGGGCCTGAAAGCGTGGCGCGACAGCAGCCGGCCGGCAGCGCCGGTGGACGTTGAGGCCCCGGCGACGGTGCTGTCAGCGGACGGAGCCTGGGCGGTATTCCGCGGCGGCCTGCTGGTGGGCCTGAGCAATCCCAAGCTGCTGCTGTTCGCCACGGCGTTCCTGCCGCAGTTCGTCGATCCCGCGCGGGGTCAGGCCGTGCAGTACAGCGTCCTGGTGGCAACCTTCGCCAGCTGCGAGCTGTTCTGGTACGTGATGTATGCCGCCGGTGGCCATGGCCTGCGCCGTTGGCTCGGCCGGCCGTTCGCCCGGCGCTGGTTCGAGCGGCTGGTGGGCAGCGTGTTCCTGGCGTTCGCGGTGGCCCTGCTGCGCTTCCGGCCCCGTTGATCCGTATGCGGCTTCACGCCGCACGCGCGGCTCCCTCACGAGGCTGGCATCGGCTGCGGCCTAGGCTGATCACACTGTTTTCAGTCCCTGTGGGGAAAGGATCGACATGATCAAGTGGGCCATCATCTTCGCCATCATCGGTGTGATCGCCGGCGTGCTCGGCTTCGGCGGCATCGCGGGTGCCGCGGTGGGTATCGCCAAGTTCCTGTTCTGGGCCGGCATCATCATTGCCGTGGTGCTGTTCCTGCTGGGCATGACCGTCGCGAAGAAGGTCAGCTAGCGGCTGCCTGCGTGGCAGCGCGCGCAGGCGTGCGCTGCCACGCGAGACGCACAGCCGTCAGTCTTCGATACGTGCGAAACGAGGCTGTGGGCCAAGTGCGCCCGGTACCTGTTCTACGAACATGGCGTACGGTCGCACCCACAATCCGCCTTCGCCATACAGTGCGCGGTACAGCACCATCGGCTGCAGGGTCTCGCTGCTGCGCACGATGTCGATCACTTCATACTCGCCGCCCTTGAAATGGCGATAGCGGCCGCGCGCAAGCGTGGGTAGGGGACTGAGCGCCGTCATGGGGGCGGCACTCATCTGCGCGCCGGCTGTGCCGGCATCGCGCAGTAGGCGTCGATCGCCTCGGCGGTGTTGGCGAGGCCCTGCGCCTGGGCCAGTTCCCAGGGGCGCTCGCAGCGCTGGCTGCGCTCGCACCACTGGTAGCCAGCCGAGCCGATGCAGCCATGGGCATCGCGATCACCGCCGACTACGGGGACGGAAGTGGCTGCCGCTTCGCGCACGGGCGTCTGTTGCGGTGCCGCGCAGGCGGCCAGGGCTAGCAGCATCGGCGCCAGCATGAGGGCTTTCATCGAGGACACTCCGTGGCCTAAACCATCAGTGTGCGGCGGGCCAGCAGCAGCGGCAAGCGCTCAACTCATCGACGCGCGGATCAGTTCCTCGATCAGGACCAGGTAGCAGGCTGCGAAGTAGAACTTCAGCAGCGTCGAGCGCTGCGGCGGTTGGAAGGTGCGCATGTGGAAGGGGCCCCTGTTGGTGACGATAGTGTGAAGCCAAGCTGACTTCGTGACAAGAATCACGAAAGTCATGGGGTGAACGGGCTCAGGGATGTGACGAAGCGCGAATTCCGATCCGCCGGCGGGGATTTTTCGGACAAATCTGATAGGCCCTGCCTGAAGCGCTCGCTAGCCTGAACAGGTATCGGCGCTCTCACCTCATCCCCGGCGCCGCGTCCATTCCCTCCGTTGGAGTCGATCATGGTGTTTACCGTCCACTGCAATGCCCAGCACTGGTTCGTGCTGGACCCCGAGGCGCGCACCACCGCCTCGTTCGCCCGCGGCGCCGACGCGTTCGATGTCGCCACCGAACTGGCCCAGGAACATCACCGACGCACGGGCCAGCACTGCATCGTGCGTGTGGAGGCACTGGGGGGGGCAGTGGATGTACTGCGGATCGGTGCCTAGCGGCCGACCCTGCGCAGTCAGCCGCGGTTGAGCTGTTTGAATGGGGAAAGAACCAACGGTGCGTTGCCCTCTGTGCGCCGCGCCGCGAATCCCGGATGCTTGCCGCCACGCATTCATCTGGAGATCTCGATGGGCAACGCACTCACCTGGCGCACCCTGGCCTGCGCACTGCTGCCGATGCTGGCCGCCGCCGGGGGCGCGCAGGCGCAGAACTATGGTTATGACGACGATCGCCATGGCGGCCGCGACGGCAGCGGCATTGTGCGATGCGAATCGGTCAAGAACCGCAGCAATGAGTGCCGCCTTGAAGGGCGGCCCCGGCTGATCCGCCAGTTGTCCGGCTCGCCGTGCGTGGAGGGCGAGACCTGGGGCCAGTCGCGCTCCGGCGTGTGGGTGACCCGGGGCTGCCGGGCCGAGTTCGTCGGCGAGTCGCGTCGTGGCGGCGGTTGGGGTGGTGGATGGGGCAACGGCAATGGCCGCGGTGGCGAAGTGATCGCCTGTCATTCCAATGGCCATCGACAGGAATACTGTGACACCCGCGTCCGCCGCAGCGTACGCCTGATCCGGCAGGACTCCCGCAGTGCCTGTATCGAGGGCCGGACCTGGGGCTGGGACCGCCGCGGCATCTGGGTCAGCGATGGGTGCCGCGCCCAGTTCCAGGTGAACTGAGTCCTTCCGGCCATCTGCGTCAAAATCAGAAAAATCTGATATTGCTCACAGTTTGAACGCCGTATCGTCTGCAATCAGGGCACGGGTGCCCTGCTTGCATCGGCAGTCCGTGCCGGCACCGATGCACGTCTTCCGCCATCATCGATACGCTGCCTCAAGGAGTGAGCTGCATGTTGATCCGCCTTCAGTGCGAACAGCGCCAATGGCGTGTTCTGCATCCGGATAGACCGGAGCCGATCGAGTTCCGCGACGGCGCCCGCGCCTTCGATTTCGCCCAGGCCCTGGCCAGGCTGCACTTCGTGGACACCGGGCAGCGCGCCGCCGTGCGCGTGGAAGCCAGCGGCGCGTTCGTGGAAGCGATCAGCTACGGTTGAACAGGGACCGGGCGTCGTTCCGCAGCAGGCGCGGGGAAACCGGGCGCCTGCCCGGTTCCACCCGGAACGGTCAGCCCGCCGCGCTCAGCGGCGGAGTGGTGGCAGCCAGCTGCGGCCAGCGCTTGAGCACGGCCGCGCGGATCCCGGCGGCATCGATGCCGGCTTCAGCCAGCAGGTCCTCGCGGCTGGCATGATGCTGGTAGGCGTCGGGCAGGCCGAGATGCAGGATCGGTCGCAGCACCGCTTCGGCATTGAGCAGTTCGGCCACGCCGGAACCGGCGCCACCGGCCACCACGTTGTCTTCGATGGTCACCAGGCCTTCGTGCTGGGCGGCCATTGCCAGCACCAGGTCGCGGTCCAGCGGCTTGATGAAGCGCATGTTGACCACGCTCAGGCCCAACTCGCGGCCCACCTGTTCGGCGGCGGCAACGGTGCTGCCGAACGCCAGCAGGGCGATGTGGCTGCCCTGCACGCGCAGCTCGCCCTTGCCGATCGGCAGCGTGGACAGGTCACTGCCGGCCGCGACGCCGGTACCGCTGCCACGCGGGTAACGCACGGCGGCCGGGCCGGCGTACTGCAGACCGGTGCTGAGCATCTGCCTGCACTCCGCCTCGTTCGACGGGGCCATCACCACCATGTTCGGCACGCAGCGCAGGAAGCTCAGGTCGAGGTTGCCGGCATGGGTCGCCCCATCCGGTCCGACCACGCCGGCGCGATCAATCGCGAACAGCACGTCGAGGTCCTGGATGGCCACGTCATGCACCAGCTGGTCGTACGCGCGCTGCAGGAAGGTGGAATAGATCGCCACCACCGGCTTGCCGCCCTGGGTGGCCATGCCGGCGGCCAGGGTGACCGCGTGCTGCTCGGCGATCGCCACGTCGAAGTAGCGCTGCGGGTATTCCCTGCTGAAGCGCACCAGGCCGGAGCCTTCGCGCATCGCCGGGGTGATGCCGTACAGGCGTGGCTCCGCGGCGGCAGCATCGCACAGCCAGTCGCCGAACACGTCGGTGTAGGTCGGCTTCTTGGCGCCGGTCTTGGCCACCAGGCCCTTGTCGGGATCGAACGGGCCCACTGCGTGATAACCGATCTGGTCGCCTTCGGCAGGCTCGTAGCCCTTGCCCTTGGTGGTCATCACGTGCAGCAGCTTGGGGCCCTTGGAGGCGCGCAGCGTCTTCAGCGTGGACAGCAGGGCGGGCAGGTCATGGCCGTCGATCGGGCCGGTGTAGTGGAAGCCCATCTCCTCGAACATCGTGGAGGGCACGAACATGCCTTTCCAGTGCTCTTCCCAGCGCTTCACGAAGCGCGCCGGATTGTTCTTCTTGTCGCCCAGGATCTTCTTGCCGCCTTCGCGCAGTGCATTGAGCGTGCGGCTGCCGGTGGCGCGGCCGAGCATCTTGGTCAGCCCGCCGACGGCCTCGGAGATCGACATGTTGTTGTCGTTGAGGATCACCAGCAGATTCGGCTCCGGCTCCATGCCGCCCGCGTGCATCAGCGCCTCGAAGGCCATGCCGGCGGTCATCGCGCCGTCACCGATCACTGCCACGATCTTGCGGTCGTCGCCCTGTGACTGGCGGGCGATGGCCATGCCCAGTGCGGCGGAGATCGAGGTCGAGGAGTGACCGACCCCAAAGGTGTCGAACTCGCTTTCCTCGCGCTTGGGGAACGGCGCCACGCCGTCCTTCTGCTTGACGGTGTGGATCTCGTCACGGCGGCCGGTGAGGATCTTGTGCGGGTAGGTCTGATGGCCCACATCCCAGACCAGCTGGTCATGCGGGGTCTGGTACAGGTAGTGAAGGGCGACGGTGAGTTCGATCACGCCCAGGCCGGCGGCGAAATGTCCGCCGCTCTTGCCCACCGATTCGATGAGGTAGGCGCGCAGTTCGTCGGCGACCGCCCTCAGCTCGGATTCGTCGAACGTGCGCAGGTCATCCGGCGTCTGGATGTGCGCGAGGCGGGGATAGCGGGCAGAGTCGATCATCATGTTCGCACGTGTTCTGAACGACCATTTTCGCCCTCAAACGGGGGTGGGGCAAGCAAACGCCGCCGTCCGTGACAGGACGGTGAGGGTTGCCGGCCGGCAGGTTCAGGTGCTGAGCTTGGAACGCTTGGGCAGCTGCGCTTTCAGGAACGCCATCTGGTCGGCCAGGATGTTGCGGTTGGACAGGATCAGGTGCTCGATCCAGCTGGGCCGGTAGGGCACCGCCAGCAGCGGCATGCCGGCCTGCTGGGGGGTACGGTCACTCTTGCGCGAGTTGCAGTGGAAGCATGCGGTGACTACGTTTTCCCAGCAGTCCAGCCCGCCCTTGGACAGCGGCATGACGTGGTCGCGGGTCAGCGAGGGACGGTTGAACTGCTGGCCGCAATACAGGCACAGGTGCGAATCGCGGGCGAACAGGGCCGGGTTGGTCAGGTTCGGGGTAGGGTCGATGGCACGGGATCGCGCGTGGCCGCGCGCGGCGATGATCGGATGCAGGTCCAGGCCACTCTGCAGGCCGCTGAACCGGTTGGTTCCGCCGTGGATGTGCAGGCAGGGGTCGCCAAGGGTCCAGGCGACGGCCTCGCGGGCGTAGAGGCAGGCGGCATCCTGCCAGGTGATCCAGTCCAGTACGCGTCCGTGGGCGTCGAGCGAGAGCAGCCGGACCGAACCGGGGCGGTGCAACGTCGTGACGTTGGGCGATGCTTCGACGCCCGGAGCAGAAAGCGGGGCTCCGGCTTCGATCAGACCCAAGCGTGTAGTGTCTGTCTCCATCGGGAGAACAGCTTATACCTGAATGTTGACGATTTGTGTATCGCCCGTCGGCGATACGCAAATCGCAAGATTCAGGTCCGCGGATTCCTCCTGTCCCCCGCGCCGTTGGCGCGCCCCCCTTAACAAAGGGGGGCTTTTCTCCAGAGGGATGATCAAGGGCGGTCAGGCCGGGGTCGGATCCCTTTCCGAGGGAAAGGGCTCTGACCCCTCATCCACGCATGGCGTGGATCTACCGGCGGGATGGGCTCAGGCGCCGAAGCGCTCGTCGTCCATCGCCATCAGCGGCGCGGCACCGGCCTGGATCGCGGCAGCATGGCTGAGCGTACGCGGCAGCACACGGGCGAAGTAGAAGCGCGCGGTCTCGCGCTTGCCCTGCGCGAATGCCGCGCCGTGCACACTGGCGTCGGCGGCGGCGACACTGCGTGCCCACCAGTACGCCAGCACCACGTAGCCGGAATAGAACAGGTAGTCGTAGCTGGCCGCACCCAGCTCGTCCGGGTTGCCGGCGGCGCGCTGCAGCACGTCCATGGTCAGCTTGCCCCATTCGGCAGCCTTGGCGCGCAGTGGGCCGATGAACTCGGCCAGCGCTTCGTTGCCCTCGTGTTCCCTGGCGAAGGCCTCGATCTCGGCCAGCATCAGCTTGAGGCCGGCCCCCTGGCTGGAGGCGGTCTTGCGGCCGATCAGGTCCAGCGCCTGGATGCCGGTGGTGCCTTCATACAGCGTGGTGATGCGTGCATCGCGCGCCAGCTGCTCCATGCCGTGTTCGCGGATGTAGCCGTGGCCACCGAAGCACTGCAGGGCGTTGTAGGTGTTCTCGATGCCCCATTCGGTCTGGCAGGCCTTGGAGATCGGGGTCAGGAAGCTCACCAGGGTGTCGGCGCGCTCGCGCTCGGCAGCGTCGTCGGCGCGGTGGGCGATGTCGATCAGGGTGGCCGCGTGCAGGGCCAGCAGGCGGCTGCCTTCCACCAGTGACTTCACCGTCAGCAGCATGCGACGCACGTCCGGATGGACCAGGATCGGGTCGGCCGGCCTGTCCGGGAACTTCGCGCCGCTCAGGGCGCGCGACTGCAGGCGCTCACGGCTGTACTTGAGCGCGTTCTGATAGGCGCGTTCGGACAGGCCGATGCCCTGCAGGCCGACGCCCAGGCGCGCAGTGTTCATCATGGTGAACATTGCCTGCAGGCCCTTGTGCGGCTGGCCGACCAGATAGCCCTGCGCGCCGTCGAAGTTCATCACGCAGGTGACCGAGCCCTTGATGCCCATCTTGTGCTCGATGGAGCCGCAGCGCAGCGCGTTGCGCTCGCCGACGTTGCCCTCGCGGTCGACCTTGAACTTCGGGGTGACGAACAGCGAGATTCCCTTTGCACCCGGCGGCGCGTCGGGCAGCTTGGCCAGCACCAGGTGCACGATGTTGCCGGTCAGGTCGTGCTCGCCGGCAGTGATGAAGATCTTGGTGCCGGTGATCGCGTAGCTGCCATCGGCGTTCGGCTCGGCCTTGGTCTTGAGCAGGCCCAGGTCGGTACCGCAGTGGGGTTCGGTCAGGCACATGGTGCCGGTCCAGCGGCCTTCGATCAGGGGCTTCAGGAAGGCGTCGTGCTGCCACGCTTCGCCGTGCTGCTTGAGCGCTTCAATGGCGCCGTGCGAGAGCAGCGGGAAATTGCCCCACGCCAGATTGGCAGCGTTGATCATTTCATTCAGCGGCACGCCCAGGGTGTGCGGCAGTCCCTGGCCGCCCAGCTCGGGTGCGGCGGTCAGGCCGGTCCAGCCGCCGTCGACGAACTGGTCATAGGCCTGCTTGAAGCCAGGCGGGGTGGTGACTTCGCCGGTGGCCTGGTCGAGCACGCAGCCGATTTCATCGCCCACGCTGTTGAGCGGGGCCAGCACGCTCGCTGAAACGGCCGGCTTCCTCCAGCACGGCATCGACCACGTCGGCGGTGGCGTCGGTGAAGCCCAGGCGGGCGAACAGCGGTTCGACCTTGAGCACGTCGTGCAGGGCGAAACGGAGGTCGGAAAGCGGGGCGGTGTAGCTGCTCATCGGATACGTCTCGATCAGGGACAGGGAGAACGGCGCGGTGCGCCGCGATGGAAAGCGGTGTTCAGCGCAGCACGCCCGGCAGGCCCGGCGCCTGGTTCAACGTGCTGCGGCTGCTGACGTCGAAGCTGCGCTGCTTCTTTTCCTGCGGCGTGGCTGTCACCGAACCTTTCAGGCCATAGGCCAGGGTGCGGTTGCCGGCCAGCGCATCGGCCACCACCAGGCGTGCGGCCGAGCTGGGCACCAGGTCGACCGTGATGACGTCGGCGGAGGTGCCGCCGATGGAGATGCCGGGACGGGCCTGCAGGGTGCCGGCTTCGCTGTCGCCGACGCTCAGCGCCAGGGACACATCGTCGAAGGTCATCGGCATCGAGCTGTAGTTCTGCAGGCGCAGCGCCACGGTCCAGTTGCCGTCGGCGCGGACGGTCAGCTGCTGCAGGCTTGCGGCCGGTTCCGAGACGCGCTTGACGATGCCGTCGCTGCAGGCGGCGAGGGCGAGGGTGCACAGGACGATCAAGACGGTACGGAAACGGTGCAACATGGGCGCAAGTCCTCTGAAGGGGGTGCGTTGGCGTAAGCATACTACGGCGTATGGTTCAGTGGATCGCCTGTGGCGACCCGCCGCAGAGGGTAGCGCGTGAAGATGGCGGCCGGACACGCGCAGCGCCGGAGCGGGCGCGTTGCGCGCAGCCGCGCGGGGCGGCTCAGTCGGCCGCTGCGTCGCGTATCGGTGCCATCAGGCGCAGCGGCGCCAGGTCGTAGCCCATCGCCTCGGCCTTGGCCTTCAGCTGTTCGAACCGTGCGCGGTCCATTTCCGGCAGGCGCGACAGGATCCACAGATACTTGCGGTCAGGGCCGCCGACCATGGCCCACTGGTAGTCCGGATCCAGCGCCAGCACCCAGTAGTCGGCCCAGACCAGCGGCACCCAGCTCAGCCAGTCGGGGACGAAGCGCACCTGCAACTGGCCGGGATGTCCGGCCACGGGCCGGGCCACGCCTTCAGCCACCACGCGTTCGCCGTCGCCATTGCGGCAGGCATTGGTGACGCTGATGCGGCCATCGCGGCGCAATGCATAGTGTGCGGTGATGTCGCCGACGCAGCGCTTCTGGAACGACACGGGCAGGTGGGCGATCTCGTGCCACTGGCCGGCATAGCGGTCGATGTCCAGTGCATCGACGGCACGCACGGGTTCGCTGGCGGTCGCGGACAGCGAAGCCAGCAGCAGGCAGGCGAACAGGGCAGGGCGCAGATGCATCGGCAGACTCCGGCAGGACACTGGAGCGTAGGGGGCGTGCTGCGTGCCGGTGTGAATGTTTCGTCAACCGCCTGCATGGCGCGCCGGAAACAAAAAAAGACCCGCATTTCTGCAGGTCTTCAAGCATGGTGGCCGAGGACGGAATCGAACCGCCGACACGGGGATTTTCAATCCCCTGCTCTACCAACTGAGCTACTCGGCCAGATTGTGCGGCAGACCGCGATCGACAGCGGTGGCCGGAAAAAAAAGACCTGCATTTCTGCAGGCCTTCGAACGTGGTGGCCGAGGACGGAATCGAACCGCCGACACGGGGATTTTCAATCCCCTGCTCTACCAACTGAGCTACTCGGCCACGTGTTTCGTTGCAGCGACGTCGCTGCCAAGGACGCGCATATTACGGAGGTCGGCTGTCTTCGGCAAGCATTTTGGAAAAAAACCTTCACATTGCCGTCTGCGCGGGCGCAAGTGGTTGATCCTGCGTCGTGCCGAGGTGGCGGTGCAGGTCGATGGCGGACGAGGTGGGTGGTCGCGGAGGTGGGGGAGGATCGTCGCCTGCAGCGGAAATCAGCGGACCGCCCGCATCGGCAAACACGCAGGGGCAAGGCATGCGGCCGCGGGTCCATCAGGCAGGCGATGGAACGCTGTTTTCGCCGCCGCACGCGCCGATCGTCGCGACGTATTGTCGCCCCTCCCGTCCAATGCTGTCCGCAGCAGAGTCCATCCCATGGCTGATCAACCGACCACCACCCGCATCGTGCTCGCCTCGCGGCCGCAGGGTGCGCCGATCGCTACCAATTTCCGCCTGGAGCAGTCGCCGCTGCCGGCGCCGGCAGCAGGACAGGTGCTGCTGCGCAACCGCTATCTGTCGCTGGATCCGTATATGCGCGGGCGCATGGACGAGGGACCTTCCTATGCGCCTCCCGTTGCCGTGGGTGCGGTGATGGAAGGGCAGACCGTCGCCGAAGTGCTGCAGTCGAATGCGGCGGGAATCGCGGTGGGCGAGTTGTTCCTGGCGCCTGGGGGATGGCAGACCCATGCGGTGCTGGATGCGCAGGTGCTGGGGCGCCGGCTGGACCCGGCGGGCCTGCCGCTGAGCACGGCACTCGGCGTGTATGGCATGCCGGGATTCAGCGCGTATTCCAGCCTGCATGAAATCGCCCGGCTGCAGCCGGGCGAGACGCTGGTGGTCGCCGCTGCGACCGGGCCGGTGGGGGCAACCGTCGCCCAGCTGGCCAAACTGCAGGGCGCCCGCGTGGTCGCCATTGCCGGTGGCGATGGCAAGCGTGCCTACCTGCAATCGCTTGGCGTGGATGTGGCGCTGGACCATCGCGCGGCTGATTTCGCCGCGCAGCTGCGCGCCGCCGTGCCGGACGGCATCGACGTCTACTTCGAGAATGTCGGCGGCCACGTACTCGACGCGGTGCTGCCACTGCTCAACGATTTCGCCCGCATTCCGGTCTGCGGCACCATCGCCACCTACAACGCGCGCGGCGTCGAGCATCCCGGGCCCGATCGCCTGCCGGCATTGTTCAGCCAGATCCTGCGGCAGCGGCTGACGGTGCGCGGCTTCATCGTGCACGACTTCAACCACCTGTGGCCGCAGTTCGAACGCGAGATGGCGCACTGGCTGCGGGAAGGGCGCATCCAGTACCGCGAGGACGTGGTCGAAGGGCTGCAGAGCGCACCGGATGCCTTCTTCGGGCTGCTGCAGGGGCGCAACTTCGGCAAGCTGGTGGTGAAGCTGGACTGAGCCCTCGCCGAGGTCTGCCGGGCATGGCCCGGCGCTGCCACGGCGCGAGCCGGCCACGGGCGGCATCCGCCCGGTCCTGATGCGGCGGCATCAGCCGTTGGCGGCTTTCTCCCGGCGCAGCAGTTCGCGCTTGCGGGCCACACCCCAGGCATAGCCGGACAGATCGCCATCGCGGCGCACCACGCGATGGCATGGCACCGCCACCGCCAGTGGATTGCTGGCGCAGGCACGCGCGACCGCGCGGCCGGAACGCGGCGCGCCGATGCGCGCGGCAATGTCGGCATACGATGCGGTCTGCCCCTGGGGAATCTGCTGCAGCGCCTGCCAGACGCGCTGCTGGAAGGCGGTGCCGCGGATGTCCAGTGGCAGTGTCGCGCCACGTGCCGGATCCTCGACCAGGCCGATCACCTGCGCCACCAGCTGCTCGTAGCCGCTGTCGGCGCCGACCAGCTCCGCCTGGCGGAAGCGTTGCTGCAACGACTGCAGCAGCGCTTCCGGATCGTCGCCGAGCAGGATCGCCACCACGCCGATGCTGCTGCTGGCCACCAGTACGCTGCCCAAGGAGCTTTCGGCGATGGCGAAATGGATCACCTCACCGCGTCCACCGCTGCGCCATTGCCGGGGCGTCATTCCCAGCAGGCGCGGCGCGTTCTCGTAGAAGCGGCCGCTGGAGCCGAAGCCGGCGTCGTGGAAGGCATCGGTAATGCGCGCCTGCTGTTGCAGTCCTGTGCGCAGCCGCTCGGCACGCAGGGCCGCGGCATACTGCTTCGGGGTCAGTCCGGTTGCCTGCTTGAACAGGCGATGCAGGCGGGTCGGGCTGCAGCCCGCCAGTTCGGCAAGCTCCTGCAGCGAGGGTTCGTCGAGGCGGGCCTGCAGGTGGCGGCAGACGCGTTCGACGCGGGCATCGAGGGTTGCGATGGCAGTGTCCATGCGTCGATTCTGGCACGTGCCCCGCTGGCGGAAACTCCGTTTCCTGCACGCGCCGGCAGGGCCCGGAAACGGAGTGTCAACGGGGCAGGGGCGCGACATCGTAGGGTCCACTTCACTGCCTGGACCCCGAACATGCGCCTGCACGACAAGATCGCCCTCATCACCGGTGCCAGCGCCGGCATCGGCCGCGCCTGCGCGCTGCGTTTCGCCGCCGAGGGCGCAAGGCTGGTGCTCAACGCGCGGCAGCCGGAGCCGTTGCAGGCGCTGGCCGATCAAATCCGTGCTGCCGGCGGCGAGGCGGTGGTGCATGCCGCCGATGTCGCCGGGCCGGACACTGCACAGGTGCTGGTCGACCTGGCGAAGCGGGCCTTCGGAGGCCTGGACATCGCGATCAACAATGCTGGGATGCTGGGGCCGGGCGTGCCCGCTGCGGAGTTTCCGGTGGACGCCTGGAGGCAGGTGATGGCCACCAACCTCGATGCAGCCTTCCACGCCGCGCGTGCGCAGTTGCCAGCCCTGCTGGCGCGGGGCGGCGGCTCGCTGGTGTTCGTCGGCACCATCGTCGGCCATACCGTCGGCTTGCCCGGCATGGCCGCTTACGCCTCGAGCAAGGCCGGGCTGATCGGCCTGAGCCAGGTGATCGCCGCGGAGTACGGCGCACGGGGCGTGCGTTGCAACGTGCTGCTGCCCGGCGGCACCGACACCGAGATGGGCCGGCAGGCTGCGCCAGACGAGGATGCGCTGGACTTCGTACGGTCGCTGCATGCGCTCAAGCGCCTGGCCGGGCCGGAAGAGATCGCCAACGCTGCGCTGTTCCTGGCCAGCGATGAAGGCAGCTTCGTGACCGGCAGTGCGATGCGCGTGGACGGCGGGATATCCATCAATCGCACCTGAGGGGACGGCCGGCGGCTGCACATGGCGTTCGCGCCGGACTGACCCGTCCGTTACCCGGCGACGTCTAGCGTGGCACCAGCGTCGGCCTCCGCCGGCGGCGGAGCCACGCATGAGCAGACACGAAAAGGACACGCCCGATCCACGCCAGGGGGTGCAGGAAAGCCGCCAGGACCGGAAGCAGGACGACGTCGCCAAGCAGCGTCCGGGACAGCGCGACCAGCAGGTACGTGACACCCACTCGCGCAGTCCACGGCGCAAGGACGGTGGGCAGGAGCCTGCCTGACGCGTCATTGCTGCAAGCGCCCTCGGCCCGAGCCAGCGGCTGCCCGATGCCGGGTTTGTCGCCACCGGGCTCGGTCATGCGCAGGTCGCGCGTCTCATCGGCCCGTTAGCCCGGGGCGCGCAACGAAAAAGGCCGGACCCTGGGTGTCAGGAGTTCCGGCCTTTTTCATGCCCTGGTGGGCATGTGGGTTGGCGATATAGATGCCGTTGACGCAGAAGAATCAATGCTTGGGCTCATAGGCATGATCGCAGTATGCGTAGCGGGCCTTCGGCTTGCACGCCACCTCTGGCGCTTCTGGTCTTTCGTCTTTATGTGCCAAACGACGGCCCAAGGCACTTCGTCTATAACTCAGAGGTTGTATATCAAGCTGTATGATGTCAGGAACTCCATCTGTGATCTTGTTAGCGGTTATGGCCGCTCGGCCGCCTTCAACCAATCGGCCACGCCGTTGACTCCCAGCAAAAGTAGTGTGTCTTGTGCGACAACCACACGTTGCAGCATCGCGCCACCGTCAGACTCTTCTCGTTCTTCTGCTTCTGCAAAGAGACGGGTCATTAGCTGGGTAAGACTATCCTCATGGTCATATAGATATGGTTTGCAATGGCTGACATACGCTAAATAAATTTCAGTTGCAGCCAAGGCTTGTTCGGGATCACGTTGCGATGTCGCATTTAGCCATTCGTGAAACCCGAAGAGGCGATGGTGTTTTTTCTCTATATCGTTATCGCTTCTGAATAAATCAAAACAACGTCGAATCAGCCCTATCGGAACAGAGATCGTCCCTGGCTTGTCGAAAAGATGCCCCATCTGTTCAGCAATCGCTTCGGCATGAGTGGTGCCGGAATTTAAGCCCGTATCTAACCCTAGAAGGCACTGTTCCCGGTGCTGCTGGATGTTTTCAAGGTTTGTCCAAACAGTGGCAACTCCCTGCCAAGCCTCCGTTTTATCCAGTGCTTTCAGTCCTTCCAGCAGGTCGGCAAGATCCATTTTTTGGTCCATGGTCGCCAGTGCTGAAATGCGTCCCCATGTTTCTAGGTCCTTTTCACTGCCCTCATCACGGAGACGCGCCAGCAAAGGCTTCACCACTTCAAAATGACTGTGGTAGGCGTAATAAAGGCAGGGCTCCGCGACTTCCCAAAGCCTCTCCGAATCTTTCATGGCTAGGTAAAACAAATTCCAGCCCAGATCAAAATCTTTGCTCTGCAAGTATGGTAGGCGGCGCAAGATCAGCGAGCGAATCGCAGGGTGTTCGTCACTAGCAAAACGGCGCAAGGTAGGTATCAGTAGTTTAGGGAATTCAATGTCGCGCTCACCTAAATTATTCGCCAGGATCATCAAGGCTTCGGCAACACCCCCCTTTGCCATATTGATGCCTATGGAGATCAGCTCGAGGTTATCTCCCTTGATCGGATCTTCTTCATGAAGGTCTCCAAATCCTATGGCAAGAAAAATCAACCGCTCAGCACTTTTCGGGTCGTATATGACGTTCGAACAGGCTTCCAGCGCTTGGGCTGCGGAGCGTTTGTGCCTCCAATGCGCGGGGTGCCTTTCCAGCTCATCAAGAATCAGTCCTGCCAAGAAAGAGGCATCTGGCTCATCAATAGGCTCCCATGTGCTATTGGCTTGCAAGTTTCCATAACGATGAGCGAGATGAGTGGCAACGCCGCCTAGGATGTCATCCCGAAATTGCTCAGGAATATCTATCCAATAACTATTCAAAAAGTCAAGGAATCGCGCGGGGTGGCGGGACGAGGCTTCTCGTAGTTGCCAGCCAACCTCGCGTTCACCGCCAACAAGAAAATCATCGAAACAACTTTCATATCCGGAATAATGTGACAATAAGCACGACACTGCGGCATTGCCTGAATTGAGGAAGACCTCATATGAAAACGGCGCCCTTACTATTCCGCCACGTGAGCATATATACGGCTGCCGAATCAGCGTGCCAGCCTTCTTCTCATATGCCTCCAACATTTCCTGTGCTTCCGGCGAGCGTTGGTAGCAAGGGATCGCAACGATAAGTTCAGCTCGTTTTTTTAGTGTCCAGAAACGGCTAGGCTCATCGGAAGACTCTTCACCCCACAGGGTCAAGATGTTCGCCATCACATCATCTTGTACTTGGGCGTCGAGCAGGGGGAATGCCGACTGAATCAGCGTTCCCAATTCGTAGGAAAGCTCAAACTCCAGCAAATTCTTGTCGCACAACATGCGACCTATTAGATCGATGTTGGCTTCAGACGATGCATTGCAAGCGAGGGTGGTGAAGTAAATTAATGCCCCTTCGCGATTGGAGTATAGGCGTTCGCGGTTATTTAGCCGCCAGCCCGAATTTATTTTCGCATGGTGAATGATGGCCGCCTCAAGCGCGTCAAGCAAGACATCCATGCCGCCTGCATGTCGCATATCTTTCTGGCTGTGCACATCATCGTATGATGTTTCCCTCAAAAACCCATATCGGTAACTGATGCGGGTTTCGCCATGGCGCGATGTGCGAACATTGCTCCAGTGCTCAATCGATTCCAAGGCTAAATCCAGCAACGCGGTCGACTGTTTCATGCGTTGACGGATGAAGTTTTCCTCCCGGTCTCCGAACTCATGAGGTTTGCAACGCAATTTGTTATCAAACCTGAACTCAAGTAGGTCATCGTCGCTAACGCCATCTGCGATATAACGCCAAAGTAGAGAGTCATCCGCTACGCCTGCCGCCACACAGCGCGCGATGGCTCTGCCAAGAGAGCTGTGCTCAGAGCGTGGCAGATCGAGTAGCCGCTCAAGCAGCGGAACAAGCAGCGCAGTATTGTCAGACTTGATTTCGGATAGATGAAATCCAAGTTGCTCTGCAATGCCATTTCTGTCCAGCCAATCCAGGGATAGCGCCTCCGTCCATAATGCCAGAACGCCTGCAGCATCTGCATTTCCCCACCGCGCTATTCGATGAATATGCCTTGCCATCCCTTCGGCATCCCGTGCATTCCTCAAGTCGGGAACCAGATGCCTTAACCAGAAATGGTGCCACTCAATTGCCCCAGCGCCATAGATAACCTGAAAAACGTCACGGTGCTTTTCGCGTAAGTCGCGTATTAATGGCCAGTCATCGTCCTGTGGATTCTGCTCTGAGAATGATTCCGCAACCAAGCGCTTGATGTGAAAGGCTGCGCTGCCTGTTAATACGGCACGTATCTGCTTCCTAAATTCGCGACGCTCGCCCAGTGCCAGTTGGCCAACAAAACTGCGGATGCTAGGACGGACGAAAGGGACGGGCGGCAGCCCCTGAAGAAACCCATTAAGCGTGACACCACTGCGGACCGCTCCACTGATGACCAATACGTCCAGCAAGGTTTGATGCCCGAACGTCAGTTTCCCGTCCTGAGTTTCTTGTATCACATTGAGACTGCAAAGCCTCCGGAGAATTTCCTGCGATGCGCCGAAACGTTGATGCGGCACAGCCAGGCTGCGTGAACTCAGCATATCCGAGGCAATGGCTTCTATCGCTTGAATTGCCGCATCCCCCAGTGCGTTGTTGGCCCGCACGATAGTATCGAGATAGCGTTGCGCCAAGGCCTGACTGGTCACCACATTGAAGCTGCCATCGCGTTGTGCAAGCTCGACGAACAGCGCGAGTTCGCGTGGATTTTTTATGAGCTCGCGAGTAACTGTATCGATGGAGTTCGTTGCAATTCCAAGCCTATCAAGCAGCGGCGAAATTTCAGTATCCCAGTCCAACTGCTGACACTTCAATTCGCAATCCCATTTTCTTTCGGCAATTCGACGGTCGTAATGTCTGTCAAAATCTGGGCAAGCAGTAACCACCGTGACATTTGGAACTAACAACAAACGATCCATCTGCGCAAAAAAGTGGGTCAGTACACGATGGTCGCGAGCAATGGAAAGCACATCCAGCGAGTCAATGACCACAATTACATGCGTGGTTTCAGCCAGACGGGCTGCCTTTTCAACCCATTGCTCGGGCAAACCTTGTGATTGTCTATCTTGCGTCGTAACTAGGTCGGCGAACTCACGCGATTGAATGAAGAGTGGCGCAATGTCTGAACGGAATTCAGCTAGTTGCTCCAAAGCATCTTGCAGCTCAAGCATCACGCAGGTTTTTCCAGAGCCGGGCAGTCCGGTGAGTAAAATGGCCTGCTTCTTCGCGTCGATTGCGGTAAGCGGCTCGTTCACGGTCGGGCTGGAAATCCGCTGCCCCGCAATATCTCTCCGCCATGATCTGCCAATAGCGGAGGTTCCGGAAAACGACAACCGCACCTCGACAAGATCCATAGGAGCAACCAACATTGCTCCAGCCTTATGAAGAATGGCTTTGAGATCGTCTTTGGTTAATCGGTGCCGAGTGGCGGATGTGCTGTCACCCCCCATGCGCGCTCCGAGTTGATCGAGGCGTCCCCAGAGGGCATTGAATGCGGCATCCAGATTGCTCGCCATGTTACGCAAGCGCTCGCCTAGCAGGTCGACCATGCGTTCCAGTTCATCGCTGGTCACAAATTTTGTGCGGCGCAGGAATTCATAGGAAGAAAGACCGGGTGCGGACTTAATAAGCCTTGCCTTCAAAGTCGCGTCTGTTACTTGGTGGTCCTTGCCTAAACTCGCTTGATAACTAATTTCATTATCCTGAGTTGAGCTATGTTCTCTCAATTTGGCGAGGTCGCCAAAGTTGTTGCGCGAATAGAAAAGCACCTCGGAATTCTGGACGGTCCCTAGCAAGTTGGCTGCTTTGTCTAGCTCGTCCGCAAGGTCAGCTATAGACCAAGCCTTGAAATTGGTCTGATTCTTCTTGCACTGACATGCAATCAGAGTGCCGTCGGCTTTGCCGACCACTACATCGTCCACTGAATAGGTTGTCGAGTCGATCTCAAGCCACAGATACTCTGGATCGGATAAGATTGTTAATGCCCAGTCAAATGCCACCATTGTCTGGTAACCATCGCCTCGGTTGGAGCGTATTCCCGCGATACTCATTTGCTGACTCCGAGGGCCTGCCGCTGTGTAGTTCTTCGCTCAAAAGAAAGAATCTTGCTCGCAGTGGGGGTCTTCAATGTGCTCAAGTAGTTCGCCCATTCCTGCATCATCCTGCGGCGCTCCTCCAGATATTGCACTTGGTTGTAGATCCCGCGCGCACCCGAGCATTTTGTGATTCGGCGCGGATTCGATTGCATCAGGATTCCAATAGCCCACTTCATTGTGTAGCGTGCTTGCCATGTGTCGAAAGCCGTGGATGGTGCTTTCGTCCTTCTCATTGCCACAGCGTTGTGCCGCTACAAGCATGGCATTGCCGGACATGTGCCTGCGCGGGTCGCGCCCGCCCGGGAACACGAACTCGCCGCGTCCGATAAGAGGATGCAGCTCGCGCAGGATTTCAACCGCTTGCGAGGAAAGAGTGGCGATATGGGGGCGCTTGGTTGTGGCTACGAAGTAGCGCCATCGGCCCACATCCAATTCCAACTCGATGCGCCTCATGCGGACAAGTTCGCCGGGAGGGCGGAGAGCAGTGGAGCTAGGCGCAGCGCGCTCCGGACAATTGGTCTGCTGGTACTGCTGTCGATCTTCCTAAGGAGGGCGGTCGCAGCTGCCGGGATCGTCGCGGCGGCGAATGGCATGGGGCGCCACGGCGTCAGCGCGCCCTTTAGGGCCCCTGTCGAATCTCCGTCGGCCCGCCTTGGCCTCACGGCATAACGGAAGACCGCGCCGCGGGTCTCTAGGGCGCGATGGGCGGTCTCGATAGCTCCGCGTTGCTCGATCCGCGCCAAGTGCTTCAATAGCTCGGGAGCCGTGATGGCCCCAACTGGCAAATTACCGATCGAAGTGAAGATGTCACTTTCCAGAGGGAGGATGATCTTATCCACATCCGGTCGTAACAGTATGTACGGTCCGTTGCCATCGCGCAGCTTCTGCGGCTTGCCCGTAGGTTTTGCCTTGCAGATGGCGGTATCGGTGAGAGGCATCGGGCGGCTCCTTGACGGTAACAGGCTAAGGGAGTGCCCTGGCTACCGCCAAATCTACCGCCACTTACCGCCGGATTCGGCTGGTCTGGGCTGGACTGTGCTGGATACGAAAAAGGCCGGAAAGCCTGTATTTTCAGGTCTTTCCAGCCTTGGTCGCACCGTCTAGGACGGAAATATGGTGGAGCCAAGGAGGATCGAACTCCTGACCTCGTCATTGCGAACGACGCGCTCTCCCAGCTGAGCTATGGCCCCGTAGTGCGGTGTCATTGTATCGCTGGCGGTCGGCCTTGCCAAGCGACGCGCGGCCGTGGCCATAGGCGACTGTGCCGAGTCCGCCGGCTTTCGTGCGATGCCGTTGCGCGAAACGAAATCGTAACAATTTGGAGGATAATCCCCAGTCTGCGCAGCAGTTCCCTTTCTCGCCGCCCGGCCCGCGCAGGCCGCCCGGACGTCTCCTCAGAGCTTTCGATGCCTTCCCATACCGATTCCCGCCGTCTGTCGGGCATGTCGTCTTCCCTCGTTTCCTTCCGTCGCCATCCGCTCGCGCTGGCCTGCGCAGGCCTGGCGCTGGTCGGCAGCTTCGGCGCCGCGGCGCAGGACAGTGCGCCGACCCCCACCGGGCTGGATACCATCACCGTGACCGCCGAACACCGTGAGCAGAACCTGCAGGAGGTGCCGGTGTCGGTGGGCGTCGTGCAGGGCGAGCGCATGCGCGACTTCACCGCCGGCGGCGACGACACCCTGCTGGCGCTGTCCGGCCGCGTGCCGAGCCTGTATGCGGAAACCACCACCGGTCGTATCTTCCCGCGCTTCTACATCCGCGGGCTGGGCAACATCGATTTCTATCTGGGTGCTTCCCAGCCGGTGTCGATCATCCAGGATGACGTGGTGCTGGAGCACGTGGTGCTCAAGTCCAATCCGGTCTACGACGTGGACCAGGTGGAAGTGCTGCGCGGCCCGCAGGGTTCGCTGTTCGGCCGCAACACCACGGCCGGCATCGTCAAGTTCGACACGCTCAAGCCGACGCAGGACTACACCGGCCGCGTCAGCGCCAGCTACGCCAGTTACAACAGCGTGTCGATCGATGGCGGCTTTGGCGGTCCGATCAACGATATCGCCTCGTTCCGCGTGTCGGCCCTGTACCAGCATCGCGACGACTATGTCGACAACACCTACAGCGGCCCGAGTGCGGATGGCACCGTCAGCCCGAAGAAGAACGCCATGGGCGGTTTCGATGACCGCAACGTCCGCGCCCAGCTGCTGCTGACGCCGAGCGAGCAGTTCTCGATCCTGGCCTCGGCACACGCGCGCGATTACGAAGGCACCTCGACCCTGTTCCTGCGCGGCGCGCTGACCAAGGGTTCCAACCGCACCGACGTGCCGCGCGACCAGGTCGCCTACGACGAAGCCGACAACAACCCGCAGGCCTACAAGACCTACGGTGGCTCGGTGAAGGCGCGCTACGACTTCGGCGCGATCGACTTCACTTCGATCACCGCGTACGAAACCACCTCCGGTTACAGCCGTGGCGATACCGATGGCGGTGCTGCGGTGAACTATCCGGTCAACGGCGTGCCCAACGGCTACGGCCAGTCGATGGGCCGGATCCGCGACCTGGACCAGTGGACCCAGGAATTCCGTCTGGCCAGCCATGACGACAGCGCGTTGCAGTGGCAGGCCGGCGCGTTCTATTTCAACGGCAGCGACACCACCGACTTCTACCAGCGTGCCTGGTTCCTGCAGGGCGCTGCGCGCAATCCCAACAACTGGGTACGCCTGCGCAACAAGAACACCTCCTGGGCCGGTTTCGGCCAGCTCAGCTACGCCTTCACCGACAGGTTCACGGTGACCGCCGGCCTGCGCCAGACCCGCGACGAGAAGCACACCCGGCTGCTGAAGACCGCCGACACCGCTGCCGGTGTGGTGACCTACAAGGGCCGCACCGACGTCAGGATGTCCGATACCACGCCCAGCTGGGACCTGAGTGCGATGTACCAGATCACGCCGGACGTCAGCGTCTATGCGAAGGTGGCGCGCGGTTTCCGCGGGCCGACCATCCAGGGCCGTTCGGCCGTGTTCAATGCCGACTTCACCACCGCCGACTCGGAGACCATCCTGTCCTGGGAGGCCGGCGTGAAGAGCAGCCTATGGGACAACCGCCTGCGCCTGAACGCCACCGCGTTCACCTACACCGTCAACGACATCCAGCTCAACGGCAACGATTCGGACGGCAACGGCGTGCTGTTCAACGCAGACAAGGCCAAGGCGTATGGTTTCGAAGCAGACATGGAACTGCGTCCGGTTCCCAACCTGACCCTGAGCGCCGGTGTCAGCCTGCTGCACAGCGAAATCAAGGACAAGCGCGTGTACGCGCAGGTCTGCGGCCTGAATGGCCAGGTGGTGTGCACGGTGGATGATCCGACCATCAAGGTGGGTGCGAACACCTTCGCGCAGATCGACGGCAACCCGTTGCCGAACGCACCGAAGTACAACGTCAACCTGGCCGCACGCTACGATTTCCCGGTCAGCGACGCGGCCACGATGTTCGTGTCCACCGACTGGAACAAGCAGGGCTATACCAGCTTCGTGCTGTATGACAGCAAGGAGTTCAACTCCAAGGGGGACTTCGAGGGCGGCCTGAAGATCGGCTACTCCGGCAACTACGGTGCCTATGAAGTCGCGCTGTTCGCACGCAACATCACCAACGAGAAAAATCTCAAGGGCGTGATCGAGAACTACATGGCCGCGGTGTACAACGAGCCGCGTACCGTGGGCGTGTCGCTGAACATGAACTGGTAATCGAACGGTTGCGGGAAGGGGCGGCCCGGTGATCCTGGCCGCCCCTTTCCGTTGCTGCAGCGGGTTGTCAGCGCACCGGCAGCAATGGCTGCAGGCGCGATTCCAGTGCCTGCTGGCGCCAGCCGGCCAGCGCCGACGGCCACTGGCGGTGCTCCAGGTAGCTTTCCAGGTGCTTGCGCGAGGCCAGTACGCCGTCCGCCAGGCCCAGCTCGCGGCTGCATTCGGCCACGGCGTCCTGCATTTTCTTCAGCGTCTTCTTGCTGCTGTCGGTGGGCTGGGTGGCCAGCGGCGCGTCCTGCTCATCGGCCAGCGGAGTGTCCAGGGCCTGCCACACGGCGGCTGTCAGCTTGCGCGGCGCCTTCGGGAACGGCTCGAACAGCTTGGCGAGCGCGTCGACATCGGCCGGTGGCGAGCGCGCCAGCAGGGCGGCAAGTTCGTTGTCCAGGATCCAGCTGCGCGGCCGGTCGCTCTGGCGTGCCTGCACATCGCGCCAGCGCAGCAGGCGCAGCAGGCGTCGCTGTGCCTCGGCATCGAGGAACTGGGCCGAGCGCATGGACAGGTGCGGCCAGCGGTCCTCATCGTTGGCGACGCTGGCCAACAGGCGTTCAGCGTCGTCGTGCAGCCACTGCTGGCGTCCCATCGCCTGCAGTCTCGCGTCGATCGCGTCATGCAGCGCGAACAGGTGCTCGACGTCATCGGCGGCATACTGCAGCTGCGACTCGGAGAGCGGGCGGCGCATCCAGTCCGAGCGGGTCTCGCCCTTGGCCAGGGTCACGCCGGTGATCTCCTGCACCAGCTTCTGGTAGCCCATGCCGGCACCGATGCCGGCCAGCGCCGCGCCGATCTGGGTATCGAACAGCGGTCGTGGCAGCACGCCGCAGGTCCATTTGAAGGCCACCAGATCCTCGCTGGCGCTGTGCATCACCTTGATGATCGACGTATCGGTCAGCCAGGGGGCCAGTGCTTCGGGCATGCCGGGAATCAGTGGATCGATCAGCAGGATGTCCTCGCCGACCGCCATCTGCACCAGCGCCAGTTGCGGCCAGAAGGTACGTTCACGGATGAATTCGGTGTCCAGGCCGATGCGGGTGGGACGCTGCTGGTAGTACGCATCCAGCTCGGCGGGGGTGGTGATCCAGATTGCCACGGGTCAGGGCCTGCTACTCGGGTTTGCTCAGGCAGGGGAGAATAGCCTAACGTCGGTCCGCGTCCGTGCCGAAGGAGGCTCTGCTTGCGTTTTCCGCTGTCGTCCGCGCTGTGCGCCAGCCTGGCCCTGGCTCTGGTCGCCTGCACCCCGTCACCGCCGACACCGGCAGGCAAGGCCGGCGAGGGTTCCGGCCAGGCGGCATCGCCACCGGCGCCGGAGGATCGGCCGGCGGTGCAGGGCAGCGTGACCATCGCCGGTGAGGATGCCGCCGAAGACGTGCAGCAGTGGACGCCGCCCCGTGTCGATCGGGAGGGGCGCAGCCTGGCGCAGCTGCGCAGGGCCGCCGAGCAGGCGTTTGCCCAGGATCGGCTGTACGAGGATGGCGATGCCGCCATCCCGCTGTGGCTGGCGGTGCAGGAGGAGGTGCCTGACGACCGCCAGGCCCGTGCTGGCCTGCAGCGTGCCCGCCAGCGCCTGCTGCAGCAGACCGACGCCTTGCTGGTGCGGCCGCTGCAGCAGCGCGAGGCGTTGGCCGAAGCGGGACGCCAGGCGCTGGTGTTGCTGACCCTGGCCCCTGACGATGAAAAGGTCCGTGCCCTGCAGGCGCGGGTGGAGACCGCGCAACGCGTGGTGGCCTACAACCGGGCCGGCGAGGAGGACCTGCGCGCGGACCGGATCGGCGAGGACGGTGACGGCGCGATCGGCAGTTTCCGCGAGGCGTTGGCGCTTGACGAGGGCAACCGCCGCGCACGCCAGGGCCTTGCTGCGGCGGAGAGCGGCCTGATCCGGCGTGCCGAGGAGGCCGCCCGCCGCCGTGACTTCGCCAGTGCCGGCACCTGGCTGGCTGAAGCCAGCAAGGTCCGTGATTCCTCGCCGACCATCGCCGACGCCTTCGAGCGCATCGAGCAGATCCGGGCCGACACCCTGGTGCAGCTGCGCGACGAGGGACTGCGCGACCTGGCGACGCCGCAGGGCCTGAAACCAGCGCGCGAGAAGCTGGCCGAAGCACTGCGCATCGCGCTGCCCGGCGACGCGGTCGTGGCGCAGCTGCGCGAGCGCATCGATCTGGCAACCCATTACGGCAGCTTCCGTCCCGGCCAGGTGTTCAGCGACGCGATGCGCGATGGCGGGCGTGGCCCGCAGATGGTGGTGGTGCCGCATGGCGGCTTCCAGATGGGCGCAGGGGATGCCGAGCCCGGCGCCACCGATGCCGAGCGCCCTTCGCATTACGTACGATTTGACCGCGGTTTCGCGATGGCCATCACCGAGGTCACCGTCAGCGATTTCGAGCGCTACGTCAAAGCCACCAATGCCCGCCCACGCGCGACCCGTCGCGGTCATTCGGTGGTCTATGACGAGCGCAGCGGCAACTTCATCCGCCGCAGCGGTGTCGACTGGCGCTCGGATTACGACGGCGCGCGCGCGCTGGGCAACGCGCCTGTGATGCATGTGAGCGTGCGCGACGCGGAAAACTATGCCGCGTGGCTGTCCGAGCAGACCGGCTACAGCTACCGGCTGCCCAGCGAGGCCGAATTCGAGTACGCGCTGCGCGCCGGCAGCAGCGGCCGTTATCCCTGGGGGGATACAGGCACGCCCCCGCCGGGCAGCGGCAACTTCACCGGCAGCAAGGATGTCTCGCCGTCTGGCCGGCATTGGCACAACGCGTTCATCGGCTATGGCGATGGCTGGTGGGGCCCGGCGCCGGTGGCGAACTTCCGGGCCAACGCGTTCGGCCTGCACGACATGGCCGGCAATCTCAGCGAATGGGTGGCCGACTGCTGGCATTCCAGCTACCGGCGTGCGCCCTCCGACGGCGTGGCCTGGTTCAACCCGGGTTGCCGGGCGCGGGTGATCCGCGGAGGCAACTGGGCGAACTCTCCCGAGCAGACCCGGGCGGCCTGGCGGCAGTCGCAGGACTCGGACACCACCAACGCCCGCATCGGGTTCCGCCTGGTACGCGGCATCTGAGCGGCCGGCTTCACCCGGCGCGGGCTCCGGCACACTAAGATTGCGCCGTGCCCGCCGGCCGGCGGGGCCAGCCGGAAGACCACTGCATGCGCAACGACCCATTTTCCCGCTCGCCGCAGGGCCCGCAGCGGCGTGGCCTGTTCGGCAACATCCGCTGGTGGGTACTGCTGCTGGCGGCGGGTTACGCGGCCTTTTACTGGTTTTCGAACCGGACGGTCGATCCCTATACCGGCGAGAAGGTCATGATCGACAGCAGCCTGGAT
Organism: Stenotrophomonas sp. Steno-C15; assembly: GCF_056393265.1. Taxonomy (NCBI): domain Bacteria; kingdom Pseudomonadati; phylum Pseudomonadota; class Gammaproteobacteria; order Lysobacterales; family Lysobacteraceae; genus Stenotrophomonas; species Stenotrophomonas sp. Steno-C15. Next base: position 188,311 of record NZ_JBWJPF010000004.1, read on the forward strand.
GCCCAGCAGGAAACCGCGCTGGGCCTGCAGGCCTACCAGCAGATCCTGGCGCAGGAGCGGCCACTGGACCCGAACGCGCAGATCTCGCGTGACGTGCGTGCGATTGCCGAGCGGTTGATCGCCAAGGTCGATGTGGTGGAGACCGCATTGGCGCGGGAGCATGGCGTGGAGCCGGCCCATTTCGCACGCAGCTTCCAGTGGGAGGTGAACGTGATCCCCTCCGAGCAGGCCAACGCCTTCTGCCTGCCGGGCGGGAAGATGGCGGTCTATACCGGTCTGGTGCCGGTGGCGCGGACCAAGGATGCGATGGCGGTGGTGATGGGGCATGAGATCGCCCATGCGCTGCTGCGCCATGGAGCGCAGCGCATGGCACAGCAGAAGCTGACCCAGATCGGGCAGATGGCCGGGGCTGCCAGTGGCATGGATGCGCAGCAGCAGCAGATGGTGATGTCGGCGATGGGTTATGGCTATCTGCTGCCCTACGCACGCAGCCACGAGACCCAGGCCGATGAGGTGGGGCTGATGCTGGCTGCGGCTGCCTGTTTCGATCCGCGCGAAGCGGTGCCGCTGTGGCAGCGGATGGGCCAGGCCAGTGGTGGTCAGTCGCCGCCGGAGTTTGCCTCCACCCATCCCAACCCGGGAACCCGGATCCAGAATCTGCAGGCCCTGATGCCGAAGGCGCTGGAGTACCGGAAGCAGTTCTGCGAGGCGGCCAGGTAGGAAGGCGCACGCCGGGCTGCGCCTTGGCCCCCGCTTACCTGACCGAGGTGACCTGCACGTCGATGACGCCGTCGCCCACGCGTGCCTGCAGTGCGTCGCCGGGCTGGACCTGTTCAACCTGTCGTACCAGTGCACCATCATCGGCACGGGTCACGATGCTGTAACCGCGTGCCACCGTGGCCAATGGACTGACCGCTTCCAGGGACCGGGCCAGGCCGCGCAGGCGCAGCGCATCGCGTTGCAGCAGCCGCTGCATCGCTGCATGGGGGCGTCCGCGCAGGGCCGACAGGCGACGCTGCATCGCGTCCAGCTGGCGCTGCGGATGATGGCCACGCAGCACCGCGGCAGCATGGCGCAGGCGCGCGGCACGGCGCTCCTGCTGCTGGTTGAAGGCCGCGTGCAGCCGCCGGCCCAGCTCCAGCTGACGGCGCCGCAACAGGCCCAGCCGGGCCTGCGGACTCTGCGCATTCAATCGCAACAGCGCACGGTCGGCGCGCTGCATGGCCTGTCCTACCGCGTGGCGCTGCAGCTGTGCCAGCCGCGCGGCATTGCGGCGCAGGCGCAGGGCCAGGTCACGCTGGTCGGGGACCAGCAACTCGGCCGCCACCGAAGGTGTCGGCGCGCGCAGGTCAGCGGCAAAATCACTCAGGCTGAAGTCGGTCTCGTGGCCGACGGCCGACACGACCGGCGTATCGCTGGCGGCGATCGCGCGCGCCAGCGCTTCGTCGTTGAACGCCCATAGATCTTCCAGTGAACCGCCGCCGCGGGTCAGCAGGATCACGTCGTAGCGACCACTGGCATCGGCTGCCTGCAGCAGGCGGGTGATCTGCGCGGCGGCGCTGGAGCCCTGCACCAGGGTCGGCAGCAGGTCCACCTCCAGCAGCGGGAAACGACGGCCCAGTACGCTCAGCACATCGCGCACGGCGGCGCCGGTCTGCGAGGTGATCACCGCCAGCCGCCGCACATGCGCGGGCAGCGCCCGCTTGCGTGCAGGATCGAACAGGCCTTCGGCGTCCAAGCGCGCCTTCAGCTCCTCGAACGCCCGCCGCAGCGCGCCTTCACCGGCCTCCTCCATGTGGTCGAGCACCATCTGGTACTCGCCGCGTGCGTCGTACAGGGTCACCCGGCCACGCACCAGCACGCGCATGCCCTCGCGCGGTACGAACTTCAGGTACTGCGCCTTCATCCGGAACATCGCCGCACGCAGCTGTGCCCGTGCGTCCTTCAGGGTGAAGTACAGGTGCCCGGACGCAGGGCGGGCCACACTCCCCAGTTCGGCTTCGACCCAGATCGCCGGGAAGCTGCCTTCCAGCAGGTCGCGCGCCAGCGTGTTGAGCTGGCTGGGAGTGAGAATGTCGGTGTTGCGTGGCTGCATGGGTACGGCGCGCTGCGGGTGGAGCGGGCACTCAGGATCGCACGTTGGCGCGCGCCGGGCACGCCCGGCTCAGGTCGTGCGGTGCTGTGCCAGCGCCCACTGCACGTGCTCGCGCACCAGCGGCGAGGGATCATCGATGCGGGTCTGCAGTGCGGCCAGGGTCTGCGGCGCTGTCGGCGCGTTGCCCAGTGCCACAGCGATGTTGCGCAGCCAGCGCTCATGGCCGCTGCGACGGATCGGGCTGCCTTCGGTGCGGCGCAGGAACTCCGCCTCGTCCCAGGCGAACAGCTGATCCAGGCGCGCGGTGTCCAGGTTGTTGCGTGCGCGGAAATCGGCTTCATCGGTGCGCTTGGCAAACTTGTTCCACGGGCAGACCAGCTGGCAGTCGTCGCAGCCGTAGATGCGATTGCCGATCAGCGGGCGCATGTCCTCGGGGATCGCGCCGTCATGCTCGATGGTCAGATAGGAAATGCAGCGGCGCGCATCCAGCCGCTGCGGGCTGGTGATGGCGCGCGTGGGGCAGATGTCGATGCAGCGCGTGCAGGTGCCGCAGTGCGCAGTGGCGGGCGCGTCGACCGGCAACGGCAGGTCGATGTAGATCTCGCCGATGAAGAACCATGAGCCCCCCTGGCGATCGATCAGGCAGGTGTGCTTGCCGATCCAGCCGAGCCCGGCGTTGCGGGCCAGGGCCCGTTCCAGCACCGGTGCCGAATCGACGAAAACGCGGTAGCCCAGTGGCGCGACTTCATCGTTGATCCGCGCAGCGAGCTTCTGCAGGCGGTTGCGCATCAGCTTGTGGTAGTCGCGCCCCAGCGCGTAGCGCGCCACGTAGGCGCGGCCGGGATCGGCCAGGGTCGCCCAGGCTTCGGTATCGTCGCGGTGGCTGTAGTCCATGCCCACGGAAATGACCCGCACCGTGCCCGGCAGCAGTTCCGCCGGGCGTGCGCGCAGCGTGCCGTGGCGTGCCATCCAGTCCATGGTCCCGTACAGGCCCTGGCCCAGCCAGTCGGCCAGGTGTGCCTCGTCCTCGCCCAGCTCGATGCCGGCAATGCCGCAGCGCTGGAAACCGTGTGCACGGGCCAGTTCGCGGATGCGCTGCACGGCCTGGACCGGGTCGGCTGGGGCAGGGGCGGGGACGGAGGACATGTGCACCAGTATAAAATCCCGGCATGCCCGATCTCTCTCTTCTGTTCGACACCGCTGCTGCGCGCGCGCTGGACGCCCGCGCGTCGGCGCTTGCCGGTGATGGTGGCTGGAGCCTGATGGCGCAGGCTGGCCTGGCGGGCTGGCAGTGCCTGCTGCAGCAATGGCCGGATGCCCGCAGTCTGTATGTGGTGGCTGGCGCCGGTAACAACGGCGGCGATGGCTACGTACTGGCGACCCATGCGCTGCAGGCGGGCCGCCAGGTGCAGGTGATCACCCTGCCGGGCAGGCTGCCCGCCACGCCGCTGGCGCAGCAGGCGGCGGCCGCATTCGCTGCCGCCGGCGGCAGCAGCATCGAGTTCGACGGCCAGCTGCCGGTCGCCGACGTCGGCGTGGATGCGCTGTTCGGTCTCGGCCTGGATCGGGCCCCGGCCGGCATGGCGCAGGCGCTGATCGAAGCACTCAATGCCTCTCCGGCGCCGGTGCTGGCACTGGATGTACCCAGCGGTGTCGATGCCGATCAGGGCGGCGTGCCCGGCGTTGCGGTGCGCGCGGCGGTCACCCTGCAGTTCATTGTCTGCCACCGGGGCCTGTACACCGGCGACGCGCTGGATCATGTCGGCCAGCGTCGGCTGGCGCCGTTGGACCTGCCGCAGGCGGCGCGGGAAGGCATCGCGGCCAGCGCGGAACGCTGGGTCGGCGACCGTCTGCGGGCGCTGCTGCCGCCGCGCCGGGCCAATACCCACAAGGGCGAGTCCGGGCATGTGCTGTGTGTGGGCGGCAACCACGGCAGTGGCGGCGCAGCGGTGATGGCGGCCGAGGCCGCACTGCGTGCCGGTGCCGGACTGCTCAGTGTCGGCACCCGTCGTGAGCATGTGGGGGCGATGCTTGCGCGCCTGCCCGAGGCGATGGCGCATGCGCTGGAAGATGGCGCGGCGTTGCCTGCGCTGCTGGACCGCGCACGGGTCGTTGCGATCGGGCCGGGCCTTGGCCAGGACGACTGGGCGCGTGCGCTGCATGCCAGCGTGCTCGCCTGCGGGCGTCCGATGGTGATAGACGCCGATGCCCTGAATCTGCTGGCGCAGAACCCGCACGCGGTGCCTGATGCCATCCTGACGCCGCATCCGGGAGAGGCTGCACGCCTGCTGGGCTGCAGTACCGCCGAGGTACAGGCCGATCGCTTCGGCAGCGCGCAGGCGCTGGCCGAGCGCTATCACGCCACGGTGGTGCTGAAGGGTGCCGGCAGTGTAGTCGCGGCACCTGCGCGGCTGCCGCGGCTGATCGCGGCCGGCAATCCGGGCATGGCGGTCGGCGGCATGGGAGATCTGCTGACCGGCGTCATTGCTGGACTGCGCGCGCAGGGATTGGACGCATTCGATGCCGCAGCAGGCGGCGCCCTGTTGCACGCGCTTGCCGGCGACGCCGCTGCCATCGACGGCGCGCGTGGTCTGCTTCCCACCGACCTGCTGGCGCCCCTGCGGCGGCTGGCCAATCCGGAACGCTCCCCATGAACGAATACTTCCTTGCCGACAGCGATGCCACCGAACGTCTCGGGCAGTGGCTGGCGGCCACGCGACCGCCGCAGGCGTTGATCGAGCTGCGCGGCGACCTCGGCGCCGGCAAATCCACCACCGCGCGTGCGCTGCTGCGTGCGCTGGGCGTGCAGGGTGCGATCCGCAGCCCAACTTACACCCTGGTCGAGCGCTATCCGCTGGCCAGTGGTGGCGAGGCGTGGCATCTGGACCTGTACCGCATCGGCCAGGCCGGGGAACTGGATTTCCTGGGCCTGGACGAGGGCAGTGCGGTGCTGTGGCTGGTCGAGTGGCCGGAACGGGGGGCGGGCGCATTGCCGCCGACGGACCTGGTCGTGGCGCTGGAGATCGAGGGCCAGGGGCGCCGGGCGCGTCTCAGTGGGCTCAGCGACGCTGGCCGGGAATGGCTGCAGCGGCTGGCCGAAGGCGGAGACTTGCGGCCTGTTTCTGTCGCCTGACGAGAACAAAGATCGGCAGGTTACGGATTATTAAGGAAAAAGGTATTGCATTCCGTTCAGCGCGGTGATTGAATCCTGAGCCATGCGCCTGGGGAACCGTCTCATCGCCATCTGTGCCGCCGTCGGACTGGGTCTGGCGTGCCTCAGCGCGTGGGCGGGTGAAGTCCGCCAGGTACAGCTGAATACAGGTTCCACCGGCACCCGCGCGGAAATCTCTCTGGTTGGCAGTGGCGGCTACAAGACGCTGTCGCTGGCCAACCCGAACCGACTGGTGGTCGATTTCCCGGACTCCACTGCCGTGCGCAACCTGAAGATGCCGGCTGCGCAGGGCGTGGTGACGGCAGTGCGCACCGGACAACCGGTTCCGGGCACCTTCCGTGTTGTTTTCGATCTTGCGGAATCCGTGGCGCCGTTCCGCCCGCAGATGCAGCGCGAAGGAGAGGCGTCGAAGCTGGTGATCGAATGGCCGGGTGACAGCCCGGGCGTGGCCGCTGCGGCGCCGGCGCCGGCTCCGGTTGCCACGACCACGCAGACGACGGCACCCAGCATGCAGACGCGCAGCGACGCCGCCCGCGCTACCGCGTTGTTGACCGCGCAGGTGCAGCAGCAGGCCAGCGCCACGGCTGCCGCCCCGGCCGCGCCCACGCCGGCGCCGTCCACCGCGCCCGTGCAGGTGGCCGCTGCGGGCACCAGCGCCAGCAGCACCCCGCCGGCATCGTCGCCCGCGGCGATCCTGGCCGGCCAGCGCACCGCTGCGGTGGTGAGCAATCCGCCAGCCCCGGCACCGGTACCGGCATCGCCGCCGCCCGAACCGCCGCGTCCGGCGATGCCCAGCGACGCTTCGCGCATCCGCATGCAGCCTGGCATGCGTCACCTGGTGGTGGCGATCGATCCCGGCCACGGCGGACAGGATCCGGGCGCGATCGGGCCCACCGGCAAGCGCGAGAAAGACGTCACCCTGGCGGTGGCGCGTGAGCTGGCCCGTCAGGTCAACGCCACGCCGGGCCTGAAAGCTTATCTGACCCGCGACAGCGACGTGTTCATCCCGCTGCCGATGCGCGCACAGAAGGCCCGCGCGAACAAGGCTGACATCTTCATCTCGATTCATGCGGACGCCGCCGAGAACCGCTCGGCGACCGGTTCATCGGTGTACGTGCTGTCCACCAAGGGTGCCTCGTCGCAGCGTGCGCGCTGGCTGGCGGACAAGGAAAACGCCGCCGATCTGGTCGGTGGCGTGCGCCTGCAGCAGACCGAAGGCACGCTGGCCAACGTTCTGCTCGATCTGGCGCAGAGCGGTTACATGAAGGCCTCCGAGGATGCGGCCGGCCACGTACTGGGTGGACTGAAGCGGATCGGCAACAACCACAAGCCAAACATCGAGCGCGCCAACTTCGCGGTGCTGCGCACCTCGGACATGCCGGCGATGCTGGTGGAAACCGCCTTCATCTCCAATCCGGACGAGGAGCGCCGCCTGATCGACCCGGGCTACCAGCGCAAGATCGCCGGTGCGGTGCTCGATGGCGTGCACACGTTCTTCAGCCGGCAGCCGCCGCCGGGGACGCTCTACGCGGCCCGCGCACAGGCCGAGATCGACGCGGCCGCCACCATGGCCGGCGGCAGCAAGTAGGCCACACCCTGTTTGACCGGCCATGCCTGGGGCGTGGCGCATCATCGGCATCGCACAGGTGATCCGGGCTCGACTCTCCACGCGGTACGTCCGCTATCATCGGCGCATGAAGTCTGCTGCCTACCTTGCCCCATGAGCGCGCCCGGCCCGCGCCCGATCCGGCCCTTGCCGGACATCCTGATCAACCAGATCGCCGCCGGCGAGGTGGTCGAGCGCCCCGCGTCAGTGGTCAAGGAACTGGTCGAGAATGCGATCGATGCCGGCGCCAGCCGTGTCGACATCGACCTGGAAGAAGGCGGCGTGCGCCTGATCCGCATCCGCGACAACGGCAGTGGCATCGCAGCGGAGCAGCTGCCATTGGCCGTCTCGCGGCACGCCACCAGCAAGATCGCCAACCTGGACGATCTGGAGTCGGTGGGCACGCTCGGGTTCCGCGGCGAAGCGCTGCCATCGATCGCGTCGGTCAGTCGCTTCACCCTGGCGTCGCGCCGCGCAGATGACGAGCACGGTTCCGCGCTGCAGATCGATGGCGGCAAGATCGGCGAGGTCACGCCGCGCGCGCACGCACCGGGTACCACGGTGGAAGTGCGCGAGCTGTTCTACAACGTGCCCGCGCGACGCAAGTTCCTGCGCGCCGAGCGCACCGAACTGGGGCACATCGAAGAATGGCTGCGCTCGCTGGCGCTGGCGCGGCCGGACGTCGAGCTGCGGGTCTCGCACAATGGCAAGGCATCACGCCGCTACAAGCCGGGTGACCTGTATTCGGACGCGCGCCTGTCCGAGACACTGGGCGATGATTTCGCGCTGCAGGCGGTGCGCGTGGACCACAGCGGCGCGGGCCTGCGCCTGCACGGCTGGATCGCGCAGCCGCATTATTCGCGGGCCAGTACCGACCAGCAGTACCTGTACGTCAACGGCCGTTCGGTGCGCGACCGCAGCGTTGCCCACGCGGTGAAGATGGCCTACGGCGATGTGCTGTTCCATGGCCGGCAGCCGGCCTACGTGCTGTTCCTGGAACTCGACCCCACGCGCGTTGACGTCAACGTGCATCCGGCCAAGCACGAAGTGCGTTTCCGTGATGCGCGGCTGGTCCATGATTTCGTCTACCGCACGCTGAAGGACGCGCTGGCCGATACCCGAGCCGGCGTGTCGGCGCAGGAGATCGGTGCAGGTGCCGGGCAGGCAGCGGACGCCGGGGCAGCAGCGGCGGCATCGACCGTGGGCGCGTCCGGATTCGGTCTGGTCCGTGGTCCTGCTCCGGGGGCGGGCGGCGGTGGCGGATATCAGGGATGGCGCCCGCAGCAGCCGCTGGGCCTGCAGGTTGCCGATGCGCCGGCCGCCTACGCTGCGCTCTATGCCACGCCTGCTGCAGGCGAAGGCGGCACCGCGCAGCCTGCGATGCCGAGCGGAAACGGCCTGCCGGACACCCGTGCAGACGCGGGCGTGCCGCCCCTGGGCTATGCGATCGCGCAGCTGCACGGCATCTACATCCTGGCCGAGAATGCCGAAGGCCTGATCGTGGTCGACATGCACGCGGCGCACGAACGCATCGGCTACGAGCGGCTGAAGAACGCGCACGATGGTATCGGCCTGCAGTCGCAGCCATTGCTGGTGCCGATCACGCTGGCGGTGGGCGAACGCGAAGCGGATACCGCAGAGAGCGAGGCGGCGACGCTGGCCGCGCTTGGTTTCGAGGTGACGCGGGCCGGCCCGGGCTCGCTGCATGTGCGCAGCATTCCCGCGCTGCTGGCCCACGCCGAGCCGGAGGGGCTGCTGCGCGATGTGCTGACCGACCTGCGTGAGCACGGCCAGAGCCGCCGCGTAGCGAGCGCGCGCGATGAACTGCTGTCGACCATGGCCTGCCATGGCGCTGTGCGTGCCAATCGCCGGCTGACGGTGCCGGAAATGAACGCCCTGCTGCGCGACATGGAGATCACCGAGCGATCCGGCCAGTGCAACCACGGCCGGCCGACCTGGGCCCGTTTTTCGCTGGCGGAGATCGACCGCTGGTTCCTGCGCGGACGTTGAGGGGAGCATCGATGGCGTATCGGGGAATGGGCGGCCTGCTGGCTGTCTTGTTGCTGGCAGCCTGCAGCCCGGCGCCGCCGCCGGCGCCTGCGGTGGTGGAAGATCCGGCATACGCCGCCGCGCAGCAGCAATGGCGCGTGGCGCGTTATCAGGACCTGACACGGCCTGATGGCTGGACGGCGCTGGTCGGTCTGCACTGGCTGCAGAACAGCTCGCACTTCGTTGGCAGCGGTGCCACCAATGGCATCCGCCTGGCAGTGGGGCCGGACAAGCTCGGCCTGCTGCGGCGCGAGGGCCGGCAATGGTGGTTCACGCCGGAAGCCGGGGCGGAGCTCACTCACAATGGCCAGCCGGTGAAGGGGCGCATCCGCATGGATACCGACAAGGATCCGCAGCCTACCCTGCTTGCCTTCGACGGTGGCAAGGGCCAGCTCAGCCTGATCCGGCGTGGTCCGCGCGATGCGCTGAGGGTCAAGCATGCCGATGCGCCTGCACGCCGGGACTTCGCCGGCCTGCAGTACTGGCCGGGAGGGCCCGACTGGCAGGTGCAGGCGCGCTTCGTTGCGCACGCACCGGGCAAGACCTTGCCGATCGTCGACATCACCGGACTGACCACCGATATGCCCAATGCCGGTGCGGTCGAGTTTGAGCGTGATGGCCGGACCTGGCGGCTGGAGGCGATCGGTGCCCCCGGCGAGCCCCTGTTCCTGATTTTCGCGGACCGCACCAGCGGCCGCGGCAGCTATCCCGCTGGCCGCTATCTGGATACCGGCGCCCCCGGCGCCGATGGCCGCGTGCTCATCGATTTCAACCACGCCTACAACCCGCCCTGCGCGTTCACGCCCTACGCGACCTGTCCGTTGGCACCGCCGGAGAACCGGCTGGACCTTCGCGTGGACGCGGGCGAAAAGGCCTACCACCTGCCTGAAGGAGAAGGCTGACATGCTGATCAGACACCTGTTACACGCCGCCCTGTTGCTGCTGGCCTGCGCGGTGGCGCCACTGGCGCAGGCCCGCAATGCGCCGGCCGCTGAAGGTGCGTCGGTCAAGCCGCCGGTACCGCTGCTGTGGAAGGTCACCGGCCCCGGCGATTCACGGCTGTATCTTCTCGGCTCGTTCCATCTGTTGAAGCCGCAGGACTATCCGCTGTCGGCTGATGTGGAGCAGGCCTTCGGGGCCTCGCAGCGCGTGTTGTTCGAACTGTCGCCGGAAGACATGCAGTCGCCGCAGCTGGCCAGCCGCATGGTGCAGGCCGCCGTGCGCACCGACGGCAGCGAACTGAAGCGTGATCTCGATGCAGCGACCTGGCAGAAACTGCAGGCCTTCGCCACCGCGAACAAGCTGCCGCTGGCGCAGATGCAGGGCATGAAACCCTGGTTTGTCGGTCTGAGCATTTCAGTGGGGCAGATGCAGAAGATGGGCCTGGACCCGGCGCTCGGTCTGGACCGTCACTTCATGGAGCGCGCACAGGCGACCGGGCGCAGCACCGGTGGTCTGGAGGACATCGATACGCAGATCGGCATGCTTGATGGGATGTCGGTGCAGGAACAGCGGCAGATGCTGTCCGAAGCCCTCGATCAGGCCGACAAGGGCGATGAACAGGCACGCATGCTGCACGACGCATGGCGCCGCGGTGACGAGCGCCTGCTGTGGACGAAAATGGCTGCCGAGATGCGCCAGCAGTATCCGCAGCTGTATCAGCGCATCAATACCGGCCGCAATGATGCCTGGGTGCCGAAGCTGGTGCCCTATCTGCAGGCGGGGCAGGGTGGCACGCTGGTGGTGGTTGGCACGCTGCATCTGCTCGGCAGCGATGGCGTGGTCGAGAAGCTCAGGGCAAAGGGCTACAAGGTCGAGCGCGTCTGCACGGCGTGCAAGGCGAAGCGCTGACGTCTGCCTGCGGATGACCCGCAGACGAAAACGGCGCGCCAGTGGCGCGCCGTTTTCATGTCAGTCCCTGCCGTAGCTCAGCGGCGGGTCTTGCCGCCGGTGCCGGTGCCCGGTTCGTTCGGCTTGCTGCCGGTTCCGGTTCCCGTGCCGGTTCCGCCGGGGCGGGGGCCGCCGAAGCCGGTGCCCATGCTGCGCTGGAATTCCTGCCACAGCTCCAGGTTGCGTTCGGTCAGCTGGTTCATCATCGCCCACGGCGTCTGGCCCAGCAGGTTGCCCATCTGCTGGCGGAACTGCTGCTGCTGGTCCAGGAACACCTGCATGCTGCGTTCCAGGTAGTTCCCCATGAATCCCTGCAGGGAGTCGCCGTAGAAGCGGATCAGCTGGCTCAGCAACTGGGTGGAGAGCATCGGCTCGCCGTCCTGCTCCTGGTCGGCGATGATCTGCAGCAGGACCGAACGGGTAAGGTCGTCGCCGCTCTTGGCGTCGCGGACCTCGAAGTCTTCACCGTCCAGTATCAGCTGGCGGACGTCCTCGATGGTGATGTAGCTGGAAATCTCGGTGTCGTAGAGACGGCGGTTCGGATACTTCTTGATGATGCGGGTCGCAGCCATGAAGCGGTCACTCGTCACAGTAGACGCGCAGCATGGCGCAGTGCAGCAGCCGTTGCAACCGCCCCAGCCCCCGCCAGGCTTGGCTTTCACGGCGGATCATGTTGCGCAACAAGGGTTTGCGTGCTGCGCAGCATGACCGCAGGCAGGTGCGGTCCGGCACGTGACCGGCCGCGCCCGCGCGGATCACCAGCCCATGTGGTGGCCGCCGTTGATGTCCAGGTTGCTGCCGGTGATCCACGAGGCCTCCTCGGCCACCAGGAAGGACACGCCGTAGGCGATCTCCTCCGGCTTGCCCAGGCGCCCGGTCGGAATGTCGGCGATGATCTTGGCCCGCACTTCCTCCGGCACGGCCATGACCATGTCCGTGGCGACGTAGCCCGGCGAAATGGTGTTGACGGTGATGCCGAAGCCCGCGTTCTCGCGCGCCAGTGAGATGGTGAAGCCGTGCATGCCGGCCTTGGCGGCGGCGTAGTTGGCCTGGCCGTACTGGCCCTTCAGACCGTTGATCGAGCTGATCTGGATGACCCGGCCCCAGCCGCGGCGACGCATGCCTTCGATGACCGGGCGGGTGACGTTGAACACCGAATTGAGGTTGGTGTTGATCACGTCATGCCACTGGTCCGCACGCATCCGGTGGAAGGTCGTATCGCGGGTGATGCCGGCGTTGTTGACCAGGATCTCGACCGGGCCCAGTTCGTTTTCGACGGCGCGCACCAGCGCTTCGGCACTGTCCGGATCGGACACGTCGCCGGCGAAGATGGACACGTTGAAGCCGCGTTCGGTCATCGCCTGCTGCCAGGCGCGGGCCTTGGTTTCATCGCGATAGTTGGTGGCGACCCGGTGGCCCTGGTCGGCCAGGCGTTGGCAGATGGCGGTACCGATGCCGCCGGTTCCGCCGGTGACCAGTGCGACGCGAGATGTCATGGAATGCAGTCCGGGTTTCAGGTGGGGGAAGGGGGATTCTGCAACATCGGCGCGGAAAGTGCGCCCGTCGGCAACAGGATGTCCGTGCGTGGCAGGCGGGCCGGATCGAATGCCTGCCGGGCCGCCGCGAGCAGGTCGTGCAGATCGTCGTGACCCTCGAGTGCGGCGGGCGACTGGCCGAGCAGGCCCCACAACTGACGCAGCACCGGCACCGGGCGGGCGCTGTCGACCGGCAGCGCGGCCAGCGACTTGGACAGCTTGTGCCCGGGCGCGTCCAGCAGCAGGGGCAGGTGCCAGTACTGCGGCACTGCCAGTCCGAGTGCCTGCTGCAGCAGGATCTGCCGCGCGGTGGAGTCGAGCAGGTCGGCGCCGCGCACCACGTCGGTGACGCCCTGCGCGGCATCGTCGACCACCACCGCCAGCTGGTAGGCCCAGCACCCGTCGACGCGGCGCAGCACGAAATCACCCACCTCGGCGTGGACGTCCTGCACCTGACGGCCGCGCAGGCCATCGTCGAACTGCACCACGCTGCCGGCCGGTACGCGGAAGCGGACGGCAGGGTCCGGTCGGGGCTGCCGCGCGACGCAGCGATGGTGGATGCCCCCCCGGGCTGCCAGTTCGCTGCGGCTGCAGTGGCAGATGAAGGCCAGCCCGCTGGCCAGCAGCCTGTCCAGAGCCTGCTGGTAAGCATCGCCACGTTCGCTCTGCCACAGCACCGGACCATCGTGGGCCAGGCCGAATGCCGCCAGTGCCTGCAACTGCGCGTGCGCAGCCCCGGGCACGGTGCGTGGGGGATCGATGTCCTCGATGCGCAGCCGCCACAGGCCGTGGTGATGGCGCGCGAGCAGCCAGCTGCCGAATGCAGCCAGCAGGGAGCCGGGGTGTAGCAGGCCGGTAGGCGAGGGCGCGAAGCGGCCGCAGGAAAGGGGGGAGGTCATGCTGGCTGAATCGTCGGTCAGGTTGGTGCTTGAATTCAAGCTGACCGCACCGCAAATTGACGGATATCGACCCCTTCCGAGCCGGAATTTCCCATGTTTACCCGCATCGCACTCTTTCTAGCCACCAACTTTGCAGTGCTGATCCTGGCCGGCATCGTGATGTCGCTGCTGGGGGTCAATCCGAACCAGATGAGCGGCCTGCTGGTGATGGCTGCGATTTTCGGCTTCGGCGGTTCCTTCATTTCGCTGCTGCTGTCCAAGTGGATGGCCAAGCGCTCCACCGGCGCGGTGGTGATCACCGAGCCACGCAACCAGACCGAGCGCTGGCTGCTGGCCACCGTCGAGCGCCAGGCCAAGGCGGCCGGCATCGGCATGCCCGAAGTGGCGGTCTACGATGGCCCGGAGATCAACGCATTCGCCACCGGCGCCAACCGCAACAACGCGCTGGTGGCGGTGTCCACCGGTCTGCTGCAGAACATGAGCGAAGATGAGGCCGAAGCCGTACTGGGCCACGAGATCGCCCACGTGGCGAATGGTGACATGATCACCATGGCGCTGCTGCAGGGTGTGCTGAATACCTTCGTGATCGTGCTGGCGCGCGTGGTCGGCGGCGTCATCGACAGCGCGCTGTCGGGCAACCGCGAAGGCGGCGGCCGCGGGTTCGCCTACTACATCATCGTGTTCGTGCTGGAGATGGTGTTCGGCCTGTTCGCGACCATGATCTCGATGTGGTTCTCGCGCCATCGTGAGTTCCGCGCCGATGCCGGTGGCGCCTCGCTGGCGGGTCGCCAGAAGATGATCGCCGCGCTGGAGCGCCTGCAGCTCAACCACGGCCAGAGCACGCTGCCGACCCAGATCGCCGCCTTCGGCATCGCCGGTTCGACCGCGAAGAAGCTGTTCATGAGCCATCCGCCGCTGGAAGAGCGCATCGCCGCGCTGCGGGCCTCGACGGTGGTGTAAGCCTCCGGTTGCAACGCACTGCTACAGGAACGCCCGGCCCCGTGCCGGGCGTTTCTGTTTGCGCGTCGGCAGCATCGACGCGTGCCCGCAGGATCGTTTCCGCGACTGCGGAGGGGTGTCACTTTCAAGGTCGAAGGCGAAGCGGCCGCTTCGCTCGCCGGGCATGGCCCGGCGCTACCCGTCATCGTCGTGCACAGCACGTCGGCTCGCGTCCTGGCGGCGTGTTTCTTTCTTTGCACGAGCAAAGAAAGTGACAAGCACGATCACTGCGGATACGAAAACGGCACCTTCACAGGTGCCGTCTCCATGAACCGCTTTACAGGGAAGCTCAGAACTTCGCGTCGAACTCGGCCGCATAGCCCGTGTTGACCAGCACCTTCTGCAGCGACTCGGCCACCTTCAGGTTGCCCGCCACCACCTGCTGGGTTTCCGGACCGCGGTTGTCCATGCGTGCAAGCGGTGCTCCCTTGAAATCGCACACCTTGCCACCGGCCTCACGCACCAGCAGCACGCCGGCCGCGATGTCCCAGGCCTTGACCCCGGCCTCGAAGTAGGCGTCGGCGCGACCGCAGGCGACATAGGCCAGGTCCAGCGCAGCGGAACCGGTACGGCGGATGTCCTCGGCCTGCACCAGCAGAGCATCGACCGCCTTCAACTGGGCGCCGGCACGGGCGCGCTCGCGCGGAGCGAAGCCGGTCTGGATCATGGTGCCGCCCAGGTCCTTGCGATCCGCCACGCGGATGCGACGGTCGTTCAGCACGGCGCCCGCGCCACGGCTGGCGGTGAACAGCTCGTTGCGCAGCGGATCGAAGATGACCGCGTCGGTCGGCTCGCCGTTCTCGACCAGGGCGATCGATACACAGTAGTGGGGGACGCCGCGCAGGTAGTTGCTGGTGCCGTCCAGCGGATCGATGACCCACATGTGGCGATGTTCGCCCTGCACGCCGCCTTCCTCGCCAAACACGCCGTACTCGGGATACGCGCGCTTGAGCTCCTTGACGATGACCTTTTCCGCGTCCGCATCGACTTCGCTGGCGTAGTCCATCCGCCCCTTCTGCACCACGTTCAGTGCCTCGAGCTTGTTGATGTTGCGCAACAGGACGTTGCCGGCGAGGCGGGCGGCCTTGACCATGACGGTGACGGCGGGTTTCTGCATGGCGTGGGCTCCCGGAAAGGCAGAAGGGTAGGACTGGCGGGGGAAAAGAGCGGGTCCGGCGCAGTGGCCGGCCGCACAGTTTACCATTGGTCATCGTCCAGCTCGACCTTTTCCCTGTTCATGTCCCAGTTCCCCGCCGCCACCCGCCTCCGATTCGTCCTGGTCGGAACCCAGCATCCCGGCAACATGGGCGCCGCCGCCCGCGCCCTGAAGACCATGGGCCTGGCCCGCCTGGTACTGGTGGCCCCGGAAAAACCGCTGGACGAGGAGGCATTCCGCCGCTCGGCCGGCGCCGAGGACGTGCTCGGCGATGCGCCCGTGGTGGCCACCCTGGCCGAGGCCGTCGCCGACTGCCGTCTGGTGTTGGGGTGTACGGCCCGCGCACGCCGGGTCCAGCTGGAGGAGTACCTGCCCGCCGACGCAGCGGCCCGTGCGGTCGCCAAGGCCGGTGAGGGTGCCGAGGTGGCGCTGGTGTTTGGCCGGGAACGGACCGGCCTGACCAACGAGGAGCTGCAGCTGTGCCACGCGGCGGTGCACATTCCGTCCGATCCGGCGTTCAGTTCGCTCAACCTCGCCGCCGCCGTGCAGGTGTTGGCCTACGAGGTGCGCATGCAGCTGCTCGGCGCCCAGCCTGCCGTTGGCGCCGAACCGGGCTTTCGTGAGCAGGTGGCCAGCCACGAACAGATGGAGAGCTTCTTCGCCCAGCTTGGCGACACCCTGGACGAGATCGATTTCCACAAGGGCCGTGCGCCGGAGTCGGCGATGCGCAAGCTGCGCCGCCTGTTCCTGCGCAGCGAGCCGAGCGAGCAGGAAGTGCGGTTGCTGCGCGGCATCCTGGCCGATGCCCAGCGCATGGCGCGTCTGGCCAAGCCGGGCAGTCACAACGGCTGACGACGTTCTCATTTTTTCGGGTAGTCTGTCCGGATACCCAGGGGGGGATGAAACCGGTGTCGGGTCTGCGAACGGCAATGCAGGGGGCGCTGCTGAGCCTGGCCATGGTCCTGCTGGCCGGAACGGTGCGCGCTGCGCCGGATCCGGTGCTGGTGCTGGGCCGGATCAGCGACGATCCCAAGGCCCATTACCAGCAGCTGCAGCCGCTGCTGGACTACGTGGTGGCACGCATGCACGACGTCGGCATCCAGGAGGGGAGGATACTGATGGCGCGTGATCCGCAGCAGATGGCCAGCTATCTGCGGCGGGGGCAGGTCGACTGGGTCACGGAGACCGCCGGAACCGCAGTGGCGCTGGGTCAGCGCAGCGGTGCGCGGCCGTTGCTGCTGACCGAGCGCAATGGCGTGCGTGAGTACCAGACCGTATTCTTCGTGCGCCGCGACAGCCCGTTCCAGCGGCTGGAGGACCTGCGGGGCCACCGCCTTGCGCTGCAGAACACCGCATCCACCAGCGCCTACCTGGTGCCGGTGATGACGTTGCTGGGCCACGGGTTGTCCCCACAGATCCTCGCGGGTACGTGGGACGCTCCGGGCACGGACAGCGTCGGCTATGTGTTCGCCCGCAGCGAGCTGAACATCGCCACCTACGTGCACAAGGGCGTGGCCGATGGGGGGGCGGTGAGCAGCGTGGACTGGAACGATGAACGGCGCATGCCGCGGGCGTTCCGGCGCGACTTCCGCGAACTGTTGCGCACGGAGCCCTATCCTCGCGCCGTGGAGGTGGTGCGCGCCGACCTGGACGCACGCGTCCGTGACCGCCTGCAGGAGGTCCTGCTGCAGGCGGCCAGTGATCCACAGGCACAGGCGGCGCTTCACCGTTTTTTTGGTACTTCCGGTTTCCACCGCGTCGACGCGCATGCGCAGCAGCGGCTGGATGAATTGAAACAAGGATTGACGCGCGTGCGGATGGAAGTGGAATGAAGTGGCTCGGCTCGGGAATGCAGGCGCGGTTCCTGCTCGCGATGGGCGGGGCGATGCTTGTGGTGGTGGCGATCCTGGCGGTGCTGCTGGGGCGGCAGGCGGCGATGCAGAGCGAGGTGCGCAACCTCAGCGGCGGCGTCATCCATGAATTGTTCGACCGCAGCGTGCGCAGCCGCGGCGAAGCGATCGCCCGTGAGCTTTCCGATGCGCTGGCCAACCCGCTGTACTACCACGATCTGGACCAGGTCGGCGCACTGGTGCGCAGCACGTCGCGGCAGCCCGTGGTGCGCTATGTGCTGGTGTTCGACGAACGTGGCCGGCTGGTGCACGACGGTTCGGTGGAGGTCGCCGCCTTCGGTCAGCCGATGGGAGACCCCCTTGCACCGGGCGCGATCGCCGCGCGGACGCTGGTGGTGCAGCAGTCGCCAAAGGTGCTCGACAACACGATGCCGATCATGGTCGGCAACCAGCGCATCGGCGGCGTCCGCGTCGGCATGGCGCTGGACGAAGTGCAGCAGCGCGAGCAGGCCGCCAACGCAACGCTGGGCGAGCGCCTGCAGCAGGTCGGCAGCCGTCATCTGGGCTGGCTGCTGCTGATGCTCGGCCTGCTGGTGGTGATCGGCGTGGCGGTGATCTTCTACGTGCAGCGCACCCTGGTCGCGCCGATCCGCGACCTGGCGGTGGCGGCCCGTCGCATCGAAGCCGGCGACTACCAGGCGCCACTGCTGGAGAATACCCGCGACGACGAGGTCGGCGAGCTGGTGCGGGGGTTCGCCCGCATGCGTGATGCCATCGCCCGCCACGACCGCGAGGTGCGGCACATGGCCTACACCGACGCACTGACCGGCCTGACCAACCGCTTGGCGTTCCGCGAAGCTCTGGACCACCGGCTGATGGCCGCGCGTGCGTCCAAGCAGCGGTTGGGCCTGTTGTTTGCGGACATCGACGATTTCAAGCGGGTCAACGATACCCTCGGGCATGAAGCGGGCGACGAAGCACTGCTGCAGTTTGCCCAGCGGATCGGCCGCGCCGTCGCCGAGGCCGGGGGCGATGAGGCGCTGCTGGCCCGTTTTGGCGGCGACGAGTTCGTGATCCTGGTCGGCGACGGCGATGTCGCTGCCAATGCGCGGCTGCTGGCCGAGGTGCTGGTGCGCGAACTGGGCAAGCCGCTGGTGGTGCAGGGCAGGGAGCTGTTCCTGGGCACCTCCATCGGCGTGACCCTGTTCCCGGACGATGCCGCAGACGCGACCACACTGCTGAAGAACGGCGACATCGCCATGTACCAGGCGAAGATGGCCGGCAAGAATTGCTACCGGTATTACAGCCGGGCGATGGACCATGCGGTCGAGCGCCGCGTGCACATGGAACAGGAACTGCGCGGCGCCTGGGAGCGCGGCGAGCTGCGCCTGGCCTACCAGCCGATCTTCCGCACCCGCGACCGGCGGATGGTCGGCGTCGAGGTGCTGCTGCGCTGGCAGCACCCCACTCTGGGCACGATCCCGCCGTCGGTGTTCATCGAAGTGGCCGAGCAGAGCGGGCTGATCGAGGTGATCGGGCCGAAGGTGCTGCGCGCGGCCTGCATGGAAGCGTCGCAGTGGCCGCGCAGTGCGGGCGGCGATGATCTGTTCGTGTCGGTGAACGTGTCGCCCCGGCAGCTGCGTGGCGGCGAGCTGCCGTCACTGGTCGCACAATGCCTGCATGAGTCGGGGCTGCCGGCTTCGCGCCTGCATCTGGAACTGACCGAGACCGCGGTGATCGGTGATGAGATGGTGGCCGCGCAGTTGCTGGACAAGCTGCATCGCACCGGCGTCAAGGTGTGGCTGGACGACTTCGGCACCGGTTTCTCGGGCTTGAGCCACCTGCGCCAGGTGCCGGTGGACGGCGTGAAGATCGACAAGAGTTTCATTGCCGACATGCAGCGTGATCCTGACGACCTGGCGCTGACCACGGCGATCATCGCCATGGCCCACGCGCTGGGCATCACGGTGGTGGCCGAGGGCATCGAGCAGCAGGCACAGTTCGAGCTGCTGGCCCAGCGCGGCTGCGATCTTGGCCAGGGCTACTGGCTGAGCCACCCGGTCACCGCGACCGAAGTGGTGCGGATGATCGAGTCCGGCGTCTGAATCCTGGTCCAGGGGGCAGCTCGCTCTCCGCAGGAAAGGGCTCTGACCCGGGCGGTATCGTTACAGCGGGCGCTTGCTCGGGTCGCCGGGCAGTTCCCGCACCAGCTTGGGAACCAGGTAGCCGGACAGGCGCGCGGTCAGGCCGGCGATCAGCTCCCTGGCGCGGGTGTCATCCACCTCGAAGTGGGCCACGCCCTCGACCCTGTCCAGCTGGTGCAGGTAATAGGGCAGCACGCCGGCGGCAAAGCTGCGTTCGCTCAGCGCCTGCAGCGCCTGCACGCTGTCGTTGACGCCACGCAGCAGCACCGCCTGGTTCAGGAGTTGGGCGCCGGTGCCACGCAGGCGCGCCATTGCCGCGTCCACACTGGCATCGAACTCATTGCCATGGTTGGCATGGACCACGATCGCCAGCGGCCACGGCAGGCTGCCCAGCCAGGCCAGCAGCTCGTCGTCGACCCGTTCCGGCAGCACGATCGGCAGCCGGGTGTGGATGCGCAGGCGACGGATGTGCGGAATCCGCCGCAGCGCGTCGGTCAGTTCGACCAGCTTGTGGGTGGCCAGCGACAGCGGATCCCCCCCGGACAGGATCACTTCGTCGATATCCGGATCGGCGGCGATGGCGTCCACCGCTTCCCACCAGCCGCCCTTGGCGGCATTCTCAGCGGCGTAGTCGAAGTGCCGGCGGAAACAGTAGCGGCAATTGATTGCACAGCTGCCGGTGGCGATCAGCAGCGCCCGGCCCCGGTACTTCTGGATGACCCCGGTCGCCTTCCTGGCCGCACCATCGCCCACCGCGTCGAAGCTGAACCCGGGAACGACCTGCATCTCGTCATTGACCGGCAGCACCTGGCGCAGCAGCGGGTCGGCCGCATCGCCCTTGCGCATTCGGGCCACGAACCCGTCCGGTACGCGCAGCGCGAACTGGGCCATGGCCGCCTCGGACACGCCCAGTGCGACCGGATCCAGCTCCAGCCGCGCCAGCAGTGCGTGCGGGTCGCGCAGCGCCTGGCGCCAGAGTTCCTGCCAGCGTGCGGGTGCACCCGGCGACGACGGGCGGGGAAAGGCGGAAAGCTGCATGGAGAGGGGGCCTGCGGTTATCATGGGGGCAGAAAAACAGTCGCCCACCGGCATCCGGTGGGCTTTCCATTCTACCGGCTCGCCGCACCCGCGGCGGTTTTGCCATTTGAGGAGCTTGAGCATGGCCACTGTGGGCATGAATGACGTCAAGAACGGGATGAAGATCCTGGTCAACAATGAACCGGCGGTCATCACCGATACCGAATACGTCAAGCCGGGCAAGGGCCAGGCGTTCACCCGCGTCAAGTACCGCTTCATCCGTTCGGGCCGCGTGGTCGAACTGACCATGAAGGCGACCGACGACCTGGAAGTGGCCGACGTGGTCGACACCGACATGAACTACATGTACAGCGATGGCGAGTACTGGCACTTCATGGATCCGGAGACCTTCGAGCAGGTCCAGGCCGACAAGGCCGGCATGGGCGGCGCCGAAAAGTGGCTGAAGGGCGAGGAAGCCTGCATCGTGACCCTGTTCAACGGTGCGCCGATCTTCGTGCAGCCGCCGAACTTCGTCGAGCTGAAGATCACCGAAACCGATCCGGGCGTCCGCGGTGACACCTCCGGCGGTGGCGGCAAGCCGGCCACGCTGGAAACCGGTGCTGTGGTCCGCGTGCCGCTGTTCGTCAACCAGGATGAAGTCATCCGGGTCGACACCCGTTCGGGCGAGTACTCCTCGCGCGTGAAGTAATCCGGCGCAGCCGGATGACCTGTGAGCCGGGCCCAGGCCCGGCTTTCCGGGCATCGCCCGGAACCCGTTGCCGGCGTCCACGGCGCCGCAACGGACAGCCGCCGGGCGTGGCCCGGCGCTACCGCCTCCCGTGAGGTTCTCCCCCCAGCCAAGTGAGCCTGCATGAGCGACAGCCCGCACCTCCCCGAAGCCTGCGACCTGCTCATCGAAGCTGGCTACGTCGTTCCGATCGAACCGCATGCCGTGGTGCTGGAAGACCATGCCGTAGCCGTGCGTGGCGGCGAGATCGTGGCCGTGCTGCCGCGTGCCGAAGCGCGGGCGCGCTTCCGTGCCGCGCAGGTGGTCAGCCGTCCGGACGCCGCGCTGATGCCGGGCCTGGTCAACGCGCACACGCACAACCCGATGACCCTGCTGCGCGGCGTTGCGGATGACCTGCCGCTGATGACCTGGCTGCAGGAGCACATCTGGCCGGTGGAAGCGGCGGTGATCGGCCCCGAGTTCGTCGCCGACGGCACCACGCTGGCGATTGCCGAGATGCTGCGCGGCGGCACCACCTGCGCCAACGAGAACTACTTCTTCGGCGACGTGCAGGCGGCGGTCTACAAGAAGCATGGTTTCCGCGCGCTGGTGGGGGCGGTCATCATCGATTTCCCGACCGCCTGGGCGAAGAGCGACGACGAGTACTTCGCCAAGGCCGGGGAACTGCACGACCAGTGGCGCAACGACAGTCTGATCGGCGTCGCGTTCGCACCACATGCGCCCTACACGGTCAGCGATGCCAATTTCGAGAGGGTGCGGATGCTGTCCGACCAGCTCGACATGCAGGTGCACCTGCATACCCATGAGACCGCGCAGGAAGTCAGCGACTCGATCAGGCTGCATGGCCAGCGTCCGCTGGCGCGGCTCGACCGCCTCGGCCTGGTCAACGACCGGTTGATCGCGGTGCACATGACCCAGCTGACCGACGCGGAGATCCACCTGTGCGCCGAGCGTGGCGTCAGCGTGGTGCACTGCCCGGAATCGAACCTGAAACTGGCCTCCGGCTTCTGCCCCGCCTGCGCCCTGCAGCGCGCAGGCGTGAACCTGGCCATCGGTACCGATGGCTGTGCCAGCAACAACGACCTGGATATGTTCAGCGAGAACCGCACCGCGGCGATCCTGGCCAAGGCTGTCGCCAACGACGCCACCGCGCTGGACGCGGCCACCACGTTGCGCGCTTCCACCCTCGGCGGTGCCCGTGCGCTGGGCTTCGGCGAGCGGATCGGCTCGATCGAGGTGGGCAAGCAGGCCGATCTGGTCTGCGTGGACCTGTCCGCGCTGGAAACCCAGCCGCTGCACAACGTGCTTTCGCAGCTGGTGTACGCCACCGGCCGGCAGCAGGTGAGCGACGTCTGGATTGCCGGCAAGCCCAAGCTGGTGCAGCGCGAGCTGGTCGGCATGGACCTGCCGGGCATCATCGCCAACGCGCGCCAGTGGCGCGAGCGCATCCGCCATATCCGCGCCTGAACCCTGGCGCTGCAAGGATTCCCCATGACTGTCCCCCATGCTTCCTCCAATTTCGATCAGGCCGAGCTGGACAAGTTCGCCGCACTGGCCAACCGCTGGTGGGACGCCGATGGTCCGCAGAAGCCGCTGCATGCGCTGAACCCGGTGCGCCTGAAGTACGTGGCCGACCGCGTGCCGCCGCGCGGCGCACGCGTGCTCGACATCGGCTGCGGTGGCGGCCTGCTGAGCGAAGCACTGGCCCAGGCCGGTGCCGATGTCACCGCTATCGATCTGGCCCCGGAGCTGGTCAAGGTCGCGCGGCTGCACGCACTGGAAAGTGGTGCCAAGGTCGACTACCGGGTGCAGGCCGCCGAGGACCTGGCCGCTGAACAGCCGGGCAGCTTCGATGTGGTGACCTGCATGGAGATGCTCGAGCACGTGCCGGACCCCGGCGCGATCATCGAGGCCTGCAGGCGGCTGCTGAAGCCGGGCGGTCACCTGTTCCTGTCGACCATCAACCGCACGGCCGCCGCATTCGCGGTGGCCATTGTCGGTGCCGAATACGTGGCGCGCCTGTTGCCGAAGGGCACCCACCACTACCAGGAATTCATCAAGCCGGCCGAACTGGCACGCTGGTTGCGCGAGGCTGATCTGCAGCTGGCCGATGTCAGCGGCATGGCGTATGAGCCGTGGCGCAACCGTGCCCGCCTCAGCACCCGCACCGACATCAACTACCTGGCCTACGCGGTCAAGCCGGCATGACCGCCACGCACTTCCCGTGCGCGGTGCTGTTCGACCTGGACGGCACCCTGCTGGACAGTGCGCCGGACTTCGTTGCCACCTGCGACGCCATGCTGGCCGCACGTGGACGCGCGCCGATCGATCCGGCGCAGCTGCGCCCGGTGGTGTCCAAGGGCTCGCGGGCGATGATCGCGGCGGCCTTCCCGGACCTGGATGCGCATGCGCGCGACGCGCTGATCCCGGAGTTCCTGCAGCGCTATGAAGCGTTGATCGGCCAGCACGCGGTGCTGTTCGATGGCGTCGCCGGCATGCTCGCCGCGCTCGATGCTGCTGGAACGATATGGGGCATCGTTACCAACAAGCCCGAGTACCTGGCGCGGTTGATCCTGCCGCAGCACGGTTGGCAGCAGCGCTGCGCCGTGCTGGTCGGCGGCGACAGCCTGGCCGAGCGCAAGCCGCACCCGCTGCCTCTGCTGCACGCTGCGCAGGCGATCGGTGTCGCGGCAAGCGACTGCGTGTATGTCGGCGACGACGAGCGCGACATCATCGCGGCGCGCGCCGCGGCCATGCCATCGGTGGCAGCGCTGTGGGGCTACCGCCTGCACAGCGACGACCCGTTGGCCTGGCAGGCCGATGTACTGGTCGAGAACGCCGCACTTCTGCAACTGGCCAGCCTGTGGCCAACCCGGCCGGCACGCCCGGCCCACCCGTAAGGACGATCGTAGTGAGCAGCACCGCGCTGGAAAGCTTCCTCGACAAATGGCGCAGCCGTTGGCCGGAATGGTCGGTGGCCGCGCCGTTCGTGGCCGAATCGCACCGTGAGTTGGCCGTAGCGTGGTTCGCGCTGCTGCAGGAATTCGACGACATGCTCAATACCAGCGGCGATCCGTTGCCGGCCGATGCCAAGCTGGCATGGTGGGGCGAGGAGCTGCGCAGCTGGGAAGGACAGCGTTCGCGCCATCCGTTGGGTCGTGTGCTGGAACCGGTGCGTGCGCCGTGGGCGCGGTTGGCGGAAACGCTGCCGGATCTGGTGGAGGCACGCACCGTCGCGCCGGATGCGGCCAGTGCCGAAGCCGCGCTGGCCCGCTACGCTGAAGCAGTCGCGGCCGTGGAAGTGGTGTTGTTCGATGACAGGCCGCGGACCGGTGCGGGCCGGGCCGTGCAGTTGCAGACGCTGGCCCAGCGCCTGCAGGACGCAGGCGTGGCCGGCGTGCCGCGCAGCCTGCTGGACGAGGACACCCGCTCCGCCGCGCAGCGCTGGGCGCAGCACCTGTTGAAGGGGTGGGGCGCGCGCGTGCCCGGGCCGCGCCCGCGCCGCGTGTGGTCCAGCCTGGCCCGTGCACGCCTGACGGCCCAGGCGGCCGGCAAGCCGATCGAGGCGACCCCGCTGCGCACCCTGCTGCGGGTGTGGTGGGCCGCACGCGGCTGATTCCGTTGCCGCTGCGCTCGCCGGGCA
>NZ_JBWJPF010000040.1:0-17316 GCF_056393265.1 Stenotrophomonas sp. Steno-C15
GGATCCTCGCGGATCCGCCCCTTTTCTCATTTCGCCGCCGGTGCCGCGCTGGCCTGCCAGCCGCACATCTGGCCTTCGTTCTGCTGCTTGAGCCACTCATTGACCGGGCTGAAGTACTCGATCATCGGGCCGGCATCCAGCTTGTCGGTGCCGGTCAGCTCCTTCAGCGTGGCCTGCCACGGCTGGCTGGCGCCCTTGCTGAGCATCGCCCAGTACTTCTGGCCGGCTTCCTTGTTGCCGTAGAACGTGCACTCGTGCAGCGGGCCCTTGTAACCCGATGCATCGCACAGGCCCTTGTAGAACTGGAACTGCAGGATGCGGGCGAGGAAGTAGCGGGTGTACGGCGTATTGCCCGGCACGTGGTACTTCGCGCCCGGATCGAAGAACTCCTCGCCGCGGGTGCTGGCCGGGGCAACGCCCTGGTATTTGGCCTTCAGGTCCCACCATGCCTTGTTGTAGTTGTCGGCGGTGATCGATCCATCAAACACGCCCCAGCGCCAGCGGTCGATCATCAGGCCGAAGGGCAGGAATGAAACGCCCGACAGCGCCATGCGCATCTGCGCGTTGATCACGGCCTCGCGGCTTTCCTGCGGTGCATCAACGAGACCGATCGAATTCAGGTACTTGGGCGTCATCGCCAGCACGATCGTGTCGCCGATTGCTTCGTGGAAGCCATCGTTGGCGCCGCCCTGGAACAGGGGCGGCAACGGGTTGTAGGCCAGGTCGTAATAGATGTGGCCCAGCTCGTGATAGATGGTGGTGAAGTTCTCTTCGTTCGGCTTGATGCACATCTTGGTGCGCACATCGCCTTCCATGTTCATGTCCCAGGCGCTGGCGTGGCAGACCACGTCACGGTCGTCAGGCTTGATGAACTGGGTCTTGTCCCAGTACGACTGCGGCAGCGAGGGCATGCCCAGCGACACGTAGAAATCCTGTGCGCGCTCGGTCATCTGTTTCGCGGTACGCAGTTCGGCCTCGCGCTGGGCCCTGTACTGGCCCGCGACGCTAGCATCCCTGCCAGCCTTGGCCAGCGCAGCACTCAGGTTGGTCTGGTACTGCTTTTCCAGTGCGGCGGTGATGTCCAGGCTTCCGGCACCGGGATAGGGCTCCAGCTGGTCCCACAGGTTGGACCAGTCCTGCTGCCACATGTTGCCCAGCAGGTGCGCGGCGATCAGGCCATTACCCACCTCGGCCTTGTCCTTGCCGTAGGTCTTGTCCAGCTTCCCGCGCGCGTAGCAGTGCAGCTGCTCGTACATCGGCTTGACCTGCTCCCACAGGCGGTCGGTTTCCGGCCCGATCTGCTCCGGCGGCATGTCATAGCCGCTGCGCCACATCTGCCCGGCATCGGTGAAGCCCATGCCCTTGGCACCTTCGTTCACCAGGCTGACGAACTTCTGGTAGTCGCCACGCATGTTCCGCGTGGTGCTGTGCCAGCCCTGCCAGGCGTCAAGCTGCGCGTCGTAGTCGCGGCTGCGTGCCAGCACCTGTTCCAGTTCCCCCAGCTGGCGGCAGGAGGCCGGGTCGTTGGCATCGGTGCAGTACTTGCCGGCACCGTAGCTGCCCTCCATGCGGGTGGCGATCTGGGTCAGCTCGGCCAGCTTGGCCGGGTCGCGCGGTGCCGGCATCGAGGACATCAGCTTCAGCAGATGGATCGCACGCTTGCTGTCTGCGCTCATCGGCTGGCCCTCGAACTTCGCGGCCTGCTCGATCCAGCTGTTGAGCTGGGTCAGTGAACGCTCGTTGGCCTTGGCCGCGATGCGCTCCGAATCGCTGTTGATGTAGGTGGAAGACAGCCACTGCGCCGAGGTCATCTCCGGATAGGCAGCCTTGTATTCGGCATTGATGCGGGCAACGAACTGGTCGGCGGTCTCGCCGGCCGGTGCGCTGCTGCCGGCGGTCTCGGCGCCGGGGGACGCTTCCTTCTTGCAGGCAGCCAGGGCCAGCGTGGCGGCGGCGACAGCAGCGGCCAGCAGGAGATGACGGTGTTTCACGGGCGGTCCTTGGGTGGTGAACGACGGCCGAAGGCTAGTGGGCAGGCGCTGCCACCGCAAGTGGCGGAAGTCGGCCGGGCCGCGCCCGGCACCCGCAGAAGCCTTCCAGCAAGGGCAAAGGCCAAAGCAACAGCAACAGCGGGCTATCCGTGGGATGGCGGGGCGGTGTGGGCTTGCAGGACACGCCGTAAACCCATCCATGGGGGCTCGATGGCGCCATCCATGGCGCCAACGGTCCTGCAATCCCACACCGCCCCACCTCTGACAGATCGCGGCGGCTGTTGGTGGGTGTCGACCTTGGTCGGCACATCTGTCAGGTATCGACAATCAAATTGGGGTCAGATCCGTTTTCCGCAGGAAAACGGATCTGACCCCGGAATTTCACCTACCAACAGCGGAGTGAACCTGTCGAAGGCAGGGTACTGTGGGTTTGCGGGGTGTGAGCGCCATGGATGGCGCGACCAAGGCTACATGGACGTACTTGCGCCGTCCCCGCGAACCCACAGTGCCCCGCCATCCCACGGAATGCGCTTCGGCTTTTGACGTTGCCTCGGCTTCTGCGGGTGCAGGGCTGCAAGCCCTGCCGAACCCCCCTCAACTCTCGCAGCCGGCGAACACGTCGCGATCGCGCTCGTACAGCGCCGTCTTCACCTGCATCAGGCCCAGCACCGACGGGAACAGGTTGTCGTGGTCGGTATACGCTGCCGAACGCTTGCGCACGCATTGCAGGTCCAGCCCGCGACTGCTGGCGAAGCCCGGCGAGAACCACATCGTCATCGGTACGCGGGTCTGCTCGGCCGGGGCGATCGCATAGGGCACGCCGTGCAGGTACAGGCCCTTCTCACCCAGCGATTCGCCATGGTCGGACAGGTAGATCATCGCTGTGTCGTAGTCCTGCATGCCCTGCAGCGTGCCGATGGTCTTGCTCAGGAAATGATCGGTGTACAGCACGGCATTGTCATAGCTGTTGGTGATCTCTTCGCGTGAGCAACGGCCGATGTCACGGGTGTCGCAGGTTGGCTTGAAGCGGGCAAAGGCGGCCGGATAGCGCTCGAAGTACGCCGGGCCATGGTTGCCCAGCTGGTGCAGCACGACCACGCGGTCGCCGGGTTTGGCACGCACCTGGGTGGCCAGGTCCTGCAGCAGGATCTCGTCCATGCAGCGGCCGTCGGCGCACAGGCCCGGGGTGGTCGCATCGGACAGCGACTGGAAGTCCAGTCCTTCGCACACGCCTTTGCAGCCGGACTGGTTGTCACGCCACAGCGGTGCGATGCCGGCACGGTTCAGTACGTGCAGCAGCGACTGGTGCGCGCGGATCTTCTTCTCGTCGTAGTCGTGGCGTCCCCATGGCGAGAACAGGCAGGGCAGCGAAACTTCGGTGCTGGTGCCGCAGGAGTGCATGTCGGGGAAGTTGATCACCGGTGCCTGGGCCAGTTCCGGCGTGGTATTGCGGCCGCCGTTGAGGCCCCAGTTCTGTGCACGCACGGTCTCGCCCATCACGATTACCAGCAGCCGCGGTTTGCTCGCCGGAGCGCGTGGGGTGGCCTTGGCGTCGGTGCCGATCGGCAGTTTCGGCGCGCGCTGCACCGGGTTGTCGCCGCGCAGTGCACGTGGAAGACCCAGCAGCACGTTGGCCGGGGTGGCGAGGTAACGCACTTCACGCTGGTTGCGCATCAGTGCGGAGACGTCCTGGAACGAGATCAGTGCACCGCCAACAGCGGTCACCGCAGCCACCGCCAGGAAGCCCAGGCGCCACAGCAGGCTGCGCCCCCAGCTGCGCCGCTGCAGCTGCACCCGCCACACCAGCACCATCGGCAGTGCCGCCAGCAGCAGTACCGGCCACAGCAGCGAGACCGTCATCAGTTCGCGGCTTTCCTTCGGATCGGTCGCCAGCACGTTGCGCAGCATGTCCGCGTCCAGATAGATGTGGTAACGGCTCATGTAGTGGGCGGCGAAGGCCGTTACCAGCAGCAGCGCGCTGATCACCACCTTGGCGTTCCAGCGCCAGACCAGCAGGCCCAGCAGCAGGCCATGCGTGCCGAGCAGCAACAGCAGCAGCGACACCGCGTAGCGCAGGCTCTCCGGGTGGCTGGCCATCGCGCTGCGCCAGAACAGGCCGTTGCCGGCCAGGGCGAAGAACAGGCTGGTCAGCGCGATCAACGCCTCGGTGGACAGCTGTGGCCGCCAGCTGCGCAGGACGGCCAGCGATGGCACACGGAACGAGCGTTGGACCGAAGCATTCATGCGTTCGCCTCCAGGCGGTTGGTGCGGTCCAGGTGATGGCGGACCAGAACGTACAGCCCCAGTGACAGCAGCCAGCACAGCAGGGCTGTGGCAAGGTCATGCGACAGAAAATGTGCACCCCGCAGCTGCTGGCTGATGCCGAACAGCAGCCCGCTGCCCAGGCCCAGTGCCAGGCCGGTCCAGCGCCAGGCAGGACGCCACAGCAGGGCGAAAAAGTACAGGCTCAGCCAGGCATAGCCGGCACTGGCATGGCCGGCGGGAAAGCACGCGATCACCGGCATGTCGGCCGGACGATGGCTGAAAAGCCCGATATAAGGCTGGTGGCCGCCGTAGCGCAGCAGATCCCACGGGCAGTCCATCGGCACCAGCGACTTCAGCAGCGACACGCCGCCGGTTCCCAGCGCCAGGGCAATTACGACATAAAGCAGCGCCCATCGCAGGGTGCGATCACGTCCGTGGCGCCAGTGGTGAAAGCTCAGCAGTATCACCACCAGCGCTGCGGCGGTGCTGAACCACTTGCCGCCCCGGTGCACCAGCGAGCGGGTGAACCACGCGTCCTGCAGTGCCCAGCGGCCGCCCTCCAACCGGAACAGGTGGTCAGCCAGCCATTGATCGGCTCCCCCCTCCATGAACACGGCGAACAGGGGCAGCACGATGAGCAGTGGAAGCCACAGGTGGGTCACGGCGAACCGCGATGCCAGCGTGGAGTAGGCCGAAGCAACCCCGGAGACGGGAGGACGGACGGACATGCAGGGAAACACCGTGACGATGAACCGGCGCCATGCTCGTCAGGTTGATGTCGGAGAAGGGTCGGACCTGCGTTCGGGCCGGGTTAACCGCCGGCCCGCGTGGGGGATGATTCAGTCTTCTTCTTCGTTGGCGCCGGCCCGCTCGGCGTGGCAGCCGGCATCCCAGGCGGTGCCGGGCACCAGTTGCCAGCGGTTGCGGTTGGCGACGCCGATGTCGATCATCTGGGCGGCATCCACGCAGGGACTCATGGCCTTGTCGAGCACCAGCAGCCAGCGCCGGTCGGGTGCTTCGGCCAGCCAGGCGCCGGCGTCGTGCCACTGTTCAGGCCAGGGCCGCTTGAAGCCGAACTCGCGCACGGCGCGGTCGGCCTGCAGCAGGTTCTGTTCGCGCCAGGCCACCAGTGCCAGTTCGGCATCGGGGCCGATCCTCGCGCCGACCCGGCGCATCAGCGCCGACGACGAGGCGTAGGGGTCGAGCGCCGGAATCAGCACCAGGCCGTACAGCATCCACAGCAGGCCGTGGGTGAGCAGTACCAGGGTGGCGGCGCGCCGCACGCGCAACCACACGGCCAGGGTAGCCACGGCGATCGCGAACGTCAGCAGGCCGTCGCCCAGCACCGGCAGCAGGGTGTCGGGCATCGCACGCCGCTGCAGCTGCGCCTGCGCCCAGTGACTTTCGGTGAGCAGCATCACGCCCAGCACGGCGGTTGCCAGCATCAGCACCAGGCTGTAACCGAACAGATACCGGCGCACGCACAGCCTGCGCAGCAGGCCGGGCAGCAGGGGCGCGGCGGCAAGGGCCACGGCAGGCAGCATCGGCAGCAGGTAGACCTCGCGCTTGCCGGGGCTGGCGCTGAAGAACACCAGCACCAGCAGCGCCCACCCCAGCAGCAGCCACTGCCGGCGGTCGCCACGGCGCAGGCGCCGCCACCACGGGCGGGCCAGCACCGGCAGCAACAGGGCACCCGGCAGCCACAGTGTCAGGATCACCTGCAGGTAGTACCAGACCGGCTGCCGGTGGTGCCAGGCGTTGGCATAGCGGGTGCCGGTCTGCTTGAACAGCAGTTCATGCGCATAGGACTGCAGCGAGGCACTGGGTTCGTGCAGCAGGGCCCAGCCCAGCGGGGCCAGCCAGACGGCCACGCCGAGCAGGAATGCAGGGATCAGCCACAGCAGGGTCGCCGGGTGCGGGCCCTCGATGCGACGGCCGCGGCGATGCTGGTACAGCCACCAGCCGAACCAGGGCAGCACCATCAGCAGCGGCAGGAAACCTACGCCTTTGGTCACCGTGCCCAGGCCGGCGGCAAAGCCGGCCAGCCACAGCGCCGGCACGTTGCGTCGCTCGCACAGATGCCGCAGCAGGCCCCACAGGGCCAGCGTCGTCATCCCGACCAGCACCATATCGATCTGCGCACGCTTGGCCATCAGGCCGAACTGCAGGGTGCAGAACAGGGCGCCGATGGCATAGAGGGAGTGGCGCGGCGACCACAGTCGGCGTGCCAGATCCGACACCAACCACAGACTGAGCAGGGCCCCCAGCAGCGAAGGCAGCAGGAACGACCACTGCCAGCTGCCTACCACTTCGTAGGCCGCGGCCTGCAGCCACATGAACACCGGCGGCTTCTCCGCATACAGCTCGCTGCCACGATGCGGCAGCAGCCATTCCCCGCTTTCCACCAT
Organism: Stenotrophomonas sp. Steno-C15; assembly: GCF_056393265.1. Classification (NCBI taxonomy): domain Bacteria; kingdom Pseudomonadati; phylum Pseudomonadota; class Gammaproteobacteria; order Lysobacterales; family Lysobacteraceae; genus Stenotrophomonas; species Stenotrophomonas sp. Steno-C15. The sequence goes on from NZ_JBWJPF010000040.1 coordinate 6,665, forward strand.
GGTCCTGGCGGCCAGTACGAAGCGGGGTTCGTCCGGTGGCTGCGGCTGGCGCATGCCGATGCCGGCAGCCAGTGCCGCGATGATCAACAGCCAGAGCAGGGGCAGGCGCCAACGGCGGGGCAGGGCTACGGGCACGGCAGGCTCCGGGAGCAAAACGGCCATTTTGAGGCGGCGGGGGTGGGAAAAGCGTCGGAGTATCGCCGGGGCGACCTCATTCCGACATGCGTGGCGCTACCATGGTACGAACTTCCGTGGAACTTTCATGCATGCGCCTGTTGGTGATCGAGGACAACCGGCAGCTGGTGGCCAATCTGTTCGACTACTTCGAGTCGCGCGGTCATGTGCTGGATGTGGCTCCCGATGGCATCACCGGCCTGCATCTGGCGGGCAGCCATCCCTATGACGCGGTGATCCTGGACTGGATGCTGCCCCGGATGGAAGGGCCGGAAGTGCTGCGCCGCCTGCGTGCCGAGCATGGCTCGGAGGTGCCGGTGATCATGCTGACCGCACGCGACGAACTGCCGGACAAGATTGCCGGCTTCCGTGCCGGCGCTGATGACTACCTGACCAAGCCGTTCGCGTTGCCGGAGCTGGAAGTGCGGCTGGAGGCGCTGCTGCTGCGGGCACAGGGACGCAACCCCCGCAAGCGGCTGCAGGTGGGTGATCTGGTGCTGGACCTGGCGACCCTGGAGGCGCAGCGCGCCGGACAGGTCCTGCATCTGTATCCGGCCTGCCGCAAGCTGCTGGAAGTGCTGATGCGCGCCAGCCCCGGCGCGGTCACCCGCCAGCAGCTCGAATTCGCCCTGTGGGGCGACGAGCCACCGGACGGCGACCTGCTGCGCTCGCATGTCTACGAACTGCGCCGCAGCGTGGATGGACCGTTCGTGGACAAGCTGATCCACACGCTGCCGCGGGTCGGCTACCGGTTGGCCCTGCCCACCGCCGCCGAGGCCGGCAGGAATGACGATGAAGGTGCGTAGACCCGGCCCGCTGTACCGCCGCGTGCTGTGGTGGCTGCTGGGCTACCTGGCACTGCTTTCGCTGGCGGTGTTCAGCGTAGGCAACTATGTGCACGAGCACGCCGAACACGCCGCCTGGCGCGCGCTGCTCAACTCCGAACTGGACAGCATCGTCGAGCATGTCGAGCACGAGCCACACTATCGATGGCAGGACTCGGACACGCTCAGCCTGTACCGTTTCGACGCGGTGAACCTGCCTGACAGCCTGCGCACCCTGCATCCCGGCCTGCATGACGGGGTGATGGTGAAGGACCGCGAAACGGCGGTCATGGTGCGTGATACGGACTCGATGGGGCGCGTTGCGCTGGTGCTGGACATCTCCGACTTCCACGACCTTGAGCAGTTCGCCACGCGGTGGGTGATGCTGGCCGGGGTGATCATGATCTTCGTCACCGTGCTGATGGCGTCCTTCGGCATGGAGCGCATGGTGCGTCCGCTCAGCCTGCTGGCGCAGCGCATCGGCGCGTTGCGGCCGGGCGCGCAGGGCCAGCGCATCGATGTCGACCCGCGTGGCAGTTCCGAGCTGCACACCATCGCCGATGCGTTGAATGACTACCTCGAACGCAACGAGCAGTTCGTGGAACGCGAGCGGGTGTTCATCAGCACTGCCAGCCATGAGCTGCGCACCCCGATTGCGGTGATGACCGGCGCCGCCGAGCTGGCACTGGAGCAGCCGGGCCTGCCGGACCGTGCCCGGCAGCAGATCCAGCGCGTGCTGCGCACCGCGCAGGGCGTGGAGCAGCTGATCGAACTGCTGCTGGTGCTTGCGCGCGATCCGGCGCGGCTGGCGGCGCGTGCCGAGCGCATCGCACTGGACCAGCTGCTGCCGGACATCGTCGAGCATCATCGCCATCTGCTGGGCGACAAGGACCTGAGCATCGGTATCCAGGCCGCGCCGGTGGACATCGTTGCCCCGCTGGCGGTGGTGCAGGCGGCGATCGGCAACCTGTTGCGCAACGCGATCGAGAACAGCGGCCGCGGGCACATCGAACTGCGCCTGAGCGCTTCGGCGGTGCTGACCCTGCAGGACCCGGGGCATGGCATGAGCCCGGAGGAGATCGCTGCGATCCACGCACGCATGGCCCGGGGAGAGCGTGTCGATCGTGGCGGGATCGGCCTGGACCTGATCGCGCGCCTGTGCGAGCACCTTGGCTGGACCCTGCAGCTGCAGCCCTGCGAGCCGCGCGGGACGCAGGCCACGCTGGATTTCGGTGCTTCGCGCCCAGGCGGATGATCGCAGTCGCGGGGTCAGGCCTTCGGCCGCGGCACATGCTGGTCGACCAGGATCACGTTGCCGTCCGGATCCATCAGTTGCAGGAAGGCGGGGCCTTCACTGTCGGGATCGGCCCGAACCTGCAGCGCGATATCCTGCGCATCCAGCGCTGCCTGCAGTTCGCGGACGTCCTGGAAACGCGGCAGTTCCTGCTTGTGCTGGTCCCAGCCCGGGTTGAAGGTCAGCAGGTTGCCTTCAAACATGCCCTGGAACAGGCCGATGACGACACCGTTGTTGCGCAGTACCAGCCAGTTCTGCGTCGCATCGCCGCCGGTGACCGAGAAGCCCAGCGCCTCATAGAACGCGCGGGAGGCGGCCAGGTCCTTGACCGAAAGGCTGACCGAGAAGGCACCCAGTTGCATGGACACGCTCCGTACCGGGGAAGGCGAGGCCGGCACTGCAGCATGACCCGCCGTGAAGAGGGTGTTAATCTCGACCCGCGCCGCCTTATGCGGCGCTTTTTTTTCCGCTCTTTCGATCGACAGAGGATCCCATGCCGACCGAACCCGCTACTGCCCTGATCAGCAACGATATCGTTGGCCTGGGCCTGATTGCTGCCACCCTGGCCCTGATCTTCTGGGCCGCCAGTGGTCCCACCCCCCTGCTGAAGAAGATCTTCGCCTGGGTGCCGGCCCTGCTGCTGTGTTACTTCATCCCGGCCATCTACAACACCGCCGGTGTCATCGATGGCCACAACACGTCGCTGTACAACCCGGTCGCACGCGATGTGCTGCTGCCTGCCGCGCTGGTCCTGCTGACCCTGTCGATCGACCTCAAAGGGGTCATCAAGCTCGGCCCGAAGCTGCTGCTCGTGTTCTGTGCCGGTACCGCCGGCATCATGCTCGGCGCCATCGTCTCGTTCCAGGTGATGAAGCTGATCCACCCGGAAACCGTGGCTGGTGATACCTGGGCCGGCATGGCCGCACTGGCCGGCAGCTGGATCGGCGGTGGCGCCAACATGGTCGCCATGCGCGAGATCTTCGGTACCGATGCCACGACCTTCGGGCAGTTCGCCGTGGTCGATGTGGCCTGCGCCAGCCTGTGGATGGCGATCCTGCTGTTCCTGGCCAACCGCGCGCAGCAGATCGACACGCGCAACGGTGCCGACACCCGTGCCATCGACGAGATGAAGGCGCGCATCAGCGCCTATGAAGCGCAGAACGCACGTATTCCCAGCATGACCGACCTGATGGTGATCGTCGGCGTTGCCCTGGGCGGTGTCGGCCTGGCGCACGCGATCGCCGCGCCGCTGTCGGGCTGGTTCAAGGCCAACGTGAGCTGGGCCAGCCAGTTCAGCCTGGACAGCCAGTTCGTCTGGGTGATCCTGCTGTCCACCGCGATGGGCCTGGGCCTGAGCTTCACCCGTGCACGTCGTCTGGAAGCGGCGGGTGCCTCGCGCCTGGGCACGGTGTTCCTGTACTTCCTGATCGCCTGCATCGGCATGCAGATGAACCTGCTGTCGCTGCTGGATCGGCCGTGGCTGTTCCTGCTCGGCGCGATCTGGATGGCGACCCACGTGCTGGTGCTGTGGGCCGTGGCCAAGCTGGTCCGTGCACCGCTGTTCTTCTTCGCCATTGGTTCGCAGGGCAACATCGGTGCGGCGGCATCGGCGCCGGTGGTGGCTGCGGCCTTCCATCCGACACTGGCACCGGTCGGCGTGCTGCTCGGCACGGTGGGCTATGCCACCGGCACCGGGCTGGCCTACGTCACCGGCCTGATCCTGAAGTGGATGGCCAACGGCTGAGCGCGGGTCGCTATGGCTGCGCTTTCCCGCGATCTGCGGCAGATCCACGCCATGCGTGGATGCACTTCATGCCGACCCATGAGCAGAGAAGGGGTCAGATCCGTTTCCCGGAGGAAACGGATCTGACCCCGGACTCAATGCGATGCGTGGATCTACAACAGATCCAGCACCGTCATGCCTTTCAGCAGCAGCGTCCGCCGTTGCGTCCGCCGTACCGCGCTTCCTGACGTTCGCGGAAGAACGTCTTGTAGTCCATCGGTTCCTGGTCCGGATGCTTCTCCAGCATGTGCCGGACGTAGTTGTCGTAATCAGGGATGCCACAGCACAGGCGTGCCGTCTGCACCAGGCGTCGCCACACGCGGCGGTGCGCCTGGTACTGGCCAACGGGAACCAGTTGCGTGCTCATTACAGATCCACCATTTCATGTGGCTTCAGCGCCACGTACGGGGTCTCGCGGTCGCTGCGCTGCGGATTGCGGCGTGCGGCCAGGATCGTGCGGATCGAATAGGTCAGCACCGCACCCACCACCAGCAGGAACAGCGCGGTCAGGCCGGTGTTGACGTAGGCATTGACCACGATCTGCTGCATCTGCGCCACCGACTTGGCCGGTGCGGTGATCGTATCGCTGGCGATGGCGGCCTGGAACTTGTGCGCCTGCGCCAGGAAGCCCTGTGCCGGGTTGCTGTCGAAGATCTTGATGAAGCCGGCATAGGTGGTGCAGATCAGCAGCCAGGTGGCCGGTACTGCGGTCACCCAGGCATAGCGGTCACGCTTCATCTTGAACAGCACCACCGTCCCCAGCATCAGCGCGATACCGGCCAGCATCTGGTTGGAGATGCCGAACAGCGGCCACAGGGTCTGGATGCCGCCGAACGGATCGACCACGCCGGTGTAGAGCAAGTAGCCCCACAGCGCCACGCAGCCGGCCGTGCCGATGATGTTGGCCGTCCACGACTCGGTCTTCTTCAGCGCCGGAATGAAGTTGCCCAGCAGATCCTGCAGCATGAAGCGGCCTGCGCGGGTGCCCGCATCCACGGCGGTCAGGATGAACAACGCTTCGAACAGGATGGCGAAGTGGTACCAGAACGCCATCATCGCGTCGCTGCCGCTGGGAATGGCTTCATGCAGGATCATTGCGATGCCCACCGCCAGCGTCGGAGCACCACCGGCGCGGTGCAGGATCGTCGGCTCGCCGATCGCGGCGGCCGTGGCGGTCAGCTGTTCCGGCGTGATGGTGAAGCCCCAGGTGTTGGTGATGTAGTGCGCGGCAGACGCCGCATCGGCACCGATCACCGCCGCCGGGCTGTTCATCGCGAAGTAGATGCCCGGATCGATGATCGACGCAGCCACCAGCGCCATCACCGCCACGAACGATTCCATCAGCATGCCGCCATAGCCGATGTAGCGCATGTGCGATTCATTGGCCAGCAGCTTCGGCGTGGTGCCCGAGGAAATCAGCGCGTGGAAACCGGATACCGCGCCGCAGGCAATGGTGATGAACAGGAACGGGAACATGCCGCCCTTCCACACCGGGCCATCGCCACTGGCGGCGAACTGGGTCAGTGCGGGCATTTTCAGCTCGGGCATCACGATCAGGATGCCGATGGCCAGAGCGACGATGGTGCCGATCTTGAGGAAGGTCGACAGGTAGTCGCGCGGTGCCAGCAACAGCCACACGGGCAGCACCGAAGCGACGAAGCCGTAGCCGATCAGCATCCAGGTGATCTGCGTGCCGGTGAAGGTGAAGGCCGGGCCCCACACCGGATCTGCAGCAACCTTGCCGCCGTACCAGATCGCGGCCAGCAGCAGCACCAGGCCCACCACCGAGATCTCGCCGATCTTGCCCGGTCGGATGTAGCGCATGTAGATGCCCATCAGGATCGCGATGGGCATCGTGGCTATCACCGTGAACATGCCCCAGGGGCTTTCCGCCAGCGCCTTGACCACCACCATCGCCAGCACCGCCAGGATGATGATCATGATCAGGAACGCGCCGAACAGCGCGATGGTGCCGGGCACCTGTCCCATTTCCTCGCGGACCAGATCGCCCAGTGAGCGGCCGTTGCGCCGGCTGGACAGGAACAGGACCATGAAGTCCTGTACCGCACCGGCCAGCACCACGCCCACCACCAGCCACAGCAGTCCGGGCAGGTAGCCCATCTGCGCCGCGAGCACCGGGCCCACCAGTGGACCGGCGCCGGCGATGGCCGCGAAGTGGTGGCCGAACAGCACGTGCTTGTTGGTCGGCACGTAGTCCAGGCCATCGTTGTTGATCACCGCCGGCGTAGCCCGGGTCGGATCCACCTGCATCACCTTGTTGGCAATGAACAGGCTGTAGAAGCGATAGGCGATCAGGTAGATCGAAACAGCGGCGACGACGATCCACAGCGCGTTGATGTTTTCGCCGCGGCGCAAGGCCACGGTGCCCAGACAGAACGCGCCGAGCAGGGCGAGTGCCGCCCAACCCAGTTTGGCAAACCCTTTCATGAGGTGCTCTCTCCCGGAAAGACATTCAAAGAGTCCCGCGTGCCCTTTACAGGGTCAATGCGTGCGGGGCCCATCGGCGGTAGTACTTTGGTCGTACGAAGGTGGTGACCGCGTGTGCGGCATGGGCTGCGGGCAGACATCCGTGTCGCGGAACCGCCGGCATGACGCCCGGCGAACACCAGGGATGGAACAATCGGTTGCGGCGTCATCCATTGGCGGACGGCGCCGCGGCGTCCATCTTCAGTGGCATCCATCCAACAGGAGTCGCCATGAGCCTTCCCGAACCGGTCCGCGTCCTGCGCACCATCCGTGGCATGCCCACGTCCGACGGCGCCGGTGTGCGCCTGACCCGTGTCATCGGCGGCCCGACGCTGCCGGATCTGGATCCGTTCCTGCTGCTGGATGAATTCGGTACGGACCGCGCCGAAGACTACATCGCCGGTTTCCCGGAGCATCCGCACCGCGGTTTCGAGACGGTCACCTACATGCTGGACGGACGCATGCGCCACCGCGACAACCACGGCAACGAGGGCCTGTTGACCCCGGGCAGCGTGCAGTGGATGACTGCAGGCCGGGGCTTGGTGCATTCGGAGATGCCGGAACAGGAAAGCGGGCAGATGCGCGGTTTCCAGCTGTGGGTGAACCTGCCCGCGCGCGAGAAGATGACGGACCCGAAGTACCAGGAGTTCGCGCCGGAACGCATCCCGGTGGTGCAGCCGGAGCCGGGTGTGGAGGTGAAGGTGATCGCCGGTACTGTCGATGGCACCACCGGCCCGATCGTGCAGCCGGCCACCGATCCGTTGTATCTGGACGTCCGCCTCGAGGCCGATCGTGCCTGGACCTACACGCTTCCGGAAGGCCACAACGCGTTTGCCTATGTCTTCGAGGGCGCGATCACGGTCGGCGAGCAGGATGCCGCACGTGGTGTGGCGCGCCAGGAACTGGCGGTGCTCGGTGGCGGTGAACAGCTGCACGTTTCGGCTGGCAGCGAAGGGGCGCGGCTGATTCTGGTGGCCGGCCGGCCACTGCGGGAGCCGGTGATGCGGCATGGCCCGTTCGTGATGAACACGCGCCAGGAACTGATGCAGGCCTTCGTCGATTTCCAGGAAGGCAGGTTCTGAGGGCCGACGCCGCCCCCCAGGAGGAAGCCGGTAGCGCCGGGCCATGCCCGGCGGAAGAGGTCGGTAGCGCCGGGCCATGCCCGGCGGCTCTCCGGCACAGCACGCGTAAAGGACATCCATCAGGCCATGCCCGGCGTTGCCGCCAACGCGTCGGATCCGGCGGGGATGCTGCCAGGCAGTCATCCCCGTCACCTTCAACGTCCGGCGGCCACGGCTGAAGGCGTCAGGCTCATGCCCTGCGCCAGCTGCTGCAGCGACCCCAGTTCCTGCGTGCTGCCCGGGTACAGGGCAATCTGCGCATAGCGGCCCTTGTCCAGCTTGATCACGCTGATGCGTCGTTCGGCGTATCCCGGCGGCTGCTGTCCACCCAGATCGGGCTGGTACCAGTACAGTGACTCGCCGGCGAAACTGCCTTTTTCCTGGCGCAGCGAGCGGCTGAGCGGAATCGCCGGATCGCGTGCGCTCAGCATCAGGCTCAGTACTTCCCGTCCATCCTCGGTGCTGGCGCGGCAGAGCAGGAAGTCCGACTGCACCTGCTGCTGCCATTTCAGGCCGCTGCTCGCCGGCAGCGAAGGACATTCGGCGGGTGCCTGCGCGGCGGCCTGGGCCGCGGCAAACAACAGGCTCGACAGGACAACAGGCGCGAACTTCATGCATCCCCCCAAGGTGGCGTGTCGTGTGACGCCGCCATGCTGCTGGCGGCCGTGGCATCCCATCCCCGGATGCCATCCCCGCCGGGCATGTGCACAGGCGGTCAAACAGACCTTAACGGAACGTGAGTGCCCGCACAAATTGCGGTTACAACCGTAACCATTGCGGCCGATTGTCGGCCGCAATGGTCCGGGCAGCACTCAACGGTCGTTACCGACCCACTTGTAGATGATGCCGCCGATCATGCCGCCCAGCAGGGGGGCGACCCAGAACAGCCAGAGCTGGCCGACCGCGCCGCTGCCGGCGAAGAACGCCACCGCGGTGGACCGAGCCGGGTTCACCGACGTGTTGGTGACCGGGATGCTGATCAGATGGATCAGGGTCAATGCCAGACCGATCGCCAGCGGAGCGAACCCTGCCGGTGCCTTGCCATGGGTGGCGCCCATGATCACGACCAGAAATACCGCAGTCAGCACCACTTCGCACAGGAAGGCGGCCGCCACGCTGTACCCGCCGGGCGACAGCGCACCGTAGCCGTTGCTGGCGAAGGCCCCGGCCTGGCTGCCGTCGATGGCGAAGCCGCTGGCGCCGGAAGCGATCTGCAGCAGGATGAAGCCGGCCAGCAGGCCGCCCGCGACCTGGGCGATGATGTACGGCACCAGGTCGCGGGCCGGGAAGCGGCCGCCGGCCCACAGGCCCACGCTGACTGCCGGATTGAAGTGCGCGCCGGACACGTGACCGAACGCGTAGGCGCCGGTGACCACGGTCAAGCCGAACGCGAGTGCCACGCCCAGGAAGCCGATGCCCAGCGGATTGCCGTCGCCGCCGAACTTGGCAGCCAGTACCGCACTGCCACAGCCACCCAGAACCAGCCAGAAAGTGCCGAGGAACTCGGCGGCCAAGCGTTTACCCATGCTCATGAACTGCACTCCTTTGATGAACTAAAATGTGAAACAGGTCACATTTCAGTGACCGGCGAGTGACGATAGCGTCAAAGGCCGGTGCAGGGATACACCTCAGGGTGTGTGCAGCGCGCGATGCTCAGTACTGCGGCAGCGGGATGAACTCCTTGTCGTCGCCGGGAATGCTGCCGAACCGGCCGGCTTCCCAGTCCTGTTTCGCCTGTTCGATGCGCTCCTTGGAGCTGGAAACGAAGTTCCACCACAGGTGACGCGGGCCATCCAGCGGTTCGCCGCCGAACAGCATGGCCTTGAGCGGGGTCTTCGCGCGCAGCCGGCCGCGCGCGCCGGCCTCGGGAATCACCAGGTGCTGCGCCGGGATGTCCACGCCATCCAGCTGCGCCTGGCCTTCGAGGATGTACAGCGCCCGCTCGCGGTGGCCGTCATCGATGTCGATCTCCGCGTCGGGATCGAGGTCGATGGCTACATTGAGCGTGTCGGCGAAGACCTTCACCGGCGACTCCTCGCCATAGGCGCGGCCTGCGATCACGCGCAGCCAGGCACCGTTGCGGCGCTGCTCCGGGAGGGTCGCGGCGGCGTGGTGATAGAACGCCGGCTCCACTTCCTCGTGCGACTTCGGCAATGCCACCCAGGTCTGCATCCCGTGGATCGGATGGTCGTGACCGCGCTCCGGCGGGGGCGTGCGTTCGGAGTGCGCGATGCCGCGGCCGGCGGTCATCCAGTTGACGTCGCCGGGACGGATCACCTGGTCCGAGCCGAGCGTGTCGCGGTGGCCGATGGCGCCGGACCAGAGGAAGGTGACGGTGGCCAGGCCGATATGCGGATGGGGACGCACGTCGATGCCGGTACCTGCGGTAAGGACGGCCGGGCCCATCTGGTCGACGAATACGAACGAACCGATGCTGCGGGCCTGCAGGGTGGGGACGGCGCGGCGGACTTCCAGGCCGCCGATGTCGTGTACGCGCGGGGCGATGATGGTGGTCATGCGGGCGTCTCGCTGGCAGGGATCAAGAGTGCCAGCATGGCATGCGGCCGTGACGGGCACATGCCCCATGCGGGTAACAGGGTGTTCCAGCCAACGGCGCAGCCCCTCGTGGCTGGCTGCTTGGCCGAGTAAAGCAACAGCCGCGCTTGGCCGGGCGGGGTGGGTTCGCGGGGGGCGCCGTGAACCCGTCCTTGGGGGCTTGGCCGCGGCATCCATGCCGCGGACACCCCCGCGAACCCACCCCGCCCGGCCCCTGACAGTTTCCGTGTGCGTCCAGCCACGGAGAAGAAAAAAGAAAATCAACATCAAACGCCGGTCGCTTCGCTCCTGGTGGCGACCAAGGTCGACACCCACCAGTTCGTAGTGATCCACACCGGAATCGAGATTCACCACCGTCACCGGGAAGCTGTCGGGGGTGGGGGGGGGGGGGGGGGGGGGGGGGGGGGGGGGGG
>NZ_JBWJPF010000041.1:0-16725 GCF_056393265.1 Stenotrophomonas sp. Steno-C15
CCCCCGCTACCCCAACATCAGAACGCCGGCAGCACGGCACCCTTGTACTTGGTCTCGATGAACGTCTTCACCTGTGCGCTGGTGAGCGCCTTGGCCAGCTTCTGCACGCGCGCATCATCCTTGTTGTCGGGCCGGGCCACCAGGAAGTTCACGTACGGCGAGTCCTTGCTTTCGATCGCCAGCGCATCCCGGGTCGGGTTCAGACCCGCATCCAATGCATAGTTGGTGTTGATCAGGGCCAGGTCCACCTGATCCAGTACGCGGGGCAGCATCGCCGAATCCAGCTCGCGGAACTTCAGCTGCTTCGGATTGGAGACGATGTCGCGCTGGGTTGCCAGCGCATTGGTCGGATCCTTCAGCTCGATCACGCCGGCCTTGTGCAGCAGGATCAGCGCCCGGCTGTTGTTGCTCGGATCGTTCGGGATGACCACATCCGCGCCTTCGCGCAGTTCGGCCAGCGACTTGATCTTGCGCGAGTATGCGCCGAACGGCTCGATGTGCACGCCGATCACCGTCACCAGATCGGTCTTGCGGTCGCGGTTGTAGGCGTCCAGGTACGGCTCGGTCTGGAAGTAGTTCACGTCCACCTGCTTCTGCACCAGCTGGTCGTTGGGCTGCACGTAGTCGTTGAACACGCGCACGTCCAGTTCCACGCCTTCCTGTTTGAGGATCGGCTTGACCACCTCGAGGATTTCGGCGTGCGGCACGGCCGTGGCGGCCACCACCAGCTTCTGCGAAGGCTCGCCGGACTTGCCGCAGGCGGTCAGGGCCAGCGCAGCGGCGAGCAGGGGCAGCAACAGGGTCTTCTTCATGGGCGGAATGATTCTCGGGGGGAGGTCAGGATCTATCGTAGTTGCTCAGGGCCAGCTCGAGCAGCGCCTTGGCCTGCTCGCGCAGCATCGTCGGTTCGACAATCTCGGCATCCGAGCCGTAATGCAGCACATCCATCAGCAGTTCGCGTGACACGCTGTAAGGCACTTTCAGTTCATAGCGGCCGTCGGCCAGGAAACGGCCCTGCTGCTTGGAATGCCAGTGCTCATCGGCGACCCAGCGCGCAGCCTTGGCGCTGAACAGGATGGTGGCCCAGCCCTTCGGCGCACCGGAGAAAATGCCGTAGCTGGCACCCAGCTGCTCGTCCAGTTCGCTGTCGGCCACGTCACGGGCCGTGTGGTCGATCACCCGCGCCTTGTGGATCCGGTCCACCGCGAAGCTGCGGAGGGCCTCGCGGTCGTGGTCCCACGCATCGAGGTACCAGTTGTCGCGGTAGTGGGTCAGGCGCTGCGGCGAAACAGTGCGCTTGGTCGGTTCGTCGGTGGAACGGGCGCGGTACTCGAAGCCCAGCTGGCGCCGCTCGAGCACGGCCGAAGCCACGCTGCGGAAGCTGCCTTCGTCGAATTTGCGGCCGCGATGCGGAATGACCCGCACCCGGTCCACCGGCCAGCTGGAGACCCCCGCCTGCGCGGCCAGCAGGCTTTCGATGCGCTGCTGCAGCGGTGCCAGCACCGAAGACAGCACGCCCCCGCCGGTACGGGCCAGCAGGTGCTGCGATGCCAGCAGGGCATGCAGCTCCTCCGAGCTGAGCCAGAGGCCGGGCAGTTCGAAGCGGTCGCTTTCGTCGGCGTGATAGCGGAAGCCGGCCTCGCCATCGCCCTCGATCGGCGCCATCAGCGCGTCGCGCAGGAACGCCAGGTCGCGGTAGACGGTGGCACGGGAACAACCGAGCTTGTCCTGCAGGGTCGCCACCGTCACCGGATAGCGCGCGGACTTGAGCAGACGATGCAGGGCGGTGATGCGTTCGTATCGGTCCATGCCCCCGATTATGTCCGAGTCGCGGGTCTTGTGTGGGGGGTTTGGGCTATCGTGGGCGCCCCGCCCTCTGCGAAAGCCCTCCCATGCGCCGGTTGCCCGCCCTGCCCCTGCTGGCCTGCCTGCTGCTGGCTGCCTGTGGTCGCCCCCCAGCGCCGTCCGGCGGCGACGCGGTCGTTCCGCAGGCCGACCCGGCGCAGGCGGTACTGGCCGCCAGCCAACGGTTCGCCGCCCTGCGCAGCTTCCACGCGGAACTGGAAGTGCTGGGTACGCCACAGCCGGTCCGCAGTGCGATGGACTTCGTGGCCCCGGACCGATTCCGGGTACAGACGGCGGCCGGTGCACAGACCATCATCGGTGACACGATGTTCCTGCAGGCCGACGGGGCCATCCGCCAGGTGCCGACACCGCCCGGTCTGCTCGAGCAATGGCGGACACCGCTGCCGGCCGACGTCGCGCCCGCGGCGCTGCAGGCCGAGGATCTGGGCAGCCAGACGCTGGACGGGGTCCAGACCCGCCGCTACCGGCTGCGTGGCGCCGGCCCCGGCGGCCGCCTGGAGTACTGGGTGGATGGGCAGGGCCTGCCACGCCAGATCGTGCGCAGCGGCAGCAGCAACGGCAAGGTGTTCCAGCTGCGCCTGCGCTATTCGCGCTTCAACGACCCCTCCCTCCGCATCGAGCTGCCCTGAATGGGGAGCGGTGACAACGCCTGCTGAAGCGGCCAGCGCCATGGGGCGGACGGCCATCACGCTTCCAGTATCATCACGGGTTGTTAACCGCTTCGGAGAAGCCTCGATGTCCCTGCGCGTGTCCCTGCTGATTCCCCTGCTGCTCTGCGCCCCGCTGGCGTACGCGCAGGATGCATCCGAACTGGCGGCGATGTCCTCGCCCTGGAGCGGCAGCGGCGGCGAGCTCGGCTTCGCCTCGGCACGCGGCAACAGCAGCACCGAGAGCTTCAACGGCCGCCTGCGCCTGCGCTACACCGACGGTGACTGGGTGCACAGCATGGACCTGTTCGGCCTGCGTTCCAGCTCCAAGGTGACCGAGACCAACGACGACGGCACCACCACCCGCCGCAACAACACCACCGCCAACCGCTACACCGGCAGCGCCGGCAGCGCGCTGCAGCTGGGCGAGCACCGCCAGCTGACCGCCACGGTGCGTACCGAGCGCGATGACTTCGCCACCTACGACCGCCAGAGCTCGTTCGGTCTGGGTTACGGCACCCGCCTGTGGAGTACCGAGCGCTTCTATTTCGATGCCCAGGTCGGCCCCGGTGTGCGCCGCACCCACAGCACCGAGGATGATCGCACCCGTACCGGGCTGATCGGTCGTGGCCTGTTCGACATGAAGTACTCGCTTACCGAGAACACCGATCTGGTCAACACGCTGCTGGTCGAATCGGGGTCGTACAACACCTTCGGCCAGAACGATTTCGGCCTGTCGGTGAGCATGAATGAACACCTGGCCTTGAAGGCCGGCTGGCAGGCCCGCTACAACAGCGACGTCGCGGTGGACAAGCGCAAGACCGATACGCTGACCACCATGAACGTGGTCTACAAGTTCAAATAAGCGAAACGGGCGCCTGGCGCCCGTTCTCTTTTCTGTTCCGCAGCGCCTGGCCGAGGAAATCGGCCGGGTCAGGCGTTCAGCAGCTCACCCGCCCCGCCATCGAGCAGCCTCTGCGCCACGCGCTGGCCCAGCGCGTCCGGGTCGCTGGCCGGGCCCACGCCTTCGGCGCGCACCGCACGGCCATCGCTGGCGCTGCCGACCAGCCCCTGCAGGTGCAGGTCCTGCCCCTGCCACTGCGCGATCGCCGCCACCGGCACATGGCAGCTGCCATGCAGCGCGCGGTTCATTGCCCGCTCCGCTTCCACGCAGGCGCGTGTCGCGGCGTCATCGAGCGCAGCGAACAGGGCCATCAGCGGCGCATTGCTGCCATCGCACTCCACGGCCACCGCGCCCTGCGCCGGCGCCGGCAGCCAGTGCGGCGGCTGCAGGCGCAGCACGATCCGATCGCCCAGTCCCAGGCGCTCCAGCCCGGCGACGGCCAGCACGATGGCGTCGTAGCCCCCGTTGTCGAGCTTGGCCAGGCGCGTATTGACGTTGCCACGCAGGTCCAGCAGTTCCAGGTCCGGGCGCAGCGCACGCAGCTGGGCCTGGCGGCGCAGCGAGGACGTGCCGACGCGCGCGCCGATGGGCAACGCATCAAGCGAGGCATAGAGGTTGGAGACGAAGCCGTCGGCCGGGTCATGACGGGGCAGCATGGCCGGCAGCACGAACGGCGCATCCAGTTCCATCGGCACATCCTTCAGCGAATGCACGGCGCAGTCGGCGTCGCCGCGCAGGATGGCCAGCTCCAGTTCCTTCAGGAACAGGCCCTTGCCACCGATGGCGGCCAGCGAGCGGTCGAGCACTTCATCGCCGCGCGTGCTCATCGGGACCAGCTCCACGTGCAGGCCGGGATGGGCCTGGCGGAGGCGGTCGGCGACGTGTTCGCTCTGCCAGAGGGCGAGCGGGCTCTTGCGGGTGGCGATGCGGACGGTTTCCATCCGGTCATTATCGCGCCTTCGGCGCGGATACGGCCAACGGCGGAGCCCCTCGTGGCTGGTGCGGACTACTGGATCATTGCGCTTGGCCGGGCGGGATGGGCTGCGCAGGGGCCGCTGCAAGTACGTCCATGTAAGCTCGGTCGCCGCATCCATGCGGCTCACGCCCCTGCGCAACCCACCCCGCCCGGCCTCTGACAGTTTCCGTGTGCGCCAGCCACGGAAGATCAAAAGAAAGAAGCAGAAGCAACAGCCGGCGGCTCCTGGGGTCAGATTGCTTTTCCGCAGGAAAAGGAATCTGACCCCTCTCTCCCATCCGATATCACCAACGCTTTTGCCGTCCGTCACCGGGAAATTCGCGAGGGTGAGTCGGGATGGGCGGGCGGGACCGTTGGCGCCATGGATGGCGCCATCGAGCCCCCATGGATGGGTTTACGGCGTGTCTCGCCCGCCCATCCCGACTCACCCAACACGCAACAACTCAGAGCCGAACACAACCTGCAGTTGCTGTTGCTGTTGCTGTTGCTGTTGCTCTTGCTTCAGACGTTGCCCGCAAGCAGTCGCGGCCGCAGGCCGCGCCGGACACTCACAGATGCCGCAGTTCCTGCTTCAGCGTCGCCACACAGCGGCGGCTGACCTCCAGCGGCTGCTTGCCATGCCGGAGCACCGCCTGCACCTGCCCGCCCACGCCACGACGCAGTTCCACCAGTTCGTGCCGCGCCACCAGACAGTTGCGGTGGATGCGCACGAAGCGGCTGGCGAATTCCTCCTCCAGCGACTTCAGCGACTCCTCGATCAGGTCCTCACCACGCGCGTGGTGCACCACCACGTACTTTTCCTCGGCCTGCAGGTAATGGATGTCATCCAGTGGAATCAGCCGCAGGCTGCCCCGCAGCCGGGCGCACAGCATGCTGCGTGCCTGTTGCCCCGCGTCGTGCTGTGGCTGCCCCCCGCGCCCGGCCAGAAAGGTCCGCGCGCGCGCGATGGCCGCTGCCAGCCGCTCGGCACGCACCGGCTTCATCAGGTAGTCGATGGCCGCCGCTTCGAATGCCGACAAGGCATGCGCGTCGTAGGCCGTACAGAACACCACCGCCGGGCGTGGCTCGAAGCTGGCCAGGTGACGGGCCGCTTCCAGCCCATCCAGTCCGGGCATCGCGATGTCCAGCAGCACCAGGTCCGGCTGCAGTTCCGCGCAGGCGTGCAGGGCCTGCTCGCCGTTACCGGCCTCGGCCACCACGTCCACCCCCTCCTGCGCGGCCAGCAGGCTGCGCAGGCGCTCGCGCGCCAGCGGTTCGTCATCGGCGATGACTACCCTCACGATCGTTCCCTCACTGGATCGGCACCGTCACCTGGCAGGCATAGTAGCCCTCGCTCCAGCCGGCCGTCATCCGTGCGGCACTGCCGAAGCGCCACGCCAGGCGATGACCGATGCTGTGCTGGGCATGCCCGGCGCCGCGTGCCAGGGCCAACCCCGGCGTCTGTGGATCGGGAGCGGGATTGCGTACGCGGATGTGCAGCTCGTTGCCTTCGCGCGCCACGTGCAGCTCGACGGTGCCACCTTCCGGCAACCGCGAAATGCCATGCAGCACCGCGTTTTCCACCAGGGGCTGCAACACCAGCCGCGGCAGCGGCTGCTCCCACGGCAGCGGCTCGTCACGCTGCCAATGCACCTGCAGGCGCTCTCCCAGGCGCAGCGACTCGATCGACAGGTAACGCTCGGCCAGCTCGCATTCGGCCTGCAGGGTGGAATCTCCATCGCCTGCCCCCAGCGCCGCACGGAACAGATCGGACAGGTCCAGCACGGCGCGTTCGGCCACCGCCGGATCACGATGCAGCAGACTGGCGATCAGATTCATGCTGTTGAACAGGAAATGCGGACGGATCCGGGCCTGCAGTGCATCGGCCTGTGCACGTGCGTTGGCCTGCACCTGCGCGGCCCAGCGGTCGCTCACGTAGAAGTAGCGCAGGGCCAGCGCGCTGATCAGTGCGCTGGTGGCCGCACTGCCAAGGGTGAAGCGCCAGAAGCTGATGCCACGGGCGAAGCTGTCGCCCAGCACTGCATACAGCGCGTGGATGATGCCCGCGCAGACCACGGCGATCAGCGCCGCCAGTGCGATCGCCGCAGCGGCGCCCAGCAGCGGTGGCAGCCTCGACAGCGCCTGCCGCAGCATGCACAGGCTGGCGGTCACCGCCAGCGCCAGCCAGAGTGCGAAACCGCTGGCCGAAAGCAGCTCGCCCACCGTCCAGTGACGGCTGCCATCGGGGGCCAGGGCCAGCAGCACCACCACCAGCTCGGCCAGGCCGAGCATCGCCGCCAGCCGCCGCAGGCGGCACAGTTCCGGCATCCAGGGAGGCGTGCTGGCCGGTGACATGGGTCAGGCGACGCCCAGGCGTTCCTGCAGCCAGTCACCCAGGGCATCGATCTCCTCGGCACAGACCTGGTGCGCCATCGGGTAGCTGTGCCACTGCACCTGCAGGCCCAACGCGCGCAGCGCCTGCGCGCTGTGTGCGGCTACCGCCTGCGGAATGACCGGGTCGCCGCTGCCGTGGGCCATGAACACCGGCACGTCCACTGCGGTAGCCACGCGCTCGGCGCTGTCCGCGTCGGGCAGGTAGGTGGACAGCGCGATCAGCCCGGCCAGCGGCGCCGTGCGCGACAGCGCGGCGGTAAGAATGATCGCGCCCCCCTGCGAGAAGCCGGCCAGGAAGATCTGCTCCGGCGTGATGCCCCGCTCGATCTCGCGGGCGATCAGGGCCTCTACCTGGGCCACCGATTCGCGCACGCCGGCCATGTCGGCGCGGGAACGGAAATCCATGCCGACGATGTCGTACCAGCCGCGCATCGGCACGCCGTTGTTGATCGTGATCGGCCGCACCGGGGCGTGCGGGAACACGAAGCGCAGCGCCGGCCAGTGCGGACGCACCAGCTCCGGAACGATCGGGGCGAAGTCATGGCCATCGGCGCCGAGGCCGTGCAGCCAGATCACCGACCACTGCGGCGAGGCGCCGGTTTCCTGTTCCACCGTTTGCAGCATGTTGCGGCTCCTTCAGATGCGAGCCGCATTATGCCGCCGGTGTGGGGCGATCAGTACAGCGGTGGCTGTTCGGCCGCTTCCCGGCGCAGCTGCGCGGCGCGTACCAGCACCGGCGGCGGAATGTTCTCCTCGGGGATGTCGAGCAGGCCCAGCCGGTGCAGGAACGCACCGGGACCGCGCGACGAGGTCAGTGCGACCACCGGGATGGCCAGCACCATGCCGATCACCACCGGCGCCATCCATGCCGCCAGCGACGGCGAGACCAGCCAGGCCAGCACGCCCATGAAGGCGCCGAACAGGCCCAGGCCGCCGTAACCGCGCACCAGCGCCATCCAGGAAATGCCACCGTCGTCGCGCTGCTGGGCGTCCCACCCCGAGTCGCGTCCGGACAGCACTT
Organism: Stenotrophomonas sp. Steno-C15; assembly: GCF_056393265.1. NCBI lineage: Bacteria > Pseudomonadati > Pseudomonadota > Gammaproteobacteria > Lysobacterales > Lysobacteraceae > Stenotrophomonas > Stenotrophomonas sp. Steno-C15. The sequence goes on from NZ_JBWJPF010000041.1 coordinate 7,788, forward strand.
CGGCCACGCCGCGGGACTGCACATACATGACCACCGGCGCCATCAGTGCCGCCAGCACGGTCTCCACCAGCATCGACACGAAGGCACGGAACGCACCGCCGCAGCCACGACGATCCACCGGGTCCAGCAGCATCGCCAGGTAGCCCAGCACCTTGGGCATCAGCAGTACCGCCATGGTGGCGGCGAACAGGCGCACCACCTGCTGCTCGTCCTGCGCGCGCCAGTACACGCCGGGCGCCAAGTGCAGAACGGCATTGAAGTCGATGCCTTCCTGGAACAGCGGGATGGCGATGCCGATCAGCATCAGCATCGCCCACATGGGCGCAGTGAAGTAGTGGCCGATGCCGATCAGCATGTGCATGCGGCTGATCCAGTGCAGGCCCCGGCTCCCGACCACCTTGCCGTGCTGCAGGTTGCCCTGGCACCAGCGGCGGTCGCGCACCAGCAGGTCGGTCAGGGTCGGCGGGCCTTCCTCATAGCTGCCCCCCAGGTACGGCACCATGTGCGCGGCCCAGCCGCCACGCCGCATCAGCGCGGCTTCGACGAAGTCGTGGCTGAGCACGTGGCCGCCGAACGGCTTGCGCCCAGGCAGCGATGGCAGGCCGGCATGGTCGGCGAAGGCACGGGTGCGGATGATGGCGTTGTGGCCCCAGTAGTTGCTTTCAGCGCCGTGCCACCAGGCCACGCCCCGGGCGATCACCGGCCCGTAGACGCGGCCACCGAACTGCTGCATGCGGGCGAACAGGGTGCGTCCGCCGATCACCGACGGCAGGGTCTGGATCAGGCCGACGTCAGCGTTGTGTTCCATGCCGGCCACCAGGCGCACGATGCTGTCGCCGGTCATCAGGCTGTCGGCGTCCAGGATCAGCATCTGCGGGTAGGCCCCGCCGAAGCGGCGCACCCAGTCGGCGATGTTGCCCGCCTTGCGGCCGCTGTTGTCGCCACGACGGCGGTAGAACAGCCGCACGCGGCCGTCGGGCACCTGCTCGCGGAGCTCGGCGAAGACCTGCTCTTCGGCCCGCGCGATATCGTCACGGCGGGTGTCACTGAGCACGAAGAAGTCGAAACGCTCCAGCTGGCCGGTGGCCGCCACCGATTCGTAGATCGCACGCAGGCCGGCCAGCAGCCGGCGCGGATCCTCGTTGTAGGTCGGCATCAGCAGCGCCGTGCGGCTGTGCACGGTGGGCAGCGGCTTGTCCGGATCAATGCCCAGGCGATAGCCACGGTCGAACACGGCGGTGAGGAAGCCTGCCACCGCGCTGGCGAACGACAGCGCGATCCAGGCGAACAGGCCCACGAACAGCACCAGCAGGCAGGCTTCGAGCACGCTGATGCCGTTGACCGACAACACCCGCCACATCATCCGGGTGGCCGCTGCGGTCATCACCAGCGTGCCGCCCAGGATGTACAGCCGACGCAGGCCGATCAGGCGTGGCGAGGTGCGGTGCCGGCGCACCCTGAGCTGCCCTTCGCGCAGGGTCTGCTCGGGCATCGGCAAGGGCACTTCGGCGGGCAGCAGCGCCCAGCCGGCGTCAGGCCCGGGCGATTCCGCCTCCGCATGGATGGTCTGCACCCCCATCGGCGCCTACTCCGCGCAGTCGGCATGGCCGGCCGTCCGGGCCAGGCTGCATGCACGAAGGTTCCCGGCGCGCCTTCCCGGCGCCCGCACTTGTCCTGGCTGCGTCGGCCTGAGGCCGCGCAGTCGCTGTCTGTCACTACCGGAACCCACACGATCTCCAACGGGGCGGAATCGAAAATGCGGCCCAGTCTAGGCCGCTACATGTAAGCCGGGTGCGAAGGCCTACGCCGGGATTTCTCCCCATTCAGCAAACAGCAGGCGAGGCTGCCGGCGCGGTGCCGACGGCCTGGCACATCGACCGCAATTGGATCGAGCAAAACGGGTGGCGGCACATCCCTCGGCGATCGCGCTGGCGACGAGGCCAACGCGATCGATCGTACTTCAGCAGCGCGCGTTACTCGTCCTGCAGGACGACGCCGGCCGCGTCCTGCAGGGCAGCGGTGCGCGCACGGTCCATCGCCACCGCCAGTTGCTGGCGGGCGAGCAGTTGTTGGGCCTGCACCACTTCGGGTGTGGGCAGAAGCACCGGTCCCGGTGCGTTTTCCGGTGTAGCGGGTGTGGTCATGCAACCTCCGTGGACATCCCCGCTGCCGCGCGGGTCCAACCGGGCGGCAGCGGAACTGCGCACCCTATCCTAAAAACAAGGCGGATGGGTGACGTGCAAGCCGGTGAGGCCTGCGCCTGCAAAGGGCATGCGTCACGTTCCAGGCACGCAGCGCTGGATCCTGAATAGGCATTTCCGGTAGCATGAAAACGTTTTCTCACAGGGAAGTTCCTCCCATGAATACCGTCGACCTCACCCACTTCAGCCCCAAGTGGCAGTTCCGCTTCAACTTCTACCGCCAGCACGGCGCGCCCAAGGAGCCCGGCTTCAAGCAGGCATGGCGGGCCCTGTCCTTCGGTGACCGCCTGAAGATCAACCTGAACATCTTTGCCCTGTTCTTCGGCCCCATCTACCTGCTGATCCTGGGCATGTGGCGCAAGGCGCTGGTGGTGGTCGGCATCGCCATCGCCCTGGCGGCCATCACGATGTTCCTGCCCGACATCGTCGGCCGCGCGGTGTTCATCGCCTTCAATGTCCTGGTCGCCTCCAGCACCAACTACAGCTATTACCTGGAAAAGGTGGAAGGCCGGACCGGCTGGAACCCGTTTGAAGGAATGTTCTGAGCCACTCAGACCTGCGCACGGACGCGCGGCAAGGATGCAACCGACGCCCGGCCCCCGCCGGGCGTCTTCGTTTCCGGCGTCAGGCCGCGCGCAGCGTGGCCGTCGTGCCCGTGGCCGACTGCAGCCGGAAGCGGGACACCGCCACCGCAAGCTGCTCGGCCTGCTCTTCCATCGCGCGCGCGGCAGCACTGGCCTCTTCCACCAGCGCCGCATTCTGCTGGGTGGTTTCATCCATCTGCACCACGGTCTGGTTGACCTGCTCGATGCCGGCCGACTGCTCGCGCGAGGCGGCCGAGATCTCGGCCATGATCTCGTTGACCCGCCCGACCTGGCCGACGATCTCCTGCATGGTGTTGCCTGCGCGGTGCACCAGCTGCGCACCGCTGCCGACCTGGGCCACCGATGCGTCGATCAGTCCCTTGATTTCCTTCGCCGCTGCGGCCGAGCGCTGGGCCAGCGCACGCACTTCGCTGGCCACCACGGCGAAGCCGCGTCCCTGCTCGCCCGCACGCGCGGCCTCAACGGCGGCGTTAAGGGCCAGGATGTTGGTCTGGAAGGCGATGCCGTCGATCACCGAGATGATCTCGGCGATGCGCTGCGATGAGGTTTCGATCTGCTGCATGGTCTGTACCACCTGGCCGACCACCTTTCCGCCTTCGCTGGCCACGTCCGCCGCCGATGCGGCCAACGTGTTCGCCTGCAGGGCATGATCGGCATTCTGGCGCACGGTGGAGGTCAACTCCTCCATCGACGCTGCCGTTTCTTCCAGGTTGGCCGCCTGCAGTTCGGTGCGACGCGACAGATCGCTGTTGCCCGCGGCGATCTCACCGGCCGCCAGGCGGATGCTCGCCGCCGACTGCTGGATCTGGCCGACGATATGGGTCAGCTGTTGCGCGGTGCTGTTGGCATCGTCGCGCATCACCGCGAACACGCCGTGGAAGTCGCCCTGCATGCGTGCACTGAGGTCGCCGGCGGCGATGGCGCGCAGCAGCGTGGAAAGCGCCGCGAGGTTGTGGTCGCTGGCCTGCATCATCGCGTTCAGCGTGGTCACCATGCGGCGGAAATCGTGCTCGAACCGCTCACTGTCACCACGCACGGCAAAGTCGCCGGCGGCAGCAGCGGCGGCCAGCTGCTGGATCTGCTCGTTGATCGCCGCCAGGTTGCTCTTGGTGGTGGCCATGGCGGCGGTGAACACCGCCTTCTCGCCCGGCAGCGGCTCCATGTCCACGCTCAGATCGCCCACCGCGTAGCGCTGCATCACGTCCACCAGCTGCTGGGTGACCGCATTGCTGGACGCCACCAGCTGATTGCTGTCGGCCACCATGCGACCGTACTCCCCCGGGAAGGCCGCCGCGTCCATCCGGTAACTGAGCTCGCCCGCATCATGGCGGCGTGCCATCTCCGCCTGCGCCGCCATCACAGCCTGCAGCTGTCCCCGCATGCCCTGCATCGCCTCGAGCAGGCGCCCGACCTCATCGTTGCCGCGCGCCGGCAGCGCGGTGTCCAGCTTGCCCGCCGCCACGTCACCTGCAATGCGTACCGCCTGCGCCAGCGGCCGGATCGCCAGGTGACGCAGCAGCAGGTAGACACCGGCGCTCAATGTCAGCGCGGCCAGCACGCCGACCAGCAGCGTCAGCCACAGCAGCTGGCGAGCCTCGGCCACGATCACGGCATGCGGCACCACCACACCCAGCGCGAAGCGCTGCGGGGCATCGCCAACCCGCAGTGGCACGTACAGGCGCACATTGCCGGCGGCATCCGGCTCGAACGCTTCGACGGTCCTGTCGGCCGCGATTCCGGCCAGCATGTCGCGGGTGAAGGCATCGGTGCGCGGCTTGCCGATCTCGGCGGCGTCGGCCGAAGCCAGGACTACGCCCTTGGGCGAAAGCAGTTCAACGCGGCCTGCTCCCATCGGCGCAAGCGTCGCCAGATGCTTCTGCAGCGCCGCCAGCGAGAAATCGACGGTGAACACGCCGAGGAACGTGCCGTTCTCCACGATGGGCGTGCTCAGGGTGCTCATCAGCACCTTCTGGCCGGCGATCTCATAGGCATAGGGCTCGCTCACCTTGGGCAGCTTGTCGCGGCTCGGCCCCATGTACCAGTCACCGGACCCGCTGGCGGTGTCGGTGTAGTCGGTCATCACCGACTGCTGCGGCTTGCCGTCCTGCCAGGCCCAGTAGCTCATGTAGCGACCGGTGGCGTCATGTGCCTCGCTGTTGACGAACTCCGCGTCCTTGCCATCGAAGGCATCGGCCTCCCACATGGTGCTCTTGCCCAGCCACTCCGGGTGCGCGCGCAGCTGTTCGCCGAGCACGGCCGCCAGGCTGGCACGATCAGGCTGGTCGCCCCGCGCGCGCTGGGCCAGGACGGCCTCGACCATGGCATCGTTGCTGGCGAAGGCGGTGCCCAGATCGGCCGCGACCTGGCGTGCTTCGGCCTGCGCCTCGCTGGCCATGGTCTGCCGCGATGCGTTGATCAGGCTGGCACTGGCCTGGCGGTAGATCAGAAAGGCGGTCAGGCCGAAGCACAACAGCGCTATGGCAGCGGTGCCCAGCATCAGCTTGTGGGCGATGCTGCCCGGACGACGGGCAGCGGCGGAGCGGGAAGACGGCATGGGAGGGTCCGCAAGGCAGGTCAGGACATCCGGCACCGCGTTGGCGCCGCGCTGGTGCGCGATCCCTCGCGCGGCGACCTGTCTGAGCCGGGCGATGCCCGGCACCGCAAGGGCGCACCGGGTTAGCGGCCGTTCCGCGGCGGGGTTGAGCCGTTGCCCTGCGTCAAGCTGAATGCACTCAGTTTGGGATGGCTCATACGTGCGGCGAACCTACTCGACCACCCGGTCCTTCAACCACTGCGTGCGTGGCAGCACTTCGATGCTGCCTGCCGCGTACTGCTGCAGTACATCGTCCGGACCGTAGCGCGGCTGCCAGCCCAGCACCGCAACCGCACGGCTGCCGTCGTACACGCGGTCGATGCTCAGCGGCAGTGGCCAGCCGCGGCGCTCGAACTCGGCCAGCAGCTGCGGTGCGCGCCGCGCCAGCACCCGGCGTGGCTGGGTGGCCAGTTCCAGGCAGTCCTCGCGCCGGAAGGGGGTCGGCGCGCAGGCGATGTAGCGCTGGAACGGTGCGCCCCCGTTGTGCAGCAGCGCGGCATGCGCGCTGGCCACATCGCGTGCATCCAGGCCCCGGTGCAGGCGGAACATCGCCATGCGCTCGGGAGGCTCGGGGAAGCAGCGGCCCATGCGCAGCACGCGCACGGCGAACGCCTCCGATGCCGCGGCTTCGGCCAGCGCCTCGGCCTGCAGCTTGGTGCGGTGGTAGATGGTCCTCGGCAGGGGTTCAGTGTCTTCGTCGATCCAGCGGCAACCGCCTGCCACCACGGCATGGCCATACAGGGCGGTGGTGCTGGTCAACACGAAGCGTCCGACGCCGGCGTCACGCGCCAGCCGCAGCAGCTGCGCGGTCGCCTCCACGTTGATCTGCTGGAACACCGTGTCCGGCACCAGCCCGACATGCGGTGCATGCAGCGCAGCGGTGTGGATCACCGCATCCACGCCGCGCACGGCACGCTCCAGTGCCTTCGTGTTGGTGACATCGGCAATGATGCGTGTGGTGGCGAACGGGCTGCGATCCAGCCCGATGACTTCATGGGTGGCCGCCAACGCGCCGAAGATCGCGCGCCCGATCCGCCCGGAACTTCCGGTCAACAGAATCTTCATTGAGTCCATTCACTCAACAGCGCCCGGGAGCTACCGGGATGAACCGATTCTAGGCGTGGCCTGTGTCCAGGGCGATAGCGGCGCTGCGCAAGTGCAGCGTCAACGACAGGCAGGCAGAACGTGAAGACCACGCGCCATCTGCGGACGTACCGTTAGCCTGCCGTCGGCAAGCATGAGGCTCCGCCACGCCGAGAGAGATCCCCTATGGCCAGCAGCAACCGCGGGTTCGCGTCGATGGACCAGCGCATGCAGCGCGCGATCGCCGCCAAGGGTGGGCGCGCCGCCCATGCCTCCGGCAACGCCCATGAGTTCAGTTCCGCCGAGGCGCGCATTGCCGGCCGCAAGGGAGGCGAAGCCATCAGCCGCGATCGCCAGCACATGGCCGCGATCGGTCGCGAAGGCGGCCATGCACGCCACGCCCGCGCACAGCAGCAGCGCCAGCAATCCGACCACGGTCCACGGGATCGCGACGAACCGGGTCAGCAGGACTGAGCAACGCGCCTCAGCTGTGGCTGAGCAGGTTCAGCAGGCGCCCGAACGGGTCCCTGACGAAGAACCGACGCACGCCCCATGGCTCCTCGACAGGACCATAAACGACATCAATGCCGGCGCTGCGGATCCGTTGCAGGACGTCATCCAGATCGTCCACCTCGATCGAGAGGTCCGGTACCGGCGTTCCCGACCCGCCCTCTCTGGCGAAGCTGAGCTGCGCAGGCGCAGTGTGCTGCCCGGCGTAGGTGACGATCCAGCCAATGTCCATCACCACCGGCATGCCGAGGATGCTGCCGTAGAACGCGGCGGCGCGCGTCGGATCGGGTGTGGCGATGTTGGCGACGATGCGTCTGACAGCCATGGCGTTCCTGTTCAATGAGGGGCGAAAACGAAAACTGTGCGGCGGCCAGCACGCCGTCAATCTCCAGGGGTGCCTGTACAGACGGATGCGGCAGGGCGCGAAAAGTGCGGCTTCCGTCACGAAACATTAACGCGTTAACAAAATTCCCGTCACATCGCTGGGGGTGAAACGCATTCAGGACAGTTAGCGGCTGGGTAGACCGTCAATCAAGGAAGTTTGCCTGATGAATCACCCGCTGCATGGCCGTTCGTCCCGCTCCCGTTCCCCCTTGCAACGCCCGCTGGCACTCGCGGTGGCCAGCTCCCTGCTACTGGCAGCCGCCCTGCCGGCGATGGCCTCCGATTCACTCGATGCCTGGCAGCAGCAGCGCCAGCTGCAGGCGGCGTGGGCCCAGCCGGGCCATGCACAGACGGACGCAACCGTTGGTGCTTCGGCGCAGGCCACGTCCACCCCGGTCCTGGGCAACGCGGGCGACGCCGCCAGTTGGCACAGCGACGAGTTCAATGCCGACTGGGGCCTGGCCGCGATGGGGGCCGACCATGCCTATGCCCGCGGCCTGACCGGCCAGGGTGTACGCCTGGCGCTGTTCGATTCCGGCTCGGCGCTGGCCCACCCGGAATTCGCCGGCCGCAACACCACCAGCATCACCATCGGCCCGGACTGCGCGACGGCGGGGATCGTCGCCGGCGAAGGGGCCTGCGCGCAGACCCGCGGCGAACAACCCGGCTACAACTATTACGGCCTCGGTGTCGGGGTGCCGGCGGCGCTCGCCGGTCGCCTGATCGCGGCCGGCCTGCCCTACGGCTTCAGCTACGCCGATCATGGCACCCACGTGCTGGGCACCATCGGCGCCAACCGCGACGGCACCGGCATGCATGGCGTGGCCTTCGGTGCCGACCTGACGGCAGCGCGCGTGTTCGGTGACACCTACTATGAGTGGCGCCTGGATCCGGATGGCTTCTATCGCCCGCGCGCGGTGTACCGCACCGACCCGGACGACGACGCCGTACTGGACATGTATGCGCAGATCCAGGCGCAGGGCGTGCGCGCCATCAACCACAGCTGGGGCATCTCGACCCGCAACATGAGTGCCGCGGCGCTCGACCGCCAGTACGCCGCGATTGGCGCGGATTACGACGTCTACGGCAGCATCTATGCAGGCAGTGACGCTGCCCCGGGGTCGACCCTGATCCAGGTGTGGTCGGCCGGCAACGGCAGCGGGGCCGTCGCGGGCATCACTGCGGCCCTGCCCCGCTGGAAGCCGGAGATCGAACCCTACTGGCTCGCCGTGGCCAACGTGCGCCAGCCGGTCGCCGACGATGGCGAAACCGACTATGTGCTCGACGACAGCTCCAGCATCTGCGGTGCCGCCGCCAACTGGTGCATCTCCGCCCCGGGCACCGACATCGCCAGCACCATCGTCTCCGGTGAGATCCAGGGACGCATCGAGGAAACCAGCGAGTACCTGCGGCTGATCATCGACAGCGAGAACACCGAGTACACCTACGGCCTGAAGACGGGCACCTCGATGGCGGCGCCGCACATCACCGGCGCCCTCGGGCTGCTGTTTGAGCGCTTCCCCTACCTGGACAGCGCACAGGTCCGCGACGTGCTGCTGACG